>NZ_JAXHDC010000121.1:0-1056 GCF_037072045.1 Oceanobacillus sp. MO10714A | reverse complement strand
TCCAAATCGTGATCCTCTAACGCTTTTCGTAATTCTGTTTTATAGTCACTCTTGCCGGCACCAAGCGCTCGATTAAGCCCTTGAAATACATGATAAGCGTCTAATTGGTTTAGGACAGGGTATGCCGATTGGGAAAAGGCTTCTTGAAACTTCTCAGCTGTGTAGCCGGCTCCACCATCGCTATTTGTCACGATCTGCGTTTTCTCCAAGGAATAGTGGTTGGCAGTAAGTGCTTGAAGTTCTTTCCAAAACTCCGAAGTTGGCTTAGTCGTCATGATCACTTTCTGATTGCGCAGAGATACTCTTTCTCCACTCTTGTCCCAACCCTCATAAACGATCGCATGGCTTACCTCGTGACTCTTTTTCTTTTCCGTTCCCCGAATAAATACTCCATCAGCTTCTGCATAGAGAAAATCAACTTCCTTACCTTCTGGCAATTCCGCGGATTCCTCTAAATCGATGACCATATCTTCATCCGCCTTTGCTTGTGCTTCTCCAACTTCCCTCACAATTGTTCCAACTGTTGAATGGCTAATATCTACCGCGGTCCATTCGCTCAATATATGAGCTGTTTCCCGATAGGTACATTCACTGACCATTTCCGCAACTTTCACTTCTACAAATGGACTTCTGCGCTTATATTTTTTGAACCCCATCCATTCGTCAAAAGGGTATCTAGCATTGCCCTCCTGATCGTGCATAAGGGTACGCGTGTATCTCACCCAACCAAAAGTGAACTGAATACTTCGATCATCATATCGTTCAACGGTCCAACCCAATGCTTGTTTCTCCTTCACAAGCACGTCATTCATTTGGCTAAAGATGTCCCCCAACATTGAAGAAAACTCTTCATACATCAATCTACGCACACTTTCTTCAAAATCAATTAAGTTGTCTGTTTGGTGTATTAATCCGTATAATTTTGATATAATAGTATCCATGAAGAGGCCTCTTTCTATAATGTATTTGCCTGGTAGCATACATTTATGATAGAGTGCTTCTTCTTTTTTGGCTAGGATTTTGAAATAATATCACCGAGAACTATTTTACACATAC
>NZ_JAXHDC010000120.1:0-1131 GCF_037072045.1 Oceanobacillus sp. MO10714A | reverse complement strand
GAATCTACATTATTAATCTCATCATTATATCCTCGGAGGAAGTGAAGAATTTGGCGAACTTATTATTGGTCAAGGAGGAAACTTCCCATTACCCCCAACAGAAGTTTAGAAAGGTGGAAAGTCCCCATGATAAGCTTTTTAAAGAAACATTTAGTCATCTTATAGTGACGAGAAGTTTCTTACACCATTATTTACCACCTGGCGTTATGAAGTTTCTTAATACGGACACATTGAAACTTGAGAAGGACAGCTTCATCAGTAAAGACCTAGAAGAAAGTTACTCTGATTTACTTTTCAGCACAGATATTGACGGGAAAGAAGGTTATGTATATTTCCTTTTCGAACACAAAAGTTATGCTGACAGAACCGTTACCTTTCAAATATTGAAGTACATGGCGGAATTTTGGGACGCAAAGATGAGGAAAGAGAATTTAAAAACTGTGCCACCCGTTATTCCTTTAGTTATGTATCACGGAAACACAAGTTGGAATACTTCCGATATGCTTCGTAAGGCAATTGCAAATTATGATGACTTGCCAAGGGAAATACGTCAATTTATTCCCAACTACAAATTTTTGCTTTTTGATTTCACTAATTTTCCAGATGAAGAAATCAAGGGTGAAGCTCGTATCCGGATTTTAATTACGATGTTCCGCGATATTCGTAAGGCGGAATCGGTTCAAGAATTGCTTAGGATCCTTGAAAGAAGTATTTCTTATTTGCAGGAGTTGGATGATAAACAGACGGGTATGGAATACTTTGAGACGATGCTGTACTATATTTTCAGCGCGGCGACGAATGTCACACGAGGAAATACGGATGAAATTACGGAAAAAATTAAGAACAGTTATCCAGAAGGGAGCAAAATTATTATGAGCCTGGCTGATATGTTTCGTGAGGAAGGTAAAGAACTAGGTAAAGAGGAAGGTAAAAAACAAGGTAAAAAGGAAATGGAAGAAATACTGGTTAAAAACTCGATAAAAAAAGGCTTAGATCCTCATATCATCGAAGAAATAACTGGTCTATCACAAGAAGAAATCCAAAAAATCGCCAGCAATGTTAAAGAATAATTTTACTGCGTACCAAATGGTATGAAGCCGACCTGATCAAGCGTAACCAAGCGTTCCATAC
>NZ_JAXHDC010000119.1:0-1175 GCF_037072045.1 Oceanobacillus sp. MO10714A | reverse complement strand
CTTTACCATCCTTTCCAAAAACCTATCAGCGGTCATCTTGACATCAATTGAATACCCTTCAAATCCTGCATTCCAAGCATTAACAGCATCTGTTATTGTACAATCTTTCAACTTTTTAACTTTAACCAATTTTTAAATCTCCCAAAGATCAAAATTTAATACATAAATATACTCATACTTCCACAAATTCTTGTAATTATATTCCTTTAATCCTTAATCTGTTAAATACGATTTAATACTCGAATAGTAGTTAGCCAATAAACAATATATTGTCCTACACCTACTACACCTATACCAATTAATGGAATAAGAACATGACCAGAAAAAAGAAAACAAGCTCCCGCTATAATTGGCAGTGCAAAACTATAGTAAATATAAACATTCCGGCAAGCTTTATAGGTAACCCACTGTTGACCCTCATCCATCTCGCGGAATTCAGGTGGAATTAATCCAAACGGTTTAATTTGATTATCGGGATTCTTACGGTTGTAAAGCTTTATAAAAGTTAACCACAAAAATGTACAAAGTACTAATATCCCAAAAGATAATCTAGCTAAGACAACCAGTGTATTCGTTAGTGAAAGTGTCAAAAATGTAATGAGCAGTATAAATAAACCCATCGGTATTAATGGTGTACGTAAGATATGTTTCAACATGTTTAATCATTCCTTTCCTTTAAATAAAAAACTTCTTCAACAGAAACATTAAAAGCATTTGCAATTTTTAATGCCATCGTTACAGATGGGGAATAATCCCCTTTTTCAATTAATCCTATTGTTTGCCTTGTAACGCCAATTGCATCAGCTAAGTCTTGTTGTGTCCATCTAAACCGTGCACGTAACTCTCGAACCCTATTCTCAAACATCAAGTTCCCTTCCTTCTAAAATAGATCACTATCATTGTAATATAAGTATTACAAAATGTAAATGATTATTTGCATCAACCGAGGAATGAATATTTTCAAAAGTTAGGAAATTCTTTTTGCAAAACTTAGCCTTAGAAAACTTAACATTTCAAGGATTCGCGGCTTTTTTAATTTTTTTGGAATTGCAAGATAAAGCATGAATTTGAACGTATTTGGCTTAATTATTAAACTCCATAAGGAAAAATCTAAAGCCTAAATTAACAAAGAGTAGAATTTACTTTTCCAATAACAATAGAGACCTTTTGGCGTT
>NZ_JAXHDC010000118.1:0-1221 GCF_037072045.1 Oceanobacillus sp. MO10714A | reverse complement strand
GCTTCATTGTAAAATGAAATGCAACAGCTAAATAAATAGAAAGCCATCGTGAAACCACGTATAGTTAAAGTTGACCAAAACCATAAACATACGGAGGTAAATCACGATGACTCACTCTCATTCTAACACGAAAAAACGAAGCTATACACATTTAACTGAAATTGAAAGAGGACAAATAGCTGCATACAGGGAGCAAGGTTTGTCTTTAAGAGAAATTGGAGAGAAAATTGGACGCGATCACAGTACAGTATCTCGAGAACTAAAGCGGGGCACAGTCGAACAAATCGATACCAATCGTAAACCCTACAAGAAATACTTTCCTGACGTTGGCGCACGTGTTTATGAGGAGAACAGAAGAAACTGTGGTGCTCCGACTATCTTGATGGCTTCATGGGAATTCATATTATTCGCTGAGGAGAAAATATTGAAAGACAACTGGTCACCCGACGTTGTTGTGGGCTATGCAAAAAAACAAAATACATTCGATTCTGTTCCTTGCACGAAAACCCTATATAACTGGATTGATAACGGCGATCTAAAAGTGAAGAATATGGACCTAGTTTTGAAGCTACGCCGCAAAACAAAGTCTTCAAAGTCAAAAGGTAATAAGAAAGTCCTTGGAACGAGCATTGAAGAAAGACCAGAATCAATTGACACACGTGAAGAGTTCGGGCATTGGGAAATTGATACTGTTCTTGGCCACAAATCTAAAGACCAGGCACTTCTAACTCTTGTGGAAAGAAAGACTCGTATGGCCATTGTCCAACGCATACCGGGTAAGAACGCACCAGAAGTAAGGGATGCTTTAGAAGGTATATTTCAGGAATACCCAAACGTTCAAAAGACATTTAAAAGCATCACAGCTGATAACGGATCCGAATTTAGTGAACTTAGCGCACAAGGAAAAGAAATGGGAATAGATGTTTATTTTGCGCATCCATATGCATCTTGGGAGAGAGGGACGAATGAACGTCATAATGGGCTACTCAGACGTTTTATAAAGAAAGGGCAACCGATTCACGCATACTCGGACCAGCACATTGCAGAAGTTGCCAACTGGATGAACACATTCCCCCGGAAAATATTAAACTACGAGACCCCGGAGGAAAATTTTGCGCAATTTGTTGATTGTGTGGCCTAGGCCACACAATCAACAAATTGACATAAAAACCTTATATAGTGGTTTCACATAAAGTGTTGCATTTAATATTGCAATTTAGG
>NZ_JAXHDC010000117.1:0-1345 GCF_037072045.1 Oceanobacillus sp. MO10714A | reverse complement strand
ATTTTGCTTAAGATACTTTTTTATTAGCTATCGGTCTATTCGGTGCTTTTTTTAATTCGATGCTTGCAGCGGCCACAAATATGATAGCTACCACCACACTCGCTATCCAAAACATCGTGGTATAAGCACCTGTAAAGAAAGCTTGATAAAACAAGGCCCCATAAACCCCGCCGATAATAGGACCAATCACCGGAACCCACGCGTATCCCCAATCAGAGCTTCCTTTACCGGGTATTGGAAGCAGGGCATGTGCAATCCTTGGTCCTAAATCACGTGCCGGGTTAATCGCGTAACCTGTAGGTCCTCCTAAAGACATACCGATCGCAACAATTAACGCACCCACAACAAGCGGGTTTAACCCTTCCGTAAATTGATTGGCACCAATAAAGAGTAGACCTAGAAGCAGAGCGAACGTACCAATCATTTCAGTAACAAGGTTTGATAATGGACTCCGGATTGCCGGTCCTGTTGCGAATACGGCTAACTTCAGGTCCGTCTCCCTTGTCTCTCTCCAATGAGGTAAATAAGCAAAGAAAACGATGGTGGCTCCAATTATAGCACCAACCATTTGTCCTGAAATATACGTTAATACATTTTCCCAAGGAAATTCTCCAATAGCAGCAAACCCTAAAGTAACAGCTGGATTCAGATGGGCTCCAGAAAAGTTTCCTGCGGCGTACACCCCTAAAGTTACCGCAAGTCCCCATCCGAGTGTTATTAGCACCCAGCCACCGCCAGCACCTTTTGACTTGTTCAAAATATTGCTTGCTACCACACCGCCGCCAAAAATAATGAGAACCATCGTACCAATGACCTCTGCTAGAAACGCTGACATCCCTTAACCCCCTTTAAATATTAAACCCCTTACAACAAGTTATGACAAGCCTTTAAAAAAAATCACACCTCACCCCATAATATTTCCCGTTCAAAGAAATATGGGGTGCAGTGTGATTCTCTCATCTCCAGCACTTCGCTTAACTTGTAACTAGCATTCTACATCATCGTGAAAGCGTTGTCAACAAAAATATTTCAGGTTTTTATTTGCGTCTTTCAGCTTGAAGGCAACAAGCAAAGATGTGGTCTTAGTTTCTAACTGCTAAAGCTCCCAAAGTAGGTTACTCGAGGTTGTTACAGCTACGGCACCATTTTTAATAGTTTCCTTAACATCCTGCTCTGTTCTGATTAATCCCCCGGCAATAATGGGTATGCCCGTTTCTTCTTGTACTTCTTTAATGATTCCGGGTAGAATTGCCGGTAATATTTCAATATAATCAGGATTCACCCGCTTCCATATTTGCAAATTGTGATCAAGTGCATGACTATCTAAAGCAAATAAACGTTGAAT
>NZ_JAXHDC010000116.1:0-1387 GCF_037072045.1 Oceanobacillus sp. MO10714A | reverse complement strand
ATATAGAGTTGCCAATAGAAGAAGCAGCAAACATTGCTTTCCATTTAATTAACGCTCATGGGACGGAATCAAAAGACTCCATGAAAACTGCCAAAATGATAGGAATTATTGTAAATCTAGTTAGGTATACATTGAATATAAACATAGATAAGGAAAATATCCATTATATTCGCTTTATTACTCATGTAAAGTTTTTTGTAGAACGCTATTTTGCGGACCAGATGCTAGAGAACGATGATAATATATTATTTGAGCAGATTGCCAACCTATATCCTGAGGCAATGAATGGAGCATTTAAGATTAAAGAATATAGAATATATTTATCAATTATATGAAAAAAATATACCAAATGATGAACTAACATATTTGGCCGTGCATATTCATAGGTTGTTGTCGTATGATCAGTTAAGTGAGTAAACAAATAGAAACAATATTGAGAGTGTAAACTAAGCAGTGTAAGTAGAGAGTATAACTCTTTCTTCGCAACTTAATTTACACTCTTTCTATATACAGGAAGTAATTGGTGAGGTTATTTCCATGGATAATGTAGACTGTAGAATTGGAAAAGAAATAGTCTTCCATGAAGTTTTTTCTCGAATAATTGAAACTTAGTAGCCTGATAATCGTAAATAATAGAGAAATCTTGTTTACAATGGAATCAGGGTGGTGAGATCATCAGGAATTTATCTTCATATGTCATGCTTTTTGGAATTTTTGTAGTTGCTTTTACTGGCAACTGGGTGATCGGAAATTATGATAAGGTGTCCAATTATCCTAAGGAGACATACATGGCATTTGCTTTTGGATGGGGCAGTATTATTTGCGCGTATATCATGAATAAATTGTCTACATACAATCTAGATGAGGAAAAAAAGGATAACAGGAATTTGATCAATAAATGGGAACGCCAAGGAATTCCCTTTAATAAATGGATAATCGGGATTGTCATTGTAGTGCTTGTTGGTGCTGGATTTCATAGCTGGTCCCTCGTTTTCAAGTTATTTTGGTTGTTTCTTTTTATCGGTATCGTTTTTATCGGTTTTCTGTATGTGATGATGGGGGAAAGAGTGGAGGAACCGGATGGCCTCGATTTTACAGGGAAATCCAAAAAATTTCTCGATTTTGTCGACTATCGGCGACATCCATTTACCATTTCACTGATTCTATTCAGTCTTGTGATCGTGAGCTTTTTATTAAGTAAGCAACAAGATATTCCAATGAACTTAGAGGTCGGTGGCAACCCTAGATATGTAATTTCTCTACCGACTATTGCGTTTTTGACGTCGGGTTTAATGGTTGTCAGTAGTTATATCTATATTATAAATAACGGTGATATTTTTGGTATTCGCAAAGCTGAACAAAACGGTTTGAAAGTATTGCAAATCCA
>NZ_JAXHDC010000115.1:0-1397 GCF_037072045.1 Oceanobacillus sp. MO10714A | reverse complement strand
GGCTCTTCACCAAAATCAATGGTTGACACACTAGGTGCAACTATGCTAATTCACGGTTGCACTCAACTAGAATACGTTCCTTATAAATAGACTGATTACGTGTAAAATAAAGTCTCCGTTGAAGAGCTTTAATTCGGTTATTCCGTCCTTCCACAGCTGCATTTGTATAGCGAAGACGATGATAGTTGATGATTTCTTCTTTCCAGTTCGACATCGTCTTCAAACATTCATCCACCACATCGATTCCAATAGACTTTCCTTCGTTGTACCAGCGTTCAAACCAGATTTTCGCTATCCTCACATCTGGAGCACAATCGTACCATGTGATAAAATTTTCCTTCCATTCATAAGTGGCTGCTAATCTAACGTCATAACTAAGGATTTCCTGAACAGTGGTGCGTTCTTCTTCCGTCAGGTCTTCTGCTCGCTTGTTAAGAAGGCGGGCTTTTGACTTTATTTTCTTTTTGGCTTGAGAAGATAAATCTTTTTGAACCATTCGACGTACATCCTGAAGAGCCTCTGTCACATAGCGATTCACATGAAATCTGTCGGCAATTCGAATGGCTTTAGGGAACCATTCTTTACAAAAGGTATGATACGCTTTGGCCAAATCCATCACAATAGCAACCGGATTAAGCAGTTTGAACAAGGTGTGATTTTCGGCGTAATCCCGCAGTTCATCACCGGTGCGACCAGGAATTATATCAAGGAAACGCCCTCCTTTAAGGTCGTGAAGCCCTGTATTGTACGTGTGCCCTTTGCGAATTGCAAAGTCATCGATCCCAAGAACTAAACCTTCCCGTTCAACTGCCTCTTGATAAACCCACTCTTGTATCTCCTCACTTTTATCCTGAAGATTACTCTTGAAAATTCGCTCCATAGTAGAATAGGGAACTTGTTCTTCCATGGATGTATGAGCGACCGTCGCTCCATATGTTTGGCGCGCGAGATAGTCAGAAAACACTTTCGTATACCGTTTTTTGGGCTCAACAAAAGAATACTCCCAGGTAAAAGTTGCACCACAATCCTTACAAGCTAGACAAATGGCGGGGATACGCAAGTCAACAGATTTATCAAAAGCAGCTAGATGACGCACATCTCGTTTATAAGGAGTTCCATTTCGAATAACAGATGTTGAATGGCAATACGGACAAACCTGAGTGTGATCGACTGGTGTAAGTTCAATAATGGCATGGTCTTTTTCTATTTCTACGTTGACAATTTTTACTTCTGGTAAATCTAAGAGTTCATTGATATACTGTAAGGGCATCTGTCTAACCTCGTTTTCTTTTAGTCTGGTAACTTAAAGAATAACAGGGAGGCAGATGTTTTTCATTTATTTAGCACCATTACCATATTTACCTATCAATATCAACCATTGGTTTTGGTGTTGACCC
>NZ_JAXHDC010000114.1:0-1428 GCF_037072045.1 Oceanobacillus sp. MO10714A | reverse complement strand
AGGAGTGCTTCTTATGACCATTATACGACAATATAGCCTATTTGGCATCCAAGAATTATACGACATGGAACCTACCCAAAAATATGAAGCGATTATTTCTGCGATAGATTTAGATGCAATTTACCATGCAGTAACTAAGAAATCACGTTTTGGTGCGCCTGAAGAGCTAAATTATGGTGCCATGATTATTTCCGTTTTTGTTCGATACGTGGAACGAATTCCCACCATTAAAGACCTGGTTAAACGACTGAATGAAGACATTGCTTTCAAGCTGAATTGTGGATTTCTCGTTTCTGACGATGTCCCTTCTGAAGCGTCTTATTCTCGGCTTTTAACCAAGCTAAGTGAATCCAACATCCTGGAAAAGGTTCAAGAAAAGGTAGTCCTTCAAGCTATTTCAGAGGGTTTTATTATGGATGACACGATTGCCATTGACGCTACACACTTTGAAGCTAAAGAAGAAAAGCCAAAGCCTAAACCTAAAAAACGCGGACGCAAATCCAAAGAAGAGCGCGAACAATGGTTGAAAGAACAAGCTGAAAAAGAAGCCAATCTACCTCTTTACGATAAAAAATTGAAGCTCAATTAGACGTTAGCTTAGATGAACTACGTGCCGAAGTTCCTCAAGACCCAACATGGGGGGTGAAGAAGAACTCAGAAGGCAATAATGTCTTTTGGTTTGGATTTAATGGGCATCTGGCTGTCGGAGCATCCAGTCAATATATTCTACAATCCATGTTTTCATCCGGGAGCTTAAATGATGGTAAGGCAGCCATCCCGTTACTAAAAGGGATGGACGAACGCCTTTCACTTCCATCTTTGCGCTATCAAACCATGGATGCGGGTTATGATTATGAACCCATTTACGAACAGGTAAACCGAATGGGCCACCAATCCGTTATTGCGTATAATAAACGAAATGAAGGGGAACCCATAGGGTTTGATAAACACTTTGCCCCAACTTGTTTTAGAGAGCATTCCTATCGTTATGATAGCTTTGACAAGAAATACGAAACCTTAAAATATACAAGTCCAAAAGAGTGTAAAGAATGTCCATTAGCTAACGAAGGGATTTGCCAAAAGGTTTATAAAGTTAAAATTACGACAGACCTGCGAAGGTACACCGCACCAGCACGTGGATCACAAGCATGGAAAAACATATTCAAACGTCGCACCGCTGTAGAACGAGTAAATGCCTATCTGAAGGAATTTTTTCAGCTTAATAATGTTCGTTATCGTACTGGAAAACGTGCAAAAGTTCACTTTGACATCGTAACACTGATTTACAACGCTTCAAAACTAGCAGCAGATCGAATAAATGCACAATTGAATCAGCAACAAACCGCATGATTTCTATTTTTAAAAATACAAATTAGAAATTCTGTACGTCTTTGTATTTTTAAAAAGAGCAATTATGAAATTGACTCA
>NZ_JAXHDC010000113.1:0-1443 GCF_037072045.1 Oceanobacillus sp. MO10714A | reverse complement strand
TGGATCTACGTCAATATTTAGGACACATTTAAGTTAATTTTTCTTAGTGTGCTTTGAAGCTTATTTGAATATATATGTGAAGGCTTGACATGGAGCCTCTGTGCGTGTGGTGATTTGCGAAAGACGAAAGGTTAGTAAAACACATTTCGCCAGGCAAAAGCCTACCACACGCACCTCTCCAAGTAAAGCCGTGCACTTATGTCAATTTGTGCAATTATGCAGCTTGATTATGCGCTAACTCTTCCTTCTCTTGCGGGGTTAGATAACCGATACTACCGTGTATTCTTTTGCGGTTATACCAGCCCTCAATATATTTAAATAACTCTAGCCTCGCAGCGTTGAAATCTAAGTATTGAACGTGATTTACTTCTTCCTTCTTTAAAATCGCATGAAAAGACTCAATACAAGCATTGTCATAGGGGCTTCCCTTGTGACTGAAGGAATGTGTCATCTTATAGCTCTGAATCTTTTCTGCGAAGGAATCACTTGTATATTGTGAACCCAAATCAGAATGGAAGATGACGCCATCATTAGGTTTCTGTGTGATATAAGCGTTCTCTAAAGCTTTTTCTACTAAATCAGTCGTCATTGAACGTTCAAATGAATACCCAATAACCTTTTTCGAATGCAAGTCTAAAACAGATGCAAGGTAACACCAACCATCACGAAGCGTGTGAATATACGTGATATCGCCAACCCACTTTTGGTTAATCGTAGTCGTAGAAAAGTCTCTTTTAAGAATATTTTCTCGTTCTTCCACCTTTTCTTTACTAGGTGTCGGACGGAACTTTTTAACAGTGATGGACCGGATGCCAGCTTTCTTCATTAAGCGTTGAACTCGGTTAAAGCTGACCTTGTGCCCTTGTTTTTTAAGTATTTTAAAGATCTTAGGTGCACCATATCGTTTTTTACTCGCTTCATGAATCTCTATAATTTTTTCTGTGAGTTCACGGTTCTCACGGTCACGATTTGATTCTGTTTTATTCAAGGATTGGTAGTAGGTACTTTTTGGTATATCAAGGGTTTCGCACATTGTACGAATCGGGTAATCATCTTTATGTTCTGTAATAAAATCAGTTAGTTCTGTGTCATCTACTTTCGAGCGAATATGGCCATAGCCTTTTTTAAGATTTCAAGCTCCTGTTTCAAGCGAAGGTTTTCTTTTTGGATGGCATCCACTTCTTTAGGAGTAATCTCTTTGCCATCAGACCCTTCAATTGGTGTTAAATCTTTAATCCATTTGTAGATGGTTACATCAGATACGCCATACTCGCTACTTAAATCTTTTACAGAACTTCCAGAATGATAAAGATCGATAATCATTTTTTTAAAATCATCGTTATATCGTTTACCATTATTTTTTGTAATCATTGGACACATCCTCCTTGAAATTCATTGTATAAAATTTAACTTAGATGTGTCCATGAAACTATACTAGCATCA
>NZ_JAXHDC010000112.1:0-1495 GCF_037072045.1 Oceanobacillus sp. MO10714A | reverse complement strand
TTGATGTTAGACTAAAAATTAGACACACCGAATTGGGATTGTATAATAGAACCCAAGAAATAGATCGGAGTGTTTTAAATGGCAAAGCGCAAAAGTTATGATAAAGAATTTAAATTATATGCTGTAAAACTTGTGGAAGAAAAGGGTCAAAGAATTTCGGAAACAGCTAGAGAGTTAGACTTAGCTGAACAGACCCTACACAACTGGGTGAAAAAGTATCGTAATGAATCCGACACAGGATTTGTTGGTACTGGTAATCTCAAGCCGGAAGACAAAGAAAAACATGAGCTACAAAAACGATTACGTGACTTGGAAGAGGAAAATGCTATTTTAAAAAAGGCTATGGGCATCTTCGCAAAAAACCAGAAGTAATTTATGACTTCATTGAAAAACACCGACACGAGTTCCGTGTAGCGAAGATGTGTGAAGTACTAGGTGTTTCAAAGAGTGGCTATTATAATTGGCGTAAACGACCCAAAAGCGAACAAAAGAAAAAGAAAGAAGTGCTTACTAGGGAAATAAAACGTATTTTTGTTGAATCTAAAGAAAGGTATGGTAGCCCTAAAATCACAAAAGTTTTAGAGGAGCAAGGCATTCATACAACCGAGAAAAATGTTTCACGTATTATGCGTGAGAATAACATGCAATCCAAAGTAGTTAAGAAGCACAAGGCAACAACAAATTCGAATCACCGGTTACCTGTTTTTCCAAATCTATTAAACCAGCAATTTAAGGTCAATAAGCCTGGAGAGGTCTGGGTAGCTGATATAACTTATGTTTGGACGAAAGAGGGGTGGCTATACCTGGCTTCTGTTATGGATTTGTTTTCTAGAAGAATCATTGGTTGGCAAATGAGCCATCGAATGAATAAGGAACTAGTACTAACCGCTTTAAAACGGGCAATTCGGAAGCAGCCACCAACTGAAGGGCTGATTCACCATTCGGATCGTGGAAGTCAATATGCATCACACGATTATCGAGCGTTATTAAAGGAATATAACATTATTGGAAGTATGAGCCGCAAAGGAAACTGTTACGACAACGCCTGTATTGAGTCCTTTCACAGCATAATTAAGAAGGAACTTATCTTCCATGAAAACTATAAAACTCGTGAAGAAGCTAAAATGAGTATATTTGATTATATCGAGACATTTTACAATTACAAGAGGATTCACTCCACAATAGGATACGTATCACCAGTTGCATTTGAAAAGCAATATAAACGAGCTTAAAAGGCCTCCATTGCTTAAAGAGAGATTATCTAAAATTAATTCTAGGTCTCTTTAGACACCATCCCATTTTTTTAGTTTTGATTTGTCGTGCATTTAACACAGCACGGATTTGGAAGGTGTCAAGGGCCGACGACAGGAGGGGCAAAGCCTTTACCCTTGATAGCTTCCAAAGGGGTGCTATCCTCATTAAACGACAAAACAAAACGAAGGATATTTAAATAAAAATCCATATTCATTGTGTCTAATTTCTTGACATAGGTCCA
>NZ_JAXHDC010000111.1:0-1507 GCF_037072045.1 Oceanobacillus sp. MO10714A | reverse complement strand
GAGTCAATTTCATAATTGCTCTTTTTAAAAATACAAAGACGTACAGAATTTCTAAATTGTATTTTTAAAAACAGAAATCATGCAGTTTGTGATGGATTTAATTGCGCATCGATACGATCCGCGGCGAGCTTTGATGCATTATAAACAAGGGTTACCATGTCAAAATGGACTTTTGCACGCTTTCCCGTACGATAACGAACATTGTTCAATTGGAACCATTCTTTAAGATAGGCGTTCACGCGTTCTACAGCGGTGCGACGTTTGTAAATATTGTCCCATGCTTTGGAACCGCGGGCTGGAGCAGTATACTTCCGAAGGTCTTTCGTTATTTTCATTTTATAAACCTTTTGACAAATGCCCTCATTCGCTAAAGGGCATTCCCTGCATTCTTTTGGGCTCGTGTATTTTAGTGTTTCATATTTGGCATCAAAGCTATCATAACGGTACGAATGCTCACGAAAACATGTTGGGGCAAAGTGTTTGTCGTAACCCAGAAGTTCCCCTTCATTTCGCTTGTTGTATGCAATCACAGATTGTTGTCCCATCCGATGGACTTGCTCGTAAATCGGTTCAAAGTCATAGCCTGCATCCATCGTATTATAACGTAAATTCAGCCCGAAAAAGCGCTCATGAATTCCCTTAAGCAACGGGATGGCAGCCTTCCCATCATTTAGATTTCCTGATGAAAAGAGTGAATCCAAAATATATTGACTGGATGTGCCAACGATTAAGTGAGCTTTGTAGCCAAACCAAAAAACATTTTTTCCTTCCGAGTTCTTCTTTACGCCCCATTTTGGGTCTATGGGAACTTCGGAACGCAACTCCGCTAAAGGAACATCTAATTGTGCTTCTATTTTCTTTTCATATAAAGGCATAGTTGCTTCTTTTTCGGCTTGGTCTTTTAGCCACTGTTCACGCTCTTCTTTTGTTTTGCGCCCACGTTTTTTCTGCTCGGACTTTGGCTTTTCTTCTTTCGGAGGCGCTTGGTCACGAGCTTCAAAATGAGTGGCATCAATGGCAACTGTATCGTCTGTGATAAAGCCTTCTTCAATAGCTTGAAGCACAACTTTTTCTTTTTGTTTCTCCAGTATGTCGCACTCCAGTAATTTCGTCACAAGCCGAGAGTAAGAGGCTTCTGACGGAACGGCATCCGATACGAGGAATCCACAATTTAGTTTAAAAGCAATATCCTCATGGAGACGTTTGATCAGATCTTTAATAGTTGGGATTCGTTCTACATATCTCACAAAACAGGAAATAATCATGGCCGCATAATTTAGTTCTTCAGGTGCACCAAAACGTGACTTTTTAGTTACTGCATGATAGATGGCATCCACATCTATCGTAGAAATAATCGCTTCGTACTTTTGGGTAGGTTCCATGTTGTATAATTCTTGGATGCCAAATAGGCTTGGTTGTCGTATAATGGTCATAAGAAGCACTCCTCCAGTCTTTTTATGGTTTTGTGGATATTACCATTATACAAGATTTGGGGAGGTGCTTCTTT
>NZ_JAXHDC010000110.1:0-1536 GCF_037072045.1 Oceanobacillus sp. MO10714A | reverse complement strand
ACTCAACTTTCGCAGCCCAAACTAGGCAGGTATACCTTGATATAGTTAGGTAATCCCGCAAACCAATACTGTAGTTGACTTTTGATTAACTTTTTGAATTTCTTGTTCGTTTTATTCAAAGCATCTTCAAGAAGCTCGATTAGTTGTTGTAATGCAACTGCCCAATCCAGTTCATTTACTTCGTCACAAAGTTCATAAAACATCCCGCCAAGTGTGCGGTCATCTGTACTACAGCGGTTTTGCCAAGACAAAAGGATATATCTTGAAAAGACAATCGTCGTGTGGCTGATTAGTGAATCATAGGATCTACCTTGAAATTCCTTTTGTAATTTCAACAGAGATTTTGTCGCCTTGAAAAAGACTTCAATGTCCCAGCGCATTCCGTAAATTCGAATAATCTCTGTTTCTGTTAACGTACAATCCGTACTTAAGATAGCTAACCATTCACTTCTTTTATTGCGATTTCGAACGAATACAACTTTTACTGGTACTCCGTTTGCCATCGTTGTATGAATAGAGCGCAAGATACTTTTGTTTCCCGATGCTGGTTTCGCTAGACGATAAAGTTCTTTTAAATTAACCCGTTTTTCATCAACTAAATAACGTTGATTGGTAGCTTTCACCATACCAATCACGTCTATACCTTGTTCCACAATCGATTGAATCAGTGGCTGCTGGGTAAACCAACTATCCATTAACACATAAGATGCGTCTATTCCTGCAGAAAGTGCCCGTGAAATCATAGATGGTAGTTGTTCTGGAGCTGTTTGTAGGGCTTCTTCCCGTCTTTTATAACCAGAAGTGCGTTTGTCTACTTTATTCGAAATATCATTGATTTTTGACTTCTTTGAGCTTAATAAGGAGAAGTCGACTGGCATGAAAGTGGCACCATCCGACCAACCAAGCGTAAGCATACGAAAACCTTTGTAAAAACGCATTTTTTGAGATGCGTGATCAAAACAGCGAGCCAGTAATTCTACTTTCTTACTCCGGTTCCGTTCATAGGCAGAGTCATCAACGATTAACACTTTTGGACGATCATTTTTGGTCAACCGACTTACTTTAGAAATGGTTGAAGCACTTAGTGAAAGTAAAAAACGGCGCCAATTATACTTGGAATAGTTTAAAAAGCGATAGATGGTGTCTTTCCCTGGCAGACTTTCTGATTTTTTGCTTTCAAGCAATCGAAACCAATTTTTCTGTTCGAAAATTAAACAAAATAGGAGCTGAAATAAATAAGCACAAGAAAACCCAAATCCTTTGGTGATACCGGCTTTCCGCAAATGTTTAAGCATCTCTAATTCATTAAAACCAGATTTTAATTCGGTTGGCATTTGATTATTTTGGTCATTATTCGCTATCATAGTAGGAGGCACCTCTTCTATTTGGTAGTTTTTTTCTAGACAATTAAACTATACCAAAAGTGGAGGTGTTTTTCTTTTTTATAGTAGGCAGATGTCAAGGTCCATAATGAATTTCCAAAAGTACTTTACCAGATAAAGGTTAGATGTCATTTTTACTCTGCGAAAGTTGAGT
>NZ_JAXHDC010000109.1:0-1546 GCF_037072045.1 Oceanobacillus sp. MO10714A | reverse complement strand
CACTAGCGTTGCATAAAGTTTTTCTACAAATGTCAAGAAAAATATTTAGTTGGAACATTAGGAATAATGGGAGTTTTCACTACAAAAGTCTATAAAAAACCTTATAATAAGGGAATGGTAGTCCTGTCCAAATCCCAAATTATAAGGAGAACTCATGGACAATCATACCATAAAAACTGTATTCAAGGAATACATTCATCCATTAGATTCAAAAGTCATTCAAAAAATGGTTGATCACGCTGGACTTGATAAGTATGTTAAAAAGCTAGATATACTAACTTTTACGAATGCTTTTATCTATGCGCAACTGAAAAATTTAGATAGTTTAAAACGAATAAGCAATACGATTAAACGCAAGAAAACAGTTCAAAGGCTGGTAGGTATTGAAAGTATTAGTAAGTCACAGCTTTCTCGAAAAAACAGAGACATTCCACACGAAATTTTTGAAGTGATTTTACATCATTTAATTCAGAAGTTGCACCATATACTTGGACCAAGAATGGTAAGTAAGGAACTTGGTAAACTTCATTTGATTGATTCATCAACGATATCCATGTGTCTCAGTCAATATGAATGGGCAGATTTTCGAGAAACAAAAGCTGGCGTGAAGATGCATACTTCCATTTCCTTTTGCGATGGCATTTCTTATCCAAATAAAGTAAATCTCAGTCCGGCAAGACCTGCGGATGAAACGCAGCTGGATGCACTGATTGTAGCGGATAAAAAAGTACTACATGTGTTCGACCGTGGCTATTTCAACTTTGAAAAGTTTGAAGCCTACTCGAAAGCTGGTATTCGTTTTGTGACACGAATTAAATCAAATACTGTTGTGCATGTCATCGAGGAAATGCCGGTTGACGATACTTCTCCAATCACTCGACATGCGATTATAAAGATTGGAAACATGAAGCATGAACTGCAATTAGTAGAGACCCGAGATAGTGAAGGGAATCAAATTAGAATCGTGTGTAATGATGCAAAGGTGAGTGCACAGGAAATAAGCGACCTTTACCGAAATCGTTGGCAAATTGAATTATTTTTCAAATGGGTAAAGCAACACCTTGTAATCAAAAAGTTGTATGGAAAAAGTGAAAATGCCGTATACAATCAGCTCTATCTAGCGATGATCACGTACTGTTTAACACTGCTTATGAAGAACAGAATAAGCTATAAAGGCACACTACTAGAGATGCTTCACTGGATTCGTGATTGCTGGGATAAATCAATGACGAATTTTATTTCCGAAGTGTTTAAACCCCCCGAAGGCACATCTAGAGGACGACGGCGGCAAGAACACGAACGAATCTTTGAAGAAACCCTAGCACAATATGAATTAGGAGAGATTTTTCATTTAGATAACTTGGTTTATGATCCACTCATTTAAATTGTATATAAAATTCAAAAATGGATGAAGGGCTACCTTTAAACCCTCGTTGTTCTTTTTTAATTTTATAGAAGGAATATATGACAGAATATTCGTCTAATTAAGTCGGGTAGCTAATCAAGATGGTTGACTTTCAGAAATAGTTTTAATGCAACGCTAGTG
>NZ_JAXHDC010000108.1:0-1587 GCF_037072045.1 Oceanobacillus sp. MO10714A | reverse complement strand
TTGTCTAGGAAATTATAAAATTCTTCGGCTGTGGATAACTTTGTGATAAAATTTAATTATTCATACTTTGAGGAGTAGAAACATGAAAAAGGGAACAGGGGTTATAAAAGAGATTCTGAAAGATCATTTCGCAGGTTTCTGGGACTTCCATTCAAATCGTTTCCCAGAGTCATATCGTGACCATATCAAAGAAACCGTGGAAAAAACTATTCGTTGTGGCACACGCGATTTAGGTTATGCTCGATATGAATGTTTAGGCTGTGAAGGAAATCCTCTGCCTAAATTTGTATGTTTCACCTGTAAAAGTAGACTTTGCCATCGATGTGGAAAAAAGTATACCGATGACTGGTCGGATAAGCAGCAGGAAATGATTTTTAATGTCACCCATCGCCATATGGTATTCACTATTCCAAAAGAATTAAGAAATATATTTTATAATGATCGAAAAAAGTTAAATGAGTTAAGCAACCAAGTAGCTGAAGTGTTTCAGTATCATAACAGGAAGAAGAGTAAATCCAGGGAATTTCGTTCTGGGATTATAACAGTTATTCATACATTTGGTAGAGACCTGAAATTCAACCCTCATATTCATGCATTGGTTACGGAGGGTGCATTGGATAATAAAAATGAATGGGTTAATAATGGTTATATTCCTTATGATTATTTAAGAAAGTCTTGGCAGAAAGTTGTGTTAGATTTAGTTAAGAAGTGGTTCCCTATGAACCGAAAAGTACTTGAACTTATTAATGATTTATATCGAAGATATCCTAAAGGCTTCTATGTCAATGCAGAAAAGAAAATGACGAATGCGAAAAGTGTAGCCAAATATATTGGTAGGTACTTAGCTCGACCAGCTATCGCTGAATATCGTATCGAAGGCTATGATGGAAAAATGGTTCACTATTGGTATGAGGATCATAAAACAGGAAAACGCATTGATAAGAAGGTAACTGTATATCGGTTTCTATTTGAGATATTACAACACATACCACCTAAGCATTTTCGAATGGTAGGCAGATATGGTTTGTATAGTAGAAGATCCCACCGCAAAGCCCAACAAATATTGAGTTTACACGCATTCATGAGGACCAAACAGATATCGTTTCTTTTAGAGACAAAAAGAAAGAAGAAAACGTATCGCCAGCGTATAATTGAATCCTTTGAAAAGGATCCTTTTGAATGTCCACACTGCCATCGACAGATGGAGCTTGTTGGGATATGGCATGCTGATTATGGATGGATATATTATTATCTGGAAGAAGTAGAAACGGAATGGAGGAGGAGATACGGAATTGGGAAGCCGAAAAGAGCAGGATAATTCAAAGGAAGTAATTCCTGATTGGTTAGATGAAGATGATCCCTTTGGTTTAAATGAAGAAATAGAAATTGTCATATTTAAATGCTTGGATTGTAAAGGTACCGATGAAGTTCCTGAATATATCATCGGTGAATTTAGTGTGGACAAAAGTAGGGGAGAAGTTGAAATACATTGCCCGCACTGTAATGGCACCATGATCGAAGCGAAAGACGCCCCAAGTGATTAACTCTCACTTGGGACGTGATTTAGTCGCGTTAGCGATTTTGTTC
>NZ_JAXHDC010000107.1:0-1607 GCF_037072045.1 Oceanobacillus sp. MO10714A | reverse complement strand
CTCAAGTTTCGGAGTAAAAAAACATACAAAACTCCTTGATGGACTTGAACTTAAATTGGAATAACTATTAAAATAAATACAAAAAACACCCTTTTCCTTGGTAAAATATAGGTATCGACACCAACCAAAGAAAGGATGTTTTCTGTGTCTACCATTTTACCAAATTCTAACCAAAATGAAAAATCAAATTCTCGTATGCTACATTTTTTTACGCAAGCAAAGATTGGAACGTTCCTTAATCAAGCCAATGTTCATAAGGAAAAAGGATTTTCTCCACGTCTCATTTTGCAATTTATTTTCGGACTTGTCCTTCATGGCATGAGTTTTTCTAGAGCCCTTGAATCAGACCGTGTGCCAAAGGATTTTGAAAAGGACACGGTATACGATTTCTTGAAAAATCCGACATACAATTGGCGTAAATTTCTTGCCAGTGTTGGCTCTCATCTTGTCGTGAAATTCTTACTTCCTTTAACGTCTAAAGATCGTGACCGCGTTCTCATATTTGATGATTCTTTGTTCAGCCGCAATCGTAGTAAGGCCGTCGAATTACTTGCCCGAGTGAAAGATCATACAACCGGAAGATATTTCAAGGGGTTTCGTATGCTCACACTTGGCTGGTCAGACGGTGCTTCTTTTATACCACTTGCCTTTTCGTTGCTAAGTTCAAAAAATGAAAAGAATCGTTATCAGGAGATGAATTCGAACATCGACAAGCGAACGATTGGTTATCGTAGACGCCAAGAAGCAACGAAAAAGAGCACGGAGACGATGTTCAATCTTCTGGATTCGATCAATCCCAAACAGCTTGGGGCGAAAACCGTTCTTTTTGACAGTTGGTTCGCCTATCCGGCTATCATAGCGAAAATCGTGAAAAACTATTCGTTACATGTTGTTTGCATGATCAAACGTTCACCCAAAATTCACTATACTTACGAAGGCGAATCTTACACGTTGAACCAGCTTTACAAGAAAGTTCGTAAAAAGCGTGGACGTGCTAAAATCCTAGCGAGTGTTGTAGTCGGACTTCGTCAGTATGATCAAACTGGGAATGAAATCCAAGCACGTATTGTTTTTGTTCGTGATCGAAACCGTTCCAAAAAGTGGCTTGCCCTTTTAACAACGAACCTCGAACATACAGAAGAAGATGCCGTCCGAATTTATGGCAAGCGCTGGGAAATCGAGTGCTTTTTCAAGGTGGTCAAATCCAATTTGCGATTGGCAAAGGAATTTCAATGCCGCAGCTACGATTCCATGACTGCACACACTTCCATCGTTTTCCTACGTTATATGATGTTGTCACTTAGTGTACGTGAGGAAGAAGATCCCAGAACCATTGGTCAACTTTTCTATATGTGTTGCGATGAGATGGAAGATATTCGTTTTGCGCAAGCATTGATGACCATATTAGAACTAGTAGGTTCCACCATGGCAGAAGAATACCTTCTAACAGACGAGCAAATCAACGAATTTTTCGATCGGTTTTTCAGTAAAATACCGGACTATTTACAAAAAACGTTGTTTAATACTGGTGTAGCTTAATAATAAAATCTGTACAAACCCTTTGATACCAAGAACGGAGGTTTATTTATCATGTCCGAAACTTGAGT
>NZ_JAXHDC010000106.1:0-1614 GCF_037072045.1 Oceanobacillus sp. MO10714A | reverse complement strand
ATAATGTTAACTCGAGTCGTATCTTTTTATTGAATGCTCCTTTTAAGCTTGCTGGAGTACCAACCCCTACGAGCTTTCCATTATCAATTAAAGCTAATCGATCAACAGACCTTTCCGCTTCCAATACATTATGTGTTATTAGTAAAACTGTA
Organism: Oceanobacillus sp. MO10714A; assembly: GCF_037072045.1. Lineage (NCBI taxonomy): Bacteria > Bacillati > Bacillota > Bacilli > Caryophanales > Bacillaceae > Oceanobacillus > Oceanobacillus sp. MO10714A. The sequence goes on along the minus strand of NZ_JAXHDC010000106.1, from coordinate 1,462 downwards.
GCACCACTATTTGCTACTTTTCGTACTTGTTCCCATAATAACTTTCGTCGGATTGGATCCACATCATTTGTAGGTTCATCAAGGATAACAAGCTTTCCTGGAACAACTATTGCCATACAAAATGTTACTAAACGTTTAATACCACCTGAAAGTTTTTCTGTTTGCTGATCTGCCCATTCTTCTAATTGTAAATCTTTTAGTAATTCATCAGTCTTTTCTTTTATTTCACGCTTATTTCCATTCCGTATCCGTCCTGTCAATTCAATAGCTTGTCTAGGAGTTAAACCATTTAATGAGATGTTTTCTTGTGGCTGTAGGGAACACAGTTTACGAGCCATATCGGGAGCAGAGATAACATCTGTGCCTGAAACTTCAATATGGCCTTTTGTAGGTTTTAAGAAACCAATAATTTGTGAAATAAGTGTTGTTTTTCCAGAACCGTTTGGCCCTAAAAGACCAAATATTTCTCCCTTTTCAACCGTAAAGCTTATTGAATTATTTGCTGGATTACCCGAATACATTTTAGTTAAATCATTGATAACAAGCATTTACCTTCCCCCTATTTTTATTATCCTGTGATATACTAATTACATATTAAAGTGATGGAATTATAATACTGATGGTATTCAGATACCGTTAGTATTCACATTACATGCTATGATTAAAATTGTCAAGAGGGTGGAATAAATGTCTAAAAAACGTTTAACAAGGGAAGAAAGTAAACAGCAAACACGTAGGGAACTCCTAGAAGTTGCCTCAGAAATGTTCGCTAAACAAGGGTTCTATAGTACTTCTGTTGATCAAATTGCAGAGGAAGCTGGTTACTCAAAAGGAGCTATCTATTCTAACTTTGGATCAAAGGACGATTTATTCCTTTCTGTATTTAAGGAAAACCAAAAAGAGGACTTACAAAACTTAGAAGCAATAGCAGAGGAATATAACTCATTGGATGAATTTATAAATATGATTGAAAATAATCACCAATACGAGCGAAAAGAAAATGAAGACTGGAGTATTTTAAAGTTAGAGTTCTTATTATATGCCATGCGAGATGATAGTGTAAGTAAGAAACTTGCACCTATCTTAGAGGAAAGTAGATCACAAATGATAAATATTTTAAAAAAGTTTTACCAAACCAAGGATCAAAAACAGTTAGTTTCCATTGATAAACTTGCTTTTCTGTTATTATCTCTGGACATAGGAATTGGAATACAATCCTATGTAGATGAAGAGAGTATTCCAGAGAATGTTTTTGCGGAAGGGTTAAGACTTTTGCTAAAAGCATAAATTGAAAGAAAATAAGTATGATTATTATTGGCGTGGAGAAGCATTTAAAAGGAAAGTGCTGTATAAAAATTGAACAAAAATAGGTTAGCTACAATTATAGAGTTTTGACATTTAAAAACTTGCACTATTCTTTACCTAATTTTATTTAGACATTATTTATACAGCCCCATTCTTC
>NZ_JAXHDC010000105.1:0-1628 GCF_037072045.1 Oceanobacillus sp. MO10714A | reverse complement strand
ATTATATACCTCCCAAAAATATGCTGATTATGGAATAACATAATGGTAAAATTACTGTAATAACAGCATATATGGGAGGTTTTTAATGATGATAACCAGAAAAGAAAAGCGTGAAGCGGAAAAGGATAAAAAGTATTTTTTCGATTTCTAAAAATCCAGAACCATTTTTATAAGGATCTAAATAAGAAATTGAAACAAGTAAAAGATCCAAGGCATCCAAGCTATATAACGTATCATCCAGATGTTATTTTAATGATGGTTATGATGAAAAATGCATCGAGTCTAGAGTCGATGCGGGAAATGACAGATGAATTTAATACAGATAACTGTATTGAAAATCTATAAAAAATGCGGGAATAGAAAGCCTGGAGGAGTTACCCCACTATGATACGGTGAACGATTTCCAGTCTCGTTTAGATATGGAGGAACTTGAAAACATTCGGACATACATGGTGAAAGAACTCATAAATAAGAAGTGGTTTTATGATTATCGGATAGATGGTAAATATTAGGGAATCATCATTGATGGAACAGGACTTTTCACATATAGAGAAAAGCATTGTGAGCATTGCCTGAAACGGGAATATAAGAACGAAGAAACCGGGGAGAAAAAGACGCTATATATGCATCATGTTTTGAAGCAAAGCTGATAGTTGGAGACATGGTGTTCAATATAGCATCTGAATTTATTGAGAACGAATCAGAAAATGTGGAAAAACAGGATTGTGAACGGAATGCCTTTTATCGGATGGCAAAGAAGCTAAAAAACACGTTTAAACGGCTGCCAATTTGTATCATCGCAGACAGCTTATATGCATGTGAAAACGTCTTTCAGTTATGCGATAAGAATAAATGGAAGTACCTGATTAGGTTCAAAGAAGGAAGCATTCCATCGGTAATGAGAGAATTTCAGAATCTGAAAGTATTGGAAGACAACTCTTCTTATGAAGGAATTTCATGGGTGAATGGCATATCTTACAACGAACGAACAGTGAATGTATTAGGATTGGTGGAAGAAAAGAAGAAAGACAAAAGGACATTTACTTATATTACCAATATCAACGTAGAAAAGAAAAACGCAAAGGGGCTCATTAACGCAGGCAGAAGCCGCTGGAAAATCGAAAATGAGGGATTCAATACCCAGAAGAATATTCGCTACTATATTCAACATGCGAACAGTCATGATTATAATGCGATGAAGAATAACTATCTATTAACACAAATAACCGACATACTGGTTCAACTTTTTGAAAAGGGGTCAAAAATCATGAAAGCTGCCAAGAAAAAGGCCTCTAACCTGTTAAGAGCATTCCAGACTCTAACATTAATAGAAGAGGACCTCGTAGACCTAGAGAAACCCATTCAAGTGAGGTTTACCTAATAATTAAATTGTAGCAGAGGTTGTGATAATATAAAAGTAAAAAATGAGTTATCTACAAAAAAATAGATAAATACCAGAAATTCGGTTCGTTTAGCTTTAAAAAACACAAAAATAACATGGTAAAATTTAACAACCGTGGATAAGTTGATTTTCCTCTTTACCTCAGGTGATTGATAAATTTACTCTTCATAGCTATAAAGTCTGTTTCCTTGTTGCTAGAAATGATACCATCGAATATACTATATAA
>NZ_JAXHDC010000103.1:0-1759 GCF_037072045.1 Oceanobacillus sp. MO10714A | reverse complement strand
TTATTATAAACAAAAATGGCTCCCTGATCGTAATTTCGTAGGTTGATTTTGGCAATACTGAATATCAAGAAAAACAAATCAGAGCTACATTACGAAAGGAGCCATTACAATGAAGAATACCACAAAATACGTTGGTTTAGACGTCTCGAAGGAAGAAATCGCTGTCGCAATCGCTAATGAGGGGAGAGAAAAGCCTAGATACTACGGTATGATTCCTAACACACCGGAGGCCATCAGGAAATTAGTAAATAAACTAGGAGATATTGAGTATCTAAAAGTATGTTATGAAGCAGGACCAACTGGTTATGGAATCTATCGCTTTTTAATGAGCCTTGGAGTTGAATGTGAAGTAATCGCTCCTTCACTTATTCCTAAAAAACCGGGTGATCGAGTCAAAACAGATCGTAGGGATGCTTTACAGCTAGCCTCCTTATATCGTGCAGGCGAATTGACTACTGTGTATGTTCCTTCAGAAGAGGATGAAATATTAAGGGATTTGGTACGTGCACGGGAAGATGTGAAAGAAGATTTATTGCGAGCAAAACATCGTCTAACAAAGCTATTACTGCGACGCAATATTAATCCTCCACCATCAGTAAAAAGAAAGTGGACAACACGATACAGAGAGTGGCTGAATAGCTTAACTTTCGAATCTTCAACCTTAAACCTAGTTTTTCAAGAGTATTACCATCAAGTTACAGAATTAGAACAGAGAAAGCAACGGTTAGAAAAACAAATTCAATACGAAGCCGAAAAAGGCTTTCACGCTCCAATAATCCAGGCTCTTCAAGTGTTAAGAGGGATAAGTGTCTTGACGGCTACTGGATTAGCAGCAGAGGTAGCTTCTTTTCTTCGCTTCGGAAAAGCGGGCCAATTTATGGCATTTGGAGGTTTAGTCCCTAGTGAGGAATCTAGTGGTCCTTTGAGAAAACAAGGCGGAATAACTAAAACAGGGAATAAACATATTCGTTGGCTTTTAATTGAATCTGCTTGGAGTTATCGTTATAAACCTGCAGTCAGAGGGGAATTGAAGAAAAGACAAGAAGGACAACCTGCATCAATCACCGCCATATCTTGGAAAGCTCAACAACGTTTACACCAAAAGTATCAGAGACTAATATCAAAAGGGAAGCCCCCTGGAAAAGCTATTACTGCAGTAGCTAGAGAACTCGCTGGTTTTGTTTGGGCAATAGCAAAAGAAATAGAATTAGAAAGAGAAAAAGAAAAACAAGCAGTATGAATTATCTCTGTTTAGATTTAAATTCCTTGCCATAGAAGGTTTAACAAGTAGGGAAATATGGTATTAAGCACAGGCCACGGAGGCAAAGATTAAAACCGGAAGGAGAATTCGCGATGTTTCCTTGTGACAGTGAACTCGACTGACTCACGTATAAAGTTCGCGGAAAGCTCCCTAGACGGAAAGATAAAATGTGAAAACCCACGAATATCAGGATGCTCACCGTCGTAGAGTATTTTTGCCTTCGTGGCGTGTGCTTAACGATTAAAGTACCTACACATACTCTCTGTATGAGTTCCGAAAAACTTGACATGGAGCCTCTGCGTGTGTGATTCTGCAGCCAAGACGCCAAATGAAAAGAATATTTGGCTGCACCTGTGAGGTTACCACACACGCCACTCCATATAAAGTTTTTCTTTGAGAAACACTAATTTCAGTGGGTCTAGCTTCGTATTGCCAAAAATAGAATCTCCAACGAAATTTTCAGTGTACCCTTGACATTTTTGTTCATATCAGGAAACA
>NZ_JAXHDC010000102.1:0-1887 GCF_037072045.1 Oceanobacillus sp. MO10714A | reverse complement strand
GGTAACGTCAAAAGTTCTATGAAAACCAAGTGAAGAATCATCTACATGTCCTTTAGCGACCAATAAAAGGCTGGCTAGAACGAAAGAAAATGCAGAATGGACTCTAGTTAGCACACGAGTTCCTAAAGAGAGGACGACAAATAAACCCCAAAAACTGCGGGTAAGCACATCCTTCCTTGTTTGCCGCTGCGCATTGTCTCAGATGATTTAGGGGTAGTCAAGGAAAGCACTTGACAACCCCTAAACCATCTAAGATTACGTTTCCAAGGCAAACAAAGGGGAAACTGTGGTCAGGAATGTCTTGATCAGGATGCCTGCATTTCTGTAAGGAAGTCCTGAGACATTTCGATTAATTTCGTCCACCGTTCCGGCATATTAGGCATCTTTCTAAGCTCCGGAATGATGACCGGCACGTTGTATTCCAGTGATGCATGTGGTCTAAGGAAGTTAAAATATGCCACAAACAAAGTCACATAGGAAACAGAGCCAGCTTGTGAGCCGAACCCGGTGGTTGCCCTGTAGTTCCCTTTGAAAGACCGGTTTAAACGCTCAATAATCTGTTTCATCGGGCGGTATTCTTTGGACACGGGGTCATCGTTGGTAAGCCCAATAACTTTGTGAAGGTCAAAGTGAATCCCATGCCCAGCAAAATAGTGCTGAGCCAAAATGTAAATGGGATTCCCATCGACAACGAACATTAAGTCCTCTGGTATCTCTTTGAACTTTTGAAATACCTGGTCCAAAGCCTTGATGGCCGACAGCGTATCCCGGTTTGGTGAAACAGGGTAAGACAAGATGATTTTCTTTACCGCATCAAAGAAGAAAAACAAGTAATGCCAGCGACCTTTTACACGAATGTAGGTCTCATCTCCACAAAAGCTGTTAGACAGCTCATAGGGGTAATGGTCAACAAAAGGTTTCGTAATAAGGGCCACGCTATTCATGTAGTTCAAAATGGTCTGGTGTGAAACTTTCACTTGATGCACATCAAACATTAAGGCAGCTGTTTTACGGGCAGAGAGCCCATAGTTTACGTGATAAGTTAAAATCAATCCAAGGGTATGGGGCGAAACGTAAATACGCGAAAGGTCTACTTTAGGCTTCTCCGGAGTTTCCTTGGCTAACGGTTTGAAATCGAAGTGAAACTCCCGAAAGATATATCGAACTTTAAATGCCTGTGGATCTTCTTTGAATCGTTTCTTTTCTTCTTTGGTCATTTGGTTCAATTTCTTTTTATAGAAGGAACATTGATTGTTTCTGCACTTAAAGACATAAAAATCTTTACGTTCTTTAATCTTATCCAGGCTCTTCAAACAATGGGGGCATTTGAGAACAGCTTCTTTCAAGTAGCGATTTTGTTTACTGAACAGACACGCACACACTTTACATTGGTATTGGCCTTTGTCTCCGTTGTTGGCATAAAGATAGGCTGCGGGTGCAGAACATCTGGGGCATGTCATCGTCGTTGGTACGGTAACCACACTGTTTTTACGACGCTTAACCGGCTTTAGCTCTTTACCATGTGCAGCCTGGTAATCGTTAAGCAGTTCCCGATAATCTAGTTTATCCAGGGTTTCGATAATCGGCATGTCATCGACTTCGAACTTACGATAAGGTTTATTGACAGGTTCATCAAATTGGGCTTTAGCAACAGACTTACCAAGAATCATCCCTAAGAGAAGAACGATAATTTTTTCTTGATACTTGATATATTCAAGCAAATAGTATATAAGTTGAGGTAACAACTTGTCACATCCTTTTAGGTATTTTGAGTGTGTGGTTACCTCATAAATAACCTATTTTTAAGGGGGTGGCAAGTTTTTTTGTGTTAAAACGCATAAAAACAACGAAAACACAGGTTTTTACTAAGAAACTTTTGACAATACG
>NZ_JAXHDC010000101.1:0-2032 GCF_037072045.1 Oceanobacillus sp. MO10714A | reverse complement strand
TTGAATCTTTTGTCGTTTTTTGCGACATGAATTAATTTATCATGTTTCAAATTGGTTGTCAACACTTTTTTAAATCTTGTTTAAATTTCTTTTCGCACGACCAAATAATTGTCCGAGGTGACGAACCACTGAAAATCACAACAAAAATAACTATACCATAGTATTTTTAATCATGCAAGAAGAATTTTATATTTTTCATACCAAACTAATAAATCATCTTTTTCAGCTTTTCTTATACTGACTTCTAGCCGATATATATGGCAGGCAATCTTCTTTGCTCGCCACACGCAACAGAAGTTGAAAGAGTTTTTCATACCTTTCTCTCATCGACTTCTTCAGTAATGCGTCGATACGATTGTCTTCCAAATCCATTAATAGTTCTTCTAACTCCCGTTTGATTAAATACTCAATTTCCTTTTGTTCCATTTCATTTATTAATAATCCCAGCATTCCTATTCACTCCAAACATATTAACTTTTTTCACCGTTTCTTTACCTAATATAATTATACGCATATATGCGGGTTAAGCAGAATTTCGTCGGTTATTTATAGATTTTCTGTTTTCATGTTAATTTACTATTCCCGAATTTTCTCTTCATACAACATCTTTTTAAACTTTCTTCTAAACCCAGCTCATTACATGATGTTTTTCATTTTTTTAGTTTCCCATCATATAGATGAAGTAAGGACAAGTTATCCAAGGAGGAACGAAAATGGATCATTTCTATGTATTCAGCTTTAAAAAGAGAAGAAGATATTTCACGCTTAGTCTTGTATTGCTATTAGCCGCTGGTTTTTTCATATTTCAATCCAACATACTTGGCAGTAACGCAAGTGATGAAGTTGCACTAACAAAGGGGAGCGTGGAAGAACCGAATATTGCACTTACCTTTAACATCAGTTGGGGAGAGGAGAAAGTTCATGATATCCTCGATACATTGAAACAGGAAGAAGTACAAGCAACCTTTTTCCTAAGTGGAGAGTGGGCAGAGCGTCATCCGGCCATTGTTGAAAAAATCACAGAGGATGGACATGAAATTGGAATACTCGGGTATAGATATAAAAGCTATGTAGAACAGGATTTGGAAGAAGTGAGGAGAGACTTATTCCTTGCTCAAGAAGCATTTGAAAAGCTTGGATTTGAAGATATCAACTTACTTCGGACTCCTAGCGGACGGTTTAATGAAGAGATTCTGGATCTTGCTGAATCAATGGGATTTGAAGTGGTGCACTGGAATATCAATCCAAATGATTGGAAGAACCCAGGTACAGAAAACATTGTAGATGTTGTTATGAATGATACAACGAATGGAGATATCATTCTGCTTCACGCATCCGATAGGGTCAAACAGACGGCCTCCGCTCTAGAAACAATTCTACCTGGTTTGAAAAGTAAAGGATTAAATTTTGTACCAATTAGCGAGTTAATCAGTCAAGCCCATGCCGATATTGAGTTGATTGAGTAATTTTTTCAGATTGGGATAACCATCCCTCTGTTCTCACCACCATAAAGTGAAACTTCATTCAGCGGGGGGTTTCCTACCGTTTCCTACCTCCCCCACTGAATCTTAGTGGAACGGAATCAGGGATTTACAGACTGTATATCCCCCACCTTCACTTCACATCTTGGGCTTCCTCCTGTTTAGGGGTGGGGTATTATAGACCGTTAATGCGTGATAAAAGGAGACCTACAGTTTCTACAGGGTATTTTTTCTTAATAGAAAAGAGCCAACCTCAAAATTTGGTCCGGCGCTTTTTGCTTCATTTTTAGTAAGTTAATCCATGGCCAAGCTTATACACATTTCCTAATTGATCACTCAAAGGGAGTCTGAGCGGTAATGCACTTGATGATCGATATTTTCCCGTTAAGACTTTGAGCTCGGCCAAATACATATAACCTTTCCGAAGACTTCTTACTTCTAAATTTAGTCGTTTTTCCCTTATATTGATGCCCTTCTTTAACTGTTGATCTTTCTCTCCCTAGCAAAAGGCTTATACATTTGAATAATTCAGGTTATATCATTTATTAAAA
>NZ_JAXHDC010000100.1:0-2135 GCF_037072045.1 Oceanobacillus sp. MO10714A | reverse complement strand
TTAAATATTGATAAAATATTTTTCGACATAAAATCTGATATAAAAATTATAATCTACGATAGTCATCACTGCTAAGCAGTATTGAATGACTATCATAGAAAAAAACAAGAAAATTAATCTTCATTTCTTAGGCTTCACATAGGACTTTCCAATCGATTCTCTTTTGCGTTTCTTTGTCATAGTACCCGACCCCCTTTTTTCTACTATTACCATTATAAACTATAAAGGTTATTGAATTACACTAAGTCAGATTTTTCTTTTGAAAATCATTAGAAATTGATTGTTGTCTAATCAATAATTATCAGGATTGAACCAATATCATTTCATCACCCATTATATTAGAGTTTAAATAGAGCTCAGGGATGTCTTCTTCAGAGATGTCCTCTAGCATTAGTGAAGACTTTGCTTGTTGAAACGCTCTAGAGATAGAATGGCCAAACCCAATAGCAGAGTAAAAGTATGCTGCAAATATACGCGCTGTATCATCTCCTATTTCAACTTTCATTCCTACAGCAGCATCTATATGCTTCACTATTTCCTTGGCTTGACCAGAAGAAAAGCATGAACTGAAAAATACTAACCTTACATCATCTGAAGTAGATACTATTGTCTGAACAATCGCTTCCTTTGAAACAAGCTTTGTATTACCATCGTTATCTTGAAAAACAAGTTCATTCCCTTCTGATCCATGACCACTAAAATGTACAATAGTTGGATTGACTTCATTAATTGCTTGAAGGACATCTAGAGGTCTTGCCGCCCATTTTGTCACAAAATCAATTGAATCCCTCATGTCAGACTTCCTAATCATCCCTTCGATTTCCCTGGCCTCTTCATCCGGACGCAATTGTTGCTGATCAACCGGACTAGAAGTCATAAATAAGATAGTAATTTTCTCTGGAAGTCTCTTTAATTCGGTAATATCACTCTGAATTTGCGTTTGTACCCTTTCTTGGTTAACTAAGGTTTTGTTAAATCCTTCCATTCGCTGTTGTAAATCCTTTTGACGTTTCTCGTCTTCCCGAAGTGTTTTTTCTCTTTCCTTTCTCTCTGCTATTTGTAGTTTACTTTCTTCACTAGCCAATTGCTTTGACTTGCTCACAATATCCTTTTCCAATGCTGCTAGCTTTTTATATTCAGAGGATAATTTATTACTATCCCTATCAATACTTTGTTGTTTTGTACGAATGGTAGATTCACTCTTTGTTCGTCTAATGCTATTTTGAGCTGATTTGATTCTTTTTTCAATATCAGATATATCTTTTATTTTCTTTGCTTTATTTTCTTGTAATCTAGACAATTCCCGCCCTTTTCTGAATACGTTATTTCTATAAGTATTTAATAAAGACATCGATACCAATCCCTTTCTAAACTGTAATATCATAACTAAGCATATATCCAACTATTACCTATCATCATGATAATTAGATTACCCTTAAGATTCCGTAAATTAGGAGTATAATCTTTATGCAGACTCATAAATACACGCTAATTTTCCTCAAATGATCCTTACAGGCCCACTCGCTCTTAACCAATCCGCTTCTTTTAATCTCGCTATAATTTAATCAATAGCCTATTCATCTCTTCTTTCGAAATTATTTCCTATGTAAAATATATGCTATTTTATTATAAAAGTCAAGAACGTAGGTTCGCTTTAGTGAGTGGAGGTCGAAAGGAATGCTGACAATGCCAGAAATCAAGTAAAGATGATTGTTGCAAATCGTTTGTCTGAAGAGCTGAAGATGTTGAAGAAAAGGTTTATACGTGGGATGTGTTTAGCAGAGATTAATAAGCTTTAGAATGAATATGTTTTTTAATGGAATAGCTCCAATTATTGAATTGGGGCTATTTTATTAATAGATAATGATTTATCATTTCGTAAACATTTGATAGCATCAAGTAATCTTCATATACTCACAATCTCCTGCCATTCCATTTCTATCAAATCTATAATTTCTATTAATTCATCTACAGCATGATCAACGGTATACATCATCATCAAACTACTGGATATTTTAATAAGTAGCGCGGTGAATATACTTTTGTAAGTGCGAGTTTACATGCTGATTCTACCATTCGACTGCCTGTCCTTTTTTGAAATGGTCGATCATTATAATCATATAGCTTGATATCAG
>NZ_JAXHDC010000099.1:0-2323 GCF_037072045.1 Oceanobacillus sp. MO10714A | reverse complement strand
TACAATTAAATTGTAGAAAAAACAGCTCTGAATGGAGGATTTATATATGAATATTGTAGTCGAAGCAAAACAAATAAAAAAAGTCTATGGTGCAAAGGGAAATGTATTTTCAGCTTTGGAGGATATAGACTTAACGGTCATGGAAGGTGAATTCGTCGGTATTATGGGACCCTCGGGTGCTGGTAAATCAACTTTACTAAATATATTGGCAACTATTGACGAGCCGACTACGGGTAACATCGTGGTTGACGGAATCAATTTGACAAAGATGAATGAAGAACAATTATCTGCCTTTCGCCGTGACAAACTTGGTTTCCTTTTCCAAGACTATAATTTATTAGATACTTTAACTGTGAAAGAAAATATTATCTTGCCGTTAGCCTTGGCAAAATTGAACATTAAAGAATTGGAACGAAGAGCAGATGAAGTGGCAGATAAATTTGGAATTCGCGACATTTTAAATAAGTACCCGTATCAAATTTCTGGTGGACAAAAGCAACGCACGGCAGCTTCGCGAGCGATTATTTCAAAGCCAAGCCTAATATTGGCAGATGAACCAACAGGTGCGTTGGATTCGAAATCAGCAACAGACTTGTTAGAAAGTTTAAAGGATCTAAATGAACAAGACAAGGCAACCATTTTAATGGTTACCCATGATGCTTATGCGGCAAGTTATTGTAATCGCGTCCTATTTATTAAAGACGGTAAAATCTTCACAGAACTTGTGAAAGGGAAAAGATCCCGCAAAGAATTTTTCAACAAGGTGTTGGATGTTCTATCCGCACTGGGGGGTGGAGCAAATGACATTATTTAGTTTAGCAAGGAAAAATATTAAAGGTAATTTCAATAATTATTTTGTCTATTTTGTTACGCTCGTATTCAGCATGGTTATTTATTATACGTTCACTTCCTTGCAATATAGCGAAAAAATTCAGGAAAGCATTGAATTGTCGGATACAATGAGTTTCATGTTTGGGGTATCATCAATTATCTTAATTTTATTCGTAGCAATCTTTATTTTATACTCCAATTCATTCTTCACAAGAAAAAGGAAGAAAGAAGTCGGATTGTACGCCATACTTGGTTTACGCAAGAAAACCATTGCAAAAATGTTATTTTATGAAAATTTGATTATGGGAATCATTGCAATAGTTATTGGAATTATTCTTGGAACCTTACTTTCCAAATTATTTGCAATGATTTTAATAAAACTTATGGGTTCAATTGCCGATGTGGACTTCGGTATTTCCATTCTAGCGATTACCCAAACAGTCATAGTCTTTATGGTCATTATTTTATTCACTTCTGTTCAAGGTTACCGTTTGATTTATCGTTTTACATTAATCGAATTATTCTATGATGAGAAAAAAGGAGAACAAATTCCAAAGGTTTCACTTATTTCGGCTGTTATCGGAGTTATATTGCTTGTCGTTAGTTACTGGCTGATATTAAAACCATTTCCTGACGAATTTACTACGGAATATTTAATGAAAAATTATGGTATTGCTTTTGTTGCTCTCGTCATTGGCACCCATTTATTTTTTCAATCTGTAACGGTCTATTTATTAAGATTATCACAAAAAAATAAGTCGCGTTATTACAGAGGAACTAGAATAATTGAAACATCTCGCTTACTGTTTCGTATTAGAGGGAATGCACGTACCTTTACAGTCATTGCATTGTTGAGTTCTGCAACGATCTGTTTCTTAGGTGCAACTTACAGTGGGTATTACAGCAACGAAAAAAGAGCTGAGGAAGTTGTTCCGTTCAGCTATTCGCATTTGTCAAAAGGTCCAGAATTTGATTCGCAGGTGGAGAGCATAATAAAAGCAGATCATCGACATCCAATAAAAGCCCAACTAGACATACCCGTCATTCAGGTAAAAGCAATACTCTCATTTCAACTGGATTATGACATAAATCCTGTGCAATTAATCTCAGAAAGTACATTTAATAAAGCAGCGAATGCTTTAAATAAGGATGAAACAGTCTCACTATCAAGAAATCAAGCAGCAGTAATCCAGCCAAGGTTTACTGAATATACGAAGTCGGTTTTTAAAGGAGAAAATATAACGATTCAATTGCCTCAAGGAAGCAGCAAACTGCCATTTGTTCATATGGTTGAAAGTAATGTGCTACCTTTCGATTATCCCGATTTCTTTCTCGTAGTCAGTAACGAAATGTTTGCTGAGATAGCCAAAAAAGAGGCTCCATTAACTTATAAAGTATATGAAGTGGAAAATGAAGTAACGGCACAAGCCACATCAAAGAAAGTAAATAAACTGGTTGGAAACGATTTTCAAGTTTCTTCATCATTTTATAC
>NZ_JAXHDC010000098.1:0-2453 GCF_037072045.1 Oceanobacillus sp. MO10714A | reverse complement strand
TGTTTATGGCAAACTAAAAATGTAGGTTATGGCACTTCTTTTATGCATGTCCTATAGGGCTATGCATAAAAGAAAAAGCCACTTGCTAACAACTCAATAATTAACTACACTTCCTGTTGGACCCATTATTCTGGCAGGAGGTAGATTAGGAGTGTTAGAAGTGACTGAAATTAATTATATCAGACAACAAGTGAACGGAAAAGGGCATACATATGCAGAGGTTGCGAGAAGAACAAATAGAGACCCAAGAACCGTACAGAAATATGCGGATCTAGATGAATTCCAACCTGAATTGAAAGGAAGGAAACATCAACCCTCTCCGGTTATGGATCCGGTGAAAGAGATTGTGGATCAGTGGTTGAGGGAAGATTTGAAGAAGAAAAAGAAATATCGGAGAACTGCGAAGCGTATTTGGGAGTTATTAAAGGAAGAGTGTGGATTTAAAGGTTCAGACCGAACGGTGAGAGCATATGTCTCTAAGCGGAAAATAGAATTACTTGAAGAGATGGAAGCAAACGATGAGGCAGCTCTTCCGTTAGAAGCAAGTCCAGGGGATGCCCAGGTAGACTTTGGGGAGGCGCCGTTTAAGGTAGAGGGAGAAGTCATAGAACTTCCGTATCTGGTTATGTCTTTCCCGTACAGTAATGCATTTCTGGTTCAGGTGTTTGAGTCCCAGAATCAAGACTGTTTCTTGGAAGGCATGAAACGATTCTTTCATCACCTTGGGGGAGTACCTAGAAGAGTTCGTTTTGATAACTTATCACCTGCGGTGAAAAAGATTCTTCCTCATGGAAGACGTGAACTGACGGAGGGATTTGAAAGGTTTGTCTTACACTACGGTTTCGAATATGAATTTTGTAATCCAGGTTCAGGGAATGAAAAAGGTCATGTGGAAGCAATGGTTAAGTATGTTCGTAATAATTTCTTTTTACCAGAACGAAGAGTATTTCAATTAGACGAATTCAATACCAAGTTGTGGGGAGAAGCTGAAAAAGATCGTCATCGCCAACATTATGAGAAAAAGGAAGAAATCAGTAAATTGTTCGAAGAAGATAAGCATGCATTTTTACACTTACCGGCCAAGGAGTATAGTTGTGTACGCTATGAAACTTTGAAAGCTGATAAATATGGGTTTGTCCAAGTGGATACAAAAAAATACTCCACTTCCCCACGTTACGCAAAACAAAAAGTCTTGGTGGCAATCACATATGATCAAGTTACTATCCTTTCGGATAGATACGAAAAAATTGTAAGACATAACCGAATCTACGGAAATGCATCAAAATCAATGGTATGGCAACCCTACCTATCTCTTATGGCCACAAGGCCAACAGCTTTGAAATATACGACGTTCTATGGCCAATTACCGGAACGCTGGCGAAGCTATTTGAATGAATGCACCGTTGAGGAGAAGAAAGAAGCTCTCAAACTATTATCAACATTACTGAAAGAACATAGTTTAGAAAAGGCAACAGAAGCGTTGGAGATAGCTTCTAAAAGGAGCCATCCATCTTCCGAATCAATCAAACAGGTTTTCCATCAACTTATTCACGGGCGAGGTTATCGTGATACGTTGGAGATGAAGCCTAGCATCCCAGTCATGCCAGTCGCTGAGCGAGGGATTAAGAAATATGATGTCTTCTTTTCCTCTGAAAGGAGGCAGGCATAATGCATGAAATGATTCAGGAGTACGCAAAGCGATTAAAACTCAGCTGGATTCGTGAGAATTTCCATACGGTGAACATAGAAGATCCTCAACAATACTTATTAACACTTTTTGAAAAGGAAGTGGAACAGCGTGAGGAGCGTAAGATAAACCTATTATTCAAAACGGCAACGCTGCCGAACGTGTCTGGCAATCCTTTTGATTGGACAGATATTCAATTGGGTCAGGGGTTAAGTCAAGAATCGGTATTAGAAGGAGAATTTATCGAGGCAAAGGAAAATATGATTTTTTATGGTGGAGTAGGTGCAGGTAAAACCTACCTCTCTACGCTCATAGGAATCAATGCCATACAGAAGTATGGCAAGCGAGTGAAGTTCTATACCGTTGCTTCATTGGCAAATGAGCTGTTGGAAGCGAATGAAAAAGGTACGTTGACCAGGCTGTTTAACAGAATAGATAAGCTTGATCTATTAATATTAGATGAGCTAGGCTATATTCCATTGCATAAGCAAGGTGCAGAACTACTGTTTCAAGTGATATCTATGTGTTATGAAAAACGGAGCATTATCATTACTACCAATCTTCAATTCGGACAGTGGAACCATGTCTTTGGCGATCCAATTCTAACGGAAGCCGTAGTGGATCGCCTAATCCACCACTCCCACCTCATTCTGTTTGGGGGTGAAAGTAAACGAATGAAAGAGTCTATGATGATGAAAAATTAGAGGTTGGCAAGTGGTTTACAAAAAGGGCTGCCGTTTCATACATTTTACACTTGCCAAATACA
>NZ_JAXHDC010000097.1:0-2750 GCF_037072045.1 Oceanobacillus sp. MO10714A | reverse complement strand
TGATTACAGCCACGAAATTGACCCAGTAATGCCATCTTTTTGATCCACTCCGGACATACATCTGACCCAATCAAGACATGACTGACCCACACTCCTATATAATGAAGGAGCACATTTGTGCAAATTTATTATTTAGGAGGTTTTTTTGTGATTAAGTATCGAGAAATTTTAAGGCTTCACGCTCAGGAAGTCACACAAAGGGGGATAGCTTCAAGTTGTGGTCACTCTAGGAATACGATTAGAGAAGTCATTCGGCGAGCAGAAGAGAAGAATATTAATTGGCCAATTGAAAAGGAAGTGACAGATTTAGATTTACAGATGATTTTATTCCCAGAGAAAAAGGTTCCTTCGGACCATCGTCGAAAGCCTGATGGCGAGTATGTTCATAAGGAATTGGCTAAATCAGGGGTTACACTCTCCCTTTTATGGGACGAGTACTCCTTACAGTGCAGGGCAAGCAATGAAATTCCTTATAGTTATCGCCAGTTCTGCAGGTTTTACAACGATTATGCAAGGAAAACCAAGGCAACCATGCGGATCAAAAGAAAACCTGGAGAACAAATGGAAGTGGATTGGGCAGGTAAAACCATGTATCTCACAAACAACCTAACCGGAGAAGAGATTCCCGTTTATATCTTTGTTTCTACGTTGCCATGTAGTCAATATTCCTATGTGGAGGGGTTTTTGTCTATGGATATAGAGAGTTGGATTACGGCTCATATTCATGCTTTTGAATATTATGGGGGAGTCACAAGAATTATTGTTCCTGATAACTTGAAGACCGGAGTAACAAAGTCCTCCCGTACCGACCCAATCATTAATCAAAGCTATCAGGAAATGGCTGAGTATTACCAGACTACCATTATCCCAGCACGTGTACGTCAGCCCAAGGACAAAGCAAGTGTAGAAGGTAATGTTGGCCATATATCAACTTGGATTATCGCCTCTCTTCGCAATGAAAAGTTCTTTTCTTTGGCTGAGTTGAACAAAGCGGTTAGAGAGAAATTAGATGTGGTGAATACTAAACCTTTTCAAAAGAGAAAAGGGAATAGGCAGGAAGCATTCTTAGAAGAAGAAAAATTTGCATTGATTCCCCTGCCTCATTCACCATACGAGATTGCGAGCTGGGCAAAGACCGTTGTCCAGCCTGATTATCATGTAAAAATTGATAATAACTATTACTCTGTACCCTATGATTATATCAAATGTACGGTGGACGTTCGAATAACGAGAAATATTGTGGAAGTGTTTTATAAGAATATCCGGATTGCTTCTCACAAAAGATCAAATAAATCAGGTGGGGATTTCAACACGATTCCTGATCATATGCCTAAGGACCATAGAAAGTATGCATCCTTTGATAGGGAATTTATATTAGAGTGGGGTGCCACAACCGGTCCTTCCACTTTATTAACTATTGAAAGAATCCTAGAATCTTATCCTACGGAAAAACAGGGATTGAAATCCACTTATGCATTGATGAAACTGGCAGATAAATACTCTATTGAACGCATAGAGAAAGCATGTGAAAGAGTGTTGTCTTATACGCCAAGACCCAAACTGAAAAGCATACAGACTATCCTGAAGACAGGACATGACAAATTACCATTAGAGGACACAATCAAACAATCTAACACACAAAAAAGTGATAACGCTTACGGGTTCACTCGTGGCGCTGCATACTATGGAGGGAAAAATAATGACAACTGATAATACCTTAACGAAGTTAAATGAAATGAGAATGTCTGCGATGGCAGAAACATTCAGAGAACAA
Organism: Oceanobacillus sp. MO10714A; assembly: GCF_037072045.1. Lineage (NCBI taxonomy): Bacteria > Bacillati > Bacillota > Bacilli > Caryophanales > Bacillaceae > Oceanobacillus > Oceanobacillus sp. MO10714A. The sequence goes on along the minus strand of NZ_JAXHDC010000097.1, from coordinate 976 downwards.
TTGAGAAATCCGGAGTATCAAGAACTCTCTTTTGAAGATAGATTTGGCTTACTGGTTGATATCGAATGGTCCAGAAGGCAAAACAATAAGCTTGATCGGCTCATTAAACAAGCAGAATTACGGGACACACAAGCATGCATTGAAGATATTGAATATCACCCGGATAGAAAGCTAGATAAGGCCCAAATTTTGCGATTATCAACTGGTAATTATATCGAAGAGCACCACAATATTATATTGATGGGTGCGTCGGGAAATGGGAAAACTTATTTAGCATGTGCATTCGGCATCGCTGCATGCCGTCAATTCTATAAAGTAAAATATACTCGATTACCGGATCTCTTGGATGAATTGGCAATCGCAAGAGGGGAAGGAACATATAGAAAGGTTATGAAAAAGTACAAGAATGTAAATCTACTTATTCTAGATGAATGGCTATTAACTCCGTTAAGAGAGACGGAAGCAAGAGATCTTCTTGAAATCGTAGAAGCACGCCACCAGCAAGGATCGACTATCTTCTGTTCTCAATTTGATCCGAGAGGATGGCATGAAAAGATCGGTGAAAGCACACTAGCTGATGCCATTCTAGACAGAATTGTGCACGATTCATACAACATACTTATTGATGGTAATGTCTCGATGAGAGAACGTCATGGACTGGCGGTAACCAAGTGATTCCAGAAGAAGTAGAACTCCGTATAGCAAGGTATTTCTTCCACAATTATTTGCCGGATGAAGTAATGAGGGAGGTGGAAGGAAGACTCTTGGCAGAGTGTTTATGGAAGGATAGAGAGGAATTAGATGATAACCAACTCGTTACTTGGGCTCTCGCGATTATTGGTAAACAGCTAGATGGTAAAAGCTTTAAATAAGGCTCATTGTATTACTGGCTCACTTATGTCATAAGTGGGTCAGTATTATGTCCGGAGTGGGTCAAAAAGATGGCAGAGGTGGAACTAACCTATGTCTTTCTTCA
>NZ_JAXHDC010000096.1:0-2869 GCF_037072045.1 Oceanobacillus sp. MO10714A | reverse complement strand
CATTTATTTCATTTTCTCGTTTAAGTTTATGCTGAAAAAAACTTTAAACTGCAGTATTTTTTCAATTCTTTTTTTCACATGAATTGAAAGTTTGTATTAGCACAAAATAAATGATAAAAGGAGTGATTCAAATGAGTAAAGGTAAAAAGAAAAAGAACAAGAGTAAAGAGGAATTAAACGCGATGAAAGATGACAAAAAATATCCGCAGAATCGTCCACCGAGATAAATGAAATTTCATTCATTGAGGGAACTTTTATTCCCTCAATGAATGTTAATTCATACGTGCACTCAACCAATTCTTATATTCTTACCGAGCCTTTCCAAGGTCCCTAATATACTCAGCGCTGCCAAATAACTCGTTTTCGGATTGGATGGTAGTGGCTTGTTATGAATAGTAAAAGTTGCCTCCCCAAAGTCCCCGGCCATTTCGATCTGGTGGATATTTTTATCAATATGTGGATCCGCAATAATGCGCACCATCGTCTGCTCTATTCCTAAACCGGCAAGGGAGAGAACAATCGAGACATTGATATTTTTAGGAAATTGTTTGATTGCATCTGCTGCTTGCCCTTCAAAGACTGTCTTTTCTTCTGTTATGACCTCATCTATTAGGGAATGGGCTGGCTTTCTTGTCGTTAGCGAAACATTCTTCACCGTTCCCAGAGCGCTAGCATTTTGCAGTAAATCAAGACCGCCGATTGCACCAGATGGTAAGTGGATGACATGATTATGCTTACTCGCAAGCTTGGTAAGTTCGGTTAAGAGTGCTTCATCAACAAGTGCGCCAATACTGATTAAGACAGCATCCTTCTTTCGTATCGTTGCTGGGATCAGATTTCGTACAGCCTCCACGTTCGCCGCTTCCACAACTAGATCAATGCCCGATTCCAAGAAAGTATCAAAATCGGTATAAAGCTTCACGTCAAATTCGGCTTCCAATCTCTGATGCTTTTCTCTGTCTCGCACGTAAACACTCGTTATTCTGTGCTCCTCATGACTAGCATGATTGATTTCTTTTAATAAAAAGTTCGCAATGGCCCCGGCACCAATTAAACCGATATTCATGGAGCTCCTCCTTTAATGGGATACGATAATTTCTGTCACTGACATTCTTTTTTATCTGGGACAGTTGCTCTGACCCCCTGTCCCACCTACATTTCATTGTGGCGGATCGTTTCAATCAGACGCGGAGCAATCCTCGAAACCCGCGAGATCCATAATAAGAATCTGCTCCATTATGGTAAACAAACACTTGACCATACCGGTAATCACAAAATATCGCCCCACCACGTTCACGAATCGATGCTGGGGTCTTCACCCAACTTGATGTTTTCTGATCAACTGCCTCAAGCTCTTGTAATTGGCGGTATTGCTCTTCAGTTAATAACTCAATGCCCATCTCTTCTGCCATGTCCATAACACTCGTTTTTGGTGGGTACTTTTTCCGGGATTCCAGTGCCTCGCGATCATAACAAACACTCCTGCGACCTTTAGGGCTTTCTTTCGAGAAATCGCAGAAAATAAACTCCTCTGTAGTCTCATCGTACCCCATGACATCCGGCTCTCCCCCTGTCGCTTCCATTTGCTCTAGGGATTTTAATTTTTCAGGTAGCTTCTGCAACTTTGCAGCTATTTCTTCCCAATCTAAATTCTCGTGTCGATGCATATTCGCTTTAAAACGTTCTTCCAATGTATGGAGAAGCTGTTCTTTTTCGTTGTTCATCATGTTCATACTCCTTTCGCTCATCCTTCTTTATAAAACATTATATCCGACTAGAAACTGATTTGATAGACTTTTCCCCTATTCTGTCGTTAAGATAGTAGTAATTGCTTTTGATTAAAGGAGGTTCCCTAGCATGGGATGGATATATGTTTTATTCGCTGCAATTATTGAAGTAGTATGGGTGCTTGGTTTAAAGTACTCGGATAACTTCTGGATGTGGACAGGGACAGTGATTGCAATTATTTTTAGCTTTTACTTTGTGATCAAAGCGTGTGAAGTGCTACCGTCAGGTTCGGTCTACGCCACCTTTACAGGTTCCGGGGCTGCCGCGATTGCAATCATTGACTTCTCCTTTCTGGGAGAGGCATTTACACTAGGAAAAGGTTTCTTTATTTTACTCATCATCATTGGTGTTGTCGGTATTCAATTAACGACAGATGAAAAGGATCGATCCGATGATTCGCTTGCAGCAAAGGAAGGTGACGTGTAAAATGGCTTGGTTTTATTTATTTCTTGCAAGCTTCGGTGAAATCTTCGGAGTGGCAAGTATTAATATGTATTTAAAAAAGAGAGCATGGAGTTGGCTCCTCGTATTAGTTGTGTGCTTTTCCCTTGGCTTTTATTTCCTCGGACTTGCCATGCGTGACATTCCACTCGGAACAGCCTATGCGATTTGGACGGGACTTGGGGCAACAGGTGCAGTAATCATGGGGGTTACGTTTTTTAAAGAAGCGATGAATTTAAAGCGGGTTCTTTTTCTACTATGCATTATTAGTGGCGCTGTCGGTTTAAGGTTGGTTTCTTAAATGGTAGGAACAAAGAGCTTCTCAACTTAATAAGCTATATTGGGTAATTATCACGAGAATAGGAGTTGGGAGCTTATGAAGAAGAAATGGCTAAAAAGCTTAAAAACAAACACGCCCCAGGAAGGGTTCGAATTAGCAATCTTACTGGCCCAAAAAGGGATTGAATATACCCAGCCATCTGAAAGCATCCGAAAAAAGATACGTCCAAAGTATTCAAGAAATCCAGATAATCTTATCGCCGCTTCCGAGGTGATTGCGATTCATTATCAAACGGTTGCCGCTGCGAATGACTACTGGAAATCAAGTACAAAGGTACATTTTTAGAGGGTTATTTATTTT
>NZ_JAXHDC010000095.1:0-2991 GCF_037072045.1 Oceanobacillus sp. MO10714A | reverse complement strand
ACGACATCAAAATAGAAGTTAGTTAAGTCCTCGATCGATTAGTATTCGTCAGCTCCACATGTCACCATGCTTCTACCTCGAACCTATCAACCTCATCGTCTCTGAGGGATCTTACTCACTCGAAGTGATGGGAAGTCTCATCTTGAGGGGGGCTTCATGCTTAGATGCTTTCAGCACTTATCCTTTCCACACGTAGCTACCCAGCTATGCTCCTGGCGGAACAACTGGTACACCAGCGGTGTGTCCATCCCGGTCCTCTCGTACTAAGGACAGCTCCTCTCAAACTTCCAGGCGCCCACGACGGATAGGGACCGAACTGTCTCACGACGTTCTGAACCCAGCTCGCGTACCGCTTTAATGGGCGAACAGCCCAACCCTTGGGACCGACTACAGCCCCAGGATGCGATGAGCCGACATCGAGGTGCCAAACCTCCCCGTCGATGTGAACTCTTGGGGGAGATAAGCCTGTTATCCCCGGGGTAGCTTTTATCCGTTGAGCGATGGCCCTTCCATGCGGAACCACCGGATCACTAAGCCCGACTTTCGTCCCTGCTCGACTTGTAGGTCTCGCAGTCAAGCTCCCTTGTGCCTTTACACTCTGCGAATGATTTCCAACCATTCTGAGGGAACCTTTGGGCGCCTCCGTTACCTTTTGGGAGGCGACCGCCCCAGTCAAACTGCCTGCCTGACACTGTCTCCGGACCGGATCACGGTCCTGGGTTAGAATGTTCATACAGCTAGGGTGGTATCCCACGGGTGCCTCCACGGAAGCTAGCGCTCCCGATTCCACGGCTCCCACCTATCCTGTACAAGCTGCACAAACAGTCAATATCAAGCTACAGTAAAGCTCCACGGGGTCTTTCCGTCCTGTCGCGGGTAATGTGCATCTTCACACATCGTATAATTTCACCGGGTCTCTCGTTGAGACAGTGCCCAAGTCGTTGCACCTTTCGTGCGGGTCGGAACTTACCCGACAAGGAATTTCGCTACCTTAGGACCGTTATAGTTACGGCCGCCGTTTACTGGGGCTTCGGTTCTAAGCTTCGCCTTACGGCTAACTCTTCCCCTTAACCTTCCAGCACCGGGCAGGTGTCAGCCCCTATACTTCGCCTTTCGGCTTCGCAGAGACCTGTGTTTTTGATAAACAGTCGCTTGGGCCTATTCACTGCGGCTTCTTCTAAAAGAAGCACCCCTTCTCCCGAAGTTACGGGGTCATTTTGCCGAGTTCCTTAACGAGAGTTCTCCCGCTCACCTTAGGATACTCTCCTCGCCTACCTGTGTCGGTTTGCGGTACGGGCACCTATGATCTGGCTAGAGGCTTTTCTTGGCAGCGTGAAATCCGGAACTTCGGTACTCTATTTCCCTCCCCGTCACAGCTTGAAATTGCCAGACGGATTTACCTATCTGACTTTCTCACTGCTTGGGCGCACACATCCATCGGTGCGCATTCCTTATCCTTCTGCGTTCCCCCATCGCTCAATCACGATCATGAGGTGGTACAGGAATATCAACCTGTTGTCCATCGCCTACGCCTGTCGGCCTCGGCTTAGGTCCCGACTAACCCTGAGAGGACGAGCCTTCCTCAGGAAACCTTAGGCATTCGGTGAAAGAGATTCTCACTCTTTTTTCGCTACTCATACCGGCATTCTCACTTCTAAGCGCTCCACCAGTCCTCACGGTCTGACTTCGCAGCACTTAGAACGCTCTCCTACCATTGTTCGTAAGAACAATCCGCAGCTTCGGTGATACGTTTAGCCCCGGTACATTTTCGGCGCAGAGTCACTCGACCAGTGAGCTATTACGCACTCTTTAAATGGTGGCTGCTTCTAAGCCAACATCCTGGTTGTCTGGGCAACTCCACATCCTTTTCCACTTAACGTATACTTTGGGACCTTAGCTGGCGGTCTGGGCTGTTTCCCTCTCGACTACGAATCTTATCACCCGCAGTCTGACTCCCAAAAACAAGTAGCTGGCATTCGGAGTTTGACTGAATTCGGTAACCCGGTGAGGGCCCCTAGTCCAATCAGTGCTCTACCTCCAGTACTCTATTTTTGAGGCTAGCCCTAAAGCTATTTCGGAGAGAACCAGCTATCTCCGTGTTCGATTGGCATTTCACCCCTACCCACACCTCATCCCCGCATTTTTCAACATACGTGGGTTCGGGCCTCCAGTCAGTGTTACCTGACCTTCACCCTGGACATGGGTAGATCACACGGTTTCGGGTCTACGACCACATACTCATTCGCCCTATTCAGACTCGCTTTCGCTGCGGCTCCGTGTCTTCCACTTAACCTTGCATGTAATCGTAACTCGCCGGTCCATTCTACAAAAGGTACGCCGTCACGCATAAATGCGCTTCGACTACTTGTAAGCGCACGGTTTCAGGTTCTCTTTCACTCCCCTCCCGGGGTGCTTTTCACCTTTCCCTCACGGTACTGGTTCACTATCGGTCACTAGGGAGTATTTAGCCTTGGGAGATGGTCCTCCCGGATTCCGACGGAATTCCACGTGTTCCGCCGTACTCAGGATACACTCCGGAGGAAACTCTTTTTCGATTACAGGGCTGTTACCTTCTATGGCTGATCTTTCCAGATCGATTCATCTAAAGAATTTCTTTGTAACTCCAATGGAGTGTCCTACAACCCCAGTAAGCAAGCTTACTGGTTTGGGCTCGTTCCGTTTCGCTCGCCGCTACTTGGGAAATCGCATTTGCTTTCTCTTCCTCTGGGTACTGAGATGTTTCAGTTCCCCAGGTCTGCCTCGTACACCCTATGTATTCAGGTATACGTACTGTCCCATTACGGACAGTGGGTTGCCCCATTCGGAAATCTCCGGATTAACGTTTACTTACAACTACCCGGAGCATATCGGTGTTAGTCCCGTCCTTCATCGGCTCCTAGTGCCAAGGCATCCACCGTGCGCCCTTATTCACTTAACTAAGTTACAGTAAATAATATAGCTTTGTTTTGCCTTGATGGTCATAAAAGACCA
>NZ_JAXHDC010000094.1:0-3011 GCF_037072045.1 Oceanobacillus sp. MO10714A | reverse complement strand
AAGTGGTGGAGAGGCAACTCGTTTAGTATTGTGTCAGCTATTTCTAGGAAGGTATAATGTATTAGTTTTAGATGAACCAACAAACTTTTTGGATATTTTTTGTATGGAGGCATTGGAGCAATTTTTGCATGGATACGAAGGTACAGTTCTTCTCGTATCACATGATCGTACCTTTGTTGGGACAGTGGCTGATTCTGTATATGCTATAGAAGAGCAGAAATTAGTGTTGAAAAGTTAATATAAATGAAGAGAAAGTATAAAAAGAGTTGGCGAACAAGAAAGATATTAAAGATATTAACAATAATATAGCTTTGATACTAAAAGGAGACATTATTGTATTAAAAAAGTTGTTATTTGTATAAATAATGAAGGAGAAATAAATTATGCGTATTTTTAGTATTTTTGTAATAGATACAGTTCATTATCAACCAAACGAAAAATAAATGGTTATAATGAATTGTTAAAATGGAATTCATTATAACCTAAATAGGAGAGGTTATAATGAACAAAGTAAATATAAAGGATAGTCAAAATTTTATTACTTCAAAATATCATATAGAAAAAATAATGAAACAGATAGATTTAAACGAAAATGATAACATTTTTGAAATCGGTGCTGGTAAAGGGCATTTTACTATTGAATTGGTAAACCGGTGTAATTATGTGACAGCTATAGAAATTGACCCTAAATTATGTGAGGTAACTCAGAGTAAACTTTTAAATTACGCTAACTATCAAATTGTAAATGATGATATCTTGAAATTTAATTTTCCTAAACATAAATCATATAAAATATTTGGAAGTATACCTTACAATATAAGCACAAGTATAATTAGAAAAATTGTTTATGAAAGTACGGCTACAGTAAGTTATTTAATAGTGGAATATGGTTTTGCAAAAAGATTATTAAATACAAACAGATCACTAGCATTGCTCTTAATGGCAGAAGTAGATATTTCTATATTAGCAAAAATTCCTAGGCATTATTTTCATCCGAAACCTAAAGTGGACAGCTCATTAATTGTATTGAAAAGAAAGCCTATAAAAATGTCATATAAAGATAGAAAAAAATATAAATACTTTGTAATGAAATGGGTTAACAAGGAGTACAAAAAACTGTTTACCAAAAATCAATTTAATAAAGCCTTAAAACATGCGAAAATAAAAGATTTAAAAAATGTAAGTTACGAACAGTTTTTATCCCTTTTCAAAAGTTATAAATTATTCAATAGATAATTAGAAATAAAAGAGATGAACAAAGAGTGCCTGTGTGTGTTTATGGCAAATAAATGTGTGGAACTTTGCAAAGTAAATGCAGGGTTCTGCACTAAACTTTTTTGCCAATAATAAAAAGGAAATTGCTAGTTTCCCATGTAAACACTACTACATCTTAACTATCTGCGATTATCAATCAAGTCATATTAAAGCTGTTTTAATATGACTAATCAAGCATACTACTTATCATCGTGGACAATTGACTGTTCTTATGTGTTATGCTGGATTGAAACCATACGGTGTTTATGGACCTCTAAAAGAAGATTGGGTTCATTTCAGGCTGGAGAACCCACCACTATAATACTATGTAAATCCAAAATAAACACTTGGCTGTCCTAATAAACATTTGCTCTTTCGATTTAAACACTCAACAATTACTCCGTTTTTTCAACAGGAGGCCGAGTATTTCTAGAGCACAGATGTAAATAATACCCTTATTCAAGAAGGTTAATATTATGATATACTGAAAAAAGATTAATAAGAAGGGAATGTTGTTTTATGTTTAACAAGCTAAATGTTGAAATTGTAACAAACGGGGAGGTATATGCAAAGTAAATTCAAGCATTGAGCCTCCCAAAAGTTATAATCTTAAACTTTAGGAGGAAATAAAATTGAATCATATTCATATGGAAAAACTAGGACTTACTGAACAATTTATTCAGGAGTCTAAACAATATAAAGATTTATTTATCGGTCGAGTTTCATCACAAACAAAAAACGTATACAAAGTGATAACGGAAAATGGTGAGATTTTAGCTGAGATTTCAGGGAAATTTTATTTTAGTGTAAAAAATTCATCTGAATTCCCTTCCGTTGGGGATTTTGTAATGATTGACCGGATGGACAATTCTCAAGGAAATGCGATTATTCATCATGTATTAACCCGGAAAAGTATTTTTGCACGAAAAATAGCAGGTTCGAGAGAAGATTTGCAAGTTGTCGCTACAAATATTGATACCGTGTTTATTTGTATGTCACTGAATAATGATTTTAATCTGCGTAGATTAGAACGTTATCTTTCTATCGCATGGGATAGTGGTGCTATTCCTGTTGTTGTCCTTACAAAATCAGATCTATGTACCGAATTAGAGAACAGGCTTAACGAAGTATCTTCTATAGCAATAGGTGTTGAAGTGCATGTTACAAGTGCTTCTGACGATGGATATCAATCATTAAAAAGATATCTTTCAGAAGGACAGACAGTTGCATTTATTGGCTCATCCGGTGTTGGAAAATCAACGCTAATTAATCGACTTCTTGGTCAAAATGTCTTAGATACGAATGAAATTAGAAGTGATGATAAAGGAAGACATACGACTACAAGACGTGAACTAATCATGTTACCTGATTTCGGTGTTGTGATCGATACTCCTGGTATGCGTGAACTTGGCGTAATTAGTGCCGATTTGTCAAAATCCTTTGCAGACATTGATGAACTTACCATAAAGTGCAAATTTAATGACTGTACACATACGAATGAGCCTAAATGTGCTGTGCAACAGGCTATTCTAGATGGAATATTGTCCATTGAAAGACTGGAAAGCTACCTGAAACTAAAAAAAGAAATAAAGTATGAAGGCTTAAATTCTAAAATGATTGAAAAAGAAAAGCTAAATGATATGTTTAGTGAGATGGGCGGTATGAAAAACGCCAGGAAGTTCTTTAAAGAACAAAAGAGAAAAAAACGTAGATAAAAATGAAGGGTTGAATCTAAAACAAGATTCAATCCTTTTTTG
>NZ_JAXHDC010000093.1:0-3016 GCF_037072045.1 Oceanobacillus sp. MO10714A | reverse complement strand
TTTCTGAAATACAAATCTTAGTAGATTATTGTAATCTTAACTTTGTTCAGCTTGCTTAAGATTTTTCTCATGAATAATGAAGTTCATAAAATCGATGATAAGTCTTGCTGCGATTTGAGAAGTCACTCCTGTAGGGTCATATAAAGGATTCACCTCAACTAAATCAAAGCCAATGACATCACCTTTTTTGGCAACGACTTCCAAGATTTCACTGACCTCGTCATAGAAGAATCCGCCAGGGGAAGGGGATCCTGCACCAGGTGCGATGGACGCATCCAAACCGTCAATATCAAGGGTAACATAATACTTTTCACCTTCAGGCATATCTTTCAATGCTTCCTCGATACCCATTTTTCGAATTTGTTTTGGTGATAGAATCGAACTGCCATATTCTCTTGCATCATCAAAATCTTCCTTCTGACTGCTCCCAACACCGCGAATACCTAGTTGAGCCATTTTGTTAATATGCGGCATTTCCGACATCCGTCTCATTGGGCTACTGAGTGTGAAACGTTGGCCAGAAGCTTCTTTCAACCAGTCCAAGTGGGCGTCAATCTGTACGACGTTCACTTTTTCGTGTTTGTCTAGTGCAAAAGCGACTGGAGATGTTATCGAATGGTCTCCCCCCAACACGATAGGAATTGCTCCCTTTTCAATGATTTTCCGAATGGCTTCCTCGGTATTTTCGTGGCTCTGTTCTACATCGCCATTGATGATGGATACATCACCACAATCGACTATTTTCCAACCTTCATCGCTATAGATAATATCTCTTTCGTGGTCATATCCTCCCCCGAATCCATAAAGAGAGGATTGTTCGCGAATGGATCTTGGTCCCATTCTAGTGCCGGAGCGCCATGCGGTTGTCATATCATTTGGTACACCGATGATTGCAAAATCTGCATCTAGTTCATCTAGGTTTGTACATATTGGATATTTTCTAAATGACGTAATACCAGTAAATGGCATGTTCAATTTCACTCTTGTATAATTATCTTTTCTTGCGTATTTACTCATGTTATAACCCTCATTTTCTATTTTTAAAATTTTTGTTTATCAATGTTTCCTTTATTGATGAATTGCCGATAGAGCATACCTGCAATTAATATTAGACCGATATAGCCGACGATTGGGTAAACCAAATCAATAATTTTGGCAAACGGTAATAATCCACCGAAAAATCCGACAATTGTTAATCCAATGGTAATAAGTCTATATTTCTTCGTGTCGCCTTTTGAAAATTGTACAGCGACGGTCCACAACATACCTACTGCAGTGGTATATATCGCAATCAATAGAATGATAGAAAAGACTAGAGAAAGCGAAGGACTGATTTGATTTGCTAAGAACAAGGTTGGAATATCCATCGTATGTGTTTCTTCGACGTTGGACAAGATGCCAATATAGATTGCAAAAACCCCGATAAGCATAATCAATCCACCAAGAGTACCTCCCAAGATGACATTTTTTCTGCTTGTTTCTTCTTTCCCTACATTCGCTAAAAAAGGAAGGGCAACTAGGAGAACAAAAGAAGAATAAACAAAGCCAGATTGCCACCAGTGATTTGTTGCGGTTGAAATTTGAATGTTATTAAGGATATCTCCAGCTTGTCCAAATCCTTCTACATTAAAATTCCCTGCTCCTACTACAATTGCAAAGATTACGATAATAGGTCCCGCTATTCCCAAAATCTTTACGATGGTGTCTAAACGTAATAAAGCTGTAATCATAACAAGGATAGCCATTAAGGCACGTCCGGGAACGACACCTACCCCAAAGTGTTCCGAAACGGTTGCACCTGCACCAGAAATCATGACGACAAATACGACTAGTATGAATAACTGGGCAAACCAATAGAAGAATATTCCTAGGTATTTTCCACAAAAATATATAAAGACTTCTTTTGAATCTTTCGCCTGTAAACGCAGTCCCGTGTCCATCGCATAGGCTCCGAACCACATATGGATAACAGCAGCTATTATAATAGCACCTATACCTAAGTAGCCGAATGAAACGAAAAATTGCAGAATCTCTTGGCCCGTCGCCGTACCAGCGCCCAATATAAATGACACGAAGGTACCTGCTAAAATAATGATTCTTAATGTGTTATTCATCATGTCTCCTCTTTTTCATTTTTTTTCACTTGTTTGACCACTACAAAAAAGCTTGCCTCCTTTTTAAAATTTTTATCCCTTTTCAAACAAGATTATATTACATATAATAATAGTAGAAATTTTAAATTATTATATACAAAAGTGAATTAATTCAATTAAAAGAACCTTCTAATTGAATAAAAATATACTAATATACTTATCATATTGAAAAAGGAGGATTAAGGATGGATGAATTAGATATCAAACTGATAACATTACTGCAAGAGGACGGGCGAATTTCAATAAGTAAACTGTCGGAGAGAATGGCACTTAGTCGTCCTAGTGTGGCCGAAAGAGTGAAGCGCTTGGAAGAAAAAGGTATGATAGAAGGCTATACTGCCTTGATATCACCTGAAGCAATCGGGCGGAAATTGTTAGTTATCATTGAATTAAGCGATATACTGGAACCTCTAAATAAAATTGAAGAAAAGCTTGCAAGTGAACCCGCTGTGATCGAATGCCATCGAGCTACAGGCCATGTTCATTATTACATCAAAGCGGCTCTATATGATATTGGGGAACTCACCCGATTGGTGGAAAGTCTTTTACCCTACGGAAAAACAAAAACATCTGTGTTGCTCGGCACCCCTGTGAAAAAAAGGGTAATTTTGCCGCATGATAATTACCATGATGAACAATGAAGAGTGAATAACCTGGGATAGTGAAAACAATTGAAGACATCGGTAACGAGGGACGTAAAATTACTCAATAAGTTACTAGGACTGACCAATTCACTCATAAATACAAAATTATGCCCACCTATATGCTAAAATGAATCTATATTGTTAGTCATTATTCTATACGCCTTGTATACTTCCTATCAATCATGTTAATAAATATTACTAACATGATAGTTTAGGGAG
>NZ_JAXHDC010000092.1:0-3260 GCF_037072045.1 Oceanobacillus sp. MO10714A | reverse complement strand
TGTAAAGCTCCACATTGTTCCATCTAAAACACTTGCTAATTGTTCAAATTCCTCCAGATTAAAAATAGACTTCCCTGCTATAATGTGCTAAGTTTTTTTCATATTAATAGAGGGGAGTTTTTTAATTGATTCATTTACATGATTTTAAGATTGATATTTTTCAATACGCGGCAAATGGAATAGAAAATGAGTTTCCTAGGTTAGATCGATGTCCGGGTTGTAATTGTTTCGCTCAGGGAAACATACATCGTCATGGTTATTACTGGCGATATGGTATTGAAGAAGATGAACATATACGACTACCGATTTGTCGTTATCTTTGCTTAGCTTGCGGCATCACCATTTCTATTCTGCCAAGTTTTTTGATTCCTTATTTTCAATATACATTATATATGATCTTTAAAGGGATTGAGCGCTATTTGAATGGGGATTTGCGTAGGGGTGGCCGGCAACTGCTAGAACAACATATCAAGCGGTTTTACAAAGGAATACATTGGATTCATAGCTATTTTGTGCACGAAGGGTATTCGAATGGGTTATCTAAAAACACTAAAAAAGAAGCCCTAAAATACAAGAAAATGATCCAAGATACTGGCATATCTTCCTTCTTTCAAAGGAGCTGGGGTCACTTATCATCATATTTTATGGGCACATTAATTTTACCATAATTTTCGTGATAAAAAAATAAAGACTGTCCCACATAACTTTTGCCTATGCAAGTATTGGCGAACAAAGTAGAATAAAAGCAATGGATAACCGGTTGTCCTTCTAATAAAAGGAGGCAAATCCAATGGATGAAAAAACGCGGGAAGAAATTGCTTTATTTCGTTATGGCTTGATTGCGCCGCTCTTTAATAAGCAAAGAGAACCAAAAGAGTATTTTCAAGAACTGGAAGGAAAAGTACATCAGGTACCCTATTATGGAGAACGAAAGGTTGCAGCGAAAACGATCCAAGAATGGCATTTAAATTACCGAAGAAATGGATTCGAGGCTTTAAAGCCGAAAAGACGGGCAGATCGTGGAGGTTCTCGCAGGCTCTCTCCAGATGATGAGGATCATATTCTCAAAATAAGAAAAGAAGAATATCTGCATATGCCAATAACTGTGTTCTACGAACAATTAATTCAACGTGGTGAAATTCAAAAGGATCATGTTTCTTATGCCACGATTAACCGATTATTAAAAAAACACAAGCTAGCTGGAAAGCATCATATGAGTTTTTATCCAGAAAGAGAGAGAAAGCGTTTTTCTCATGATAAAGTTAATGTATTATGGCAGGCAGATTTATCGCATGGTCCGTACATCCGAATGGAAGGGAAAATGAAGAAAACATTTCTTATTGCATACATCGATGATTGTTCAAGAATCGTACCTTACGCGGAATTTTTTTCTTCGGAGAAACTTGATGGCCTTCGAGAAGTAACAAAAGAAGCACTTCTGCGATATGGAAAACCGACGATGATTTATGCCGATAACGGAAAGATTTATCGATCAGAAACCCTGCAGTATGCCTGTGCGCAGTTGGGAATTACTTTAGTTCATACACAGCCATATGACCCTAAAAGTAAAGGGAAAATAGAGAGGCTGTTCAAAACGATTCAAACGAGGTTCTATCCATTATTAAAAAGTAATCCAGCCGATTCGCTGGAAGAGCTAAATGAAAGATTTGGGCGGTGGCTAGAGGAGGATTACCACCGGAAGCCACACGCCTCTCTTGATGGAAAGACACCCCATCAAGTATTTCAATCCCAATTAGATCATATCACATTTTTAGAGGATCATTCCATACTAGAGACAGTATTTTTAAAAAGAGCAAAAAGAGTCGTAAAATTAGATGGGACGATTACGTTGGATAAGAAATTATATGAAGTTCCCGCTTCTTTCATTGGTCAGAAGATTGATCTTCGACTCGATGATCGAGCGGTGTATGTGTTTGAAGATGGAAAAAAAGTAGCACAAGCGATAGCCGTTAACATGGAAGATAATGCGCATGTCAAACGAGCCCCATCCCCATTTGCGATAATGGATACGGTTCAACGGAAGGGAGAGACGGATCATGTATAAATCCTTTTATTCGTTGGCTAAGATGCCATTTACCAAAGAGATGAATCATGTGGATGCGTTTGAATCTACGATTTATCAAGGAGCATTAAATGGTTTAGCGTACTTACAAAAGTCGAAAGGAATCGGTTTAATTATAGGTGATCCTGGGGCTGGAAAAACATTTACATTACGAAGTTTTAAGGAGTCACTCAATCCATCTTTGTATCATGTCGTCTATTTTCCATTGTCTACTGGAGGAGTGATGGATTTTTACCGAGGGTTGGCTTATGGTTTAGGTGAAGAACCCAAATTCCGCAAAGTAGATCTATTTCGCCAGATTCAATCAGGCATTGAACAAATGGTGGAGGAACGTAAAATTACTCCAGTCTTCATTCTTGATGAAATGCACATGGCAAAGGATGCATTTTTACAGGATCTAGCCATTCTCTTTAACTTTCAAATGGATTCGACGAATCCATTTATTCTCATACTATCTGGTTTACCGCATTTAAAAACACGGTTAAATTTAAATCATCATCGACCATTGGCTCAACGTATTATCATGAGATATCAAATGCAAGCATTAAGCAAAGAAGATGTTTACGCGTATATAGAACACCATTTAAAGTTAGCGGGATCAAGAATACCAATATTCAGTCCTACGGCCATGGAAGCAATCGCGTTACGATCACAAGGTTGGCCCCGTATTATCAATACATTAACGACGAATTGTCTTTTATATGGAGCGCAACAGAAGAAAGAACAGATTGATGAAGAAATCGTGCGTCTGGCAGCTGAGGAAAGTGGTCTGTGATGAAAGAAGGAATCATGATTTCTAATCATAATGCCTGGCAGATATGGATTGGGCAAGAGGCTTTTATTGTGTATGAAGGGATGCCTGTAGAAATAAAATTCCAGAGCGACTATTTGAATTTTATTATTGGGAAGGACTACGATGATTGGTTTGTGATGTATAAGGGGTCAGTCGCATTTAATCTTCGCCACCCCGATGTTTACAAGATACGTGTGGCGCCCATTGAATTAATGAGAGAAGAAGATGTCTTTTGAAAGGCATCTTTTTTTCTTGAAATAGTAGAGAAATAGCGTGCATATTCTTTTTCACATATGAAATAAAGTGAAAATAATAGCACATTACCCCAGATAAACAGCTGAATTAGTTTGAAATAGATGACCTGGAATAATGTGCTAGTTTACA
>NZ_JAXHDC010000091.1:0-3736 GCF_037072045.1 Oceanobacillus sp. MO10714A | reverse complement strand
GGATTTATTATTATTGTTCACATATTTAAGAAATGATTTAGTTGTATAAGGTTTTGTGGCCTATACCTTTATGCTTAATTATTGTTCTATCGTTCTCAACATTCTTTTGAGTACCCCCATTAATACGGCAACGGCATCTTTCGAAATTCACCAACCGATTACCTAGATTAGAACAGCAATAACAGCAATAATTATACTAGTGGAATCAGTCTAAGTTCGTCAAGTATATACGGAATCATTCATATTCTACTAATTCATCATAAAATTTTTCAGGTGGATTACTTGGAAAAATTCTTTTGGCATACTCTAGTCCACCGTCAACCGCTACCGTTTTGCATGAACATTGTTGAAAATCATATATTTGTCTTGATTCAATAATATCTCCGCAGCATTTACAACGAATTCTATTTCTTTTTATCTTTTTATTCATGTTACTGTCTCCTTCTATATAATCTTTTAGAATTCTATATGATTATAATTTATGTAGTTATTAAATGACAATGATTTCAATGCGCTATGTTTTAGAACAGCAAAGATGTCATAAAGGGTATGTAATTAATTGTTTTTGTCATAAAAAAAGCTGCCCAAAGAGCCGTTAAGTTCTGCATGGACAGCTAATTAATATAGTTTAATATAAATTAGAGAGGTAAATTATCATCGAATTCTCCTTCGAGTGGAAGAAGTAGTTCGATATCATCTTTATTTTCTTTATGAATTTCATTCCCGTTGATTTTAAACATCCAACTAAATTCATTTATATTTCTTTCCTCATTTCTTAAATCATCTAATAGTAGTACCAATATATTTTTGATCTTTCTTAGGTTTCGGTCATTACTATTCTTGTTTAATAGTTTAAATATACCATTGAAATGGTTGATGACCTTATTAATTATTTCTTTAAATTCCTCTATGCTATTTGCAAAATATATCAGGAATGGTAAGTCAAATATAAGGTCATTCTCAATTAATTCATTTTCTTTGTTACTACTTATATTTGCCAATCTTAACCAATGATTTTGAAAGAGAATGATTCTATTAAAAATATGCTCATAATTTTGCACTGATATAATAAAGTTTATCTCTACTATATCTCTATTATAGTTAACTAATCCATCGTGAATTATATTTAAACAATCCTTATATTTAATATTAAAATGTGGAATCGAGAATAGGACTTCATCTTCAGTCTGATTATGGTCTTGGTATATTATCAACTCAAATTGTTGGAGTACATAACCTTGATAAAAATATTTGAAAATCCATCGGTGAAAATTAATAAGGTCCTCTGTCCATGCAATATAACTATTTGATTCATTTTCGAAGTATTCGTAGTTAAACGGTTCGTCAATTGGACAATCGTACCAAGTTACATCTACACGATTATAATTATTTTTTTCCTCTTCCATAGTAAAAACAGCTCTAAATGATAGCATTTATTCAACCTCCTAAGATAATTTTAAGTATTATACTCTATTAAAAAAGCTATTCGAATAGCTAATTATAATTTTAAAAATAAGGTCTAAATGTACTTTAATCGTATATTTAGACCTTATTTTCATGTGTGAATAAATACAAAAATACCTTACTTTAATCCAAATAAAGCCCTAAACAGACCGTTTATGCCCGTGAAACGACCTGATAAGGAAAAGGTGCATATTTAAATATTCTATATGGCAATAATAACTATTAGTCTATTAAATATATGGGGTGTAATAGAATGATAGAAATAAATTTAGATTCTAGAAGTGATTTATACAGTATTGAACCAATTGGTTTACAAACTGAGTTAGTTGAAAGCCTGAGCAGTTATTTAATTAGGGTAGCATATGAACATAACATCTCTGTTGGTCATTTATTTAATAAGATGATTTTTCCTGAAATGAATAAGGGTTATTTAGAACGGGCTTCAGCTTATGGAGGGAACCGCTTTTATGAAAAGGCAAAAACTATAAATGGATACATGGAAAATGCTGTTGAACTTGCATGGACAGTTGAAAAGTTAACATGCAGAGATGACCTAATTAATTTAACCTTGTACAACCTAAAAGAATTCATTCCATTGAGAAATTTATTGAAGGATACACTTAATTGGTGTCCTGACTGTATTAGAACTTGGGAGAAGGATGGAGAAGTTATTTATTATCCGCTGATATGGCACTTAAAACCTGTAGAGATTTGCAAAAAACATAGTCGCTTTTTAATTGACAGATGTCCTATATGTAAAAAGGAAGTTGATATCATACGCAGACAAATGGTTCCCGGCTATTGTCCACATTGTTCCTCTATATTAGCCTTAGCCCAAGAAAGTGAAAGCAATAGGATCAATCTAGAAAAATTGAGGTGGGAACTTTATGTTTATGAAAATATGAAAGATATTTTATCAATAAATCATAACAAGATAGACGTTCAAAGTTTTAAGCATACATTTATAAGCAAATTGAAAGTGATAAATGAAGAATGTTTTTCAAATAATGTTGCAGGTTTTTCAAGATACCTAAATATTCCAAAAAGCACTCTCCGATATTGGTTAAATGGCCAAAACTTCCCTTCTTTAGATAACATACTTAAAATTTCTTTTAAATTAAACAAAAAAGTTTTAGATTTCCTCTTAGAATCCCTAAATTTAGATGTTAATATATTTCAAATTAATGACAGGCAGGTCATTAATTATGAAACAAAACAAACTCGGAAACCACTTAATTACGATGTAATTGAGAAAAAACTGATAGAACATTTGAGTACAGATACTCCTAAATCGATGAATTCAGTTGCAAAAGTAATTGGTCGGGATAAGAGGGTATTGTATAGAAATTTTCCAGATCTTTGTAAACAAATATCAAGAAGATATTACGACTATGTTGAAGAAAGGTCAGAGCTGAGAATTAAAAGGTTAAAAGAACAAATTAAGCTAGCCTTTAATGAGTTGAAAAATGAAGGATTATATCCTAGTCGTAGAAAAATTGAAGAAAAGGTTAACAAGATTGGAGTTTTAAAAGAAAAGGTTTTGCAAGACTATTGGAAACTTTTATTAGTACAAAGTGGTTATGAGTATAAGAATAGGAGGAAATATTTCAATGATGAATTCCAGTGAGTTTGAAGAATGGGCAGCAAGAATGGACTTAACGGAAGAAGCAAAGAAGGAAATTCAACGTATAAGACAGTCCCCTCCAGCAAGACGGGTCGGGGGAGGTAGAAATAACGTTAGCGGAAGGTATAGTAGTAAAAAGATGGGAGTAACCATTCAATTTGAGAGCCATAAGGTTGAATTACCAACTATCTATATGATGGAATTTAATGATGATGTTTTGGAGTATTATGATCAACCACCCAAAATAAAAATGAATTATTTTCAAAGTAAGAAAGATAAAAATAGAAAAATGGCTTATTGGTATACAGCAGATTTTTTTGTAATCGAAAAGAATAGAGCCTATTGGGTAGAGTGCAAGACAGAAGAACATCTTATTAAGAAGTCTCAGGAAAAACCAGATAGATATTTTAGAAATAATGGAAGATGGGAATTCGCACTCGGAAAAAATTATGCAATACAGTTTGGTTTGGATTTTCTTGTACGTTCGTCATCTGAGATTAATTGGATACTTCAACGTAACCTTGAATTTCTGGAAGATTATATTACCAATGGGCATATACCCGAAGAACAAATTATTGCAAAGATTAAGGAGGCAATAATATCAGCGCCTGGTATAACCATACTAGAGCTTATTCAAAATGCAGAGGA
>NZ_JAXHDC010000090.1:0-4269 GCF_037072045.1 Oceanobacillus sp. MO10714A | reverse complement strand
TCGTTCACCTCAAAAAGGCGACTTTATAAATATAACACACAAGATAACTCTGTGTCAACAATTAATTTCATTTATTAAATGTTGTTTACAAGGAATTAACCTTGGACTTATATCTTAGCATAGCCTTTTATGATTGTCAACAACAAAAACACTTTTCTTACATGATAATACATGTTTTTTAATAGAATTTAGCCGCGTCGTATTCTCCAGCCCCTTTCCAATCGACCTGTAATGCTATCCACTTGCCGTCTTCGTAGTACCAAAGTGTCTCAACTACACCTAACTGATCGGCGTGATAGGCTCCGCTTATCTGCTTAAAACTTTTCAGTCCATAACCATTGCGGTCACTAATTTCGACAGGTTCAAAAAAGGCAATCGGATCAATCATAAGGGGTGTTTCTTGAAGAAGTTTGCCTTCTTCATCAAATATTCCCAGTCTAATGTAATCATCTTTCCGATCCGCTACATCTACTAGAATAGGTTCTGCATTCAAAGCGAGTTCAATTACAGCCTGAAATCCGTCTTCAAAATATCCTTTTATATAGTCTTGCTCCGGTAAAGGGATTGATTCCAATTCACTACGAGCAAGTGTGTCAAGTTTTGATGTGTACAACCCACCGCTTCCTCCTGTAGGACTTTGATAGAAGATATCTGGAACATTATCGTGATTCAAGTCGATAAACTGAATAGTTGGGTCATATCCACCTTGATAATCAATTCGCCATTCTTCGGACTCCGATGTGATAATCGCAAAAATATCTTTGTAATATACGGAATCCGGACTAAAATGAACGCCATACAGCTTAATTGTTTCAAGCTTACCATCTCCAGTTACATCCTCTTCATATGTCGAGATGAGAACTGGTTCAACTTCATTTGCCGCTACTTCAATGGTTTGAAAAATCATAATCGGCACGATAAAAAGATAAATAAATAATCGCATACGGATTCCTCTTTTCGTATATTGTCATTTGCTAGCTTGTGTATCTTGATTGCAAGCTATGCATGAACAAAGTAAAATATAGCGTGAAATAGAAATCGTTAATAGGAAGGATAATTTTGATGGATCAAATTAAAGAAATAAGCACAACTGAAGTAGAAGAAATGCTAATAAAAGAACAAGACGTCGTCCTTATCGATGTAAGAGAAGATGAGGAAATTGCAAACGGAATAATTGAAGGGGCACTCCATATCCCTTTGAAACAAATACCAAAAGCAACAGATTCACTTGATCGGTCAAAAGAATATATCTTAGTATGCCGTTCGGGTGGAAGAAGTATGAACGCCGCATTATATATGAAAGAACAAGGTTTCAATGTTTCAAACATGATAGGTGGTATGCTCGACTGGCAAGGTGAAGTAATCATTAAATAACAAAAAAGCTTTCTCTCCTTTTCAAGTAGGAAGAGAAAGCTTTTTCCTTCTATTAATTAGCAACAATATTAACTAGTTTACCAGGGACAACAATTACTTTCCGAACTGTCTTCCCACGGGTCCATTCTTGGATCTTTTCATCTGCTAATGCTAATTGCTCAAGTTCTTCTTTTGAAGCGTCTCTTGATACATTTGCCTTCGAACGGACTTTACCCATTACCTGCAGGACGATTTCAATTTCATCTTCTACAAGCTTACTCTCATCAAATGCCGGCCATGCTTCATACGTTATCGTACCAGGGTTACCTAATCTATCCCAGAGTTCTTCTCCCATATGAGGTGCAATCGGATAAAGTAATTTAACAAAGCCTTCCGCATACTCTTTTGGTATCTGGTCGACTTTATAAGCCTCATTCGTAAATACCATTAATTGAGAAATCGCCGTATTAAAATGCAGATTATCATAATCTATGGTAACTTTTTTAACCGTTTCATGATAAACCTTATCTAATTTCTCATTTGACCCTTCCGTAACTTTATCTGTCAAACTTCCATCCTCATTGATGAACATGCGCCACACTCGGTCCAAGAAACGTCGTGCGCCGTCAAGTCCAGTAGTAGACCAGGCAACAGAAGCATCTAGTGGCCCCATAAACATTTCATATAGTCTTAGCGTATCAGCACCATGTGAGTGAACGATATCATCAGGGTTTACGACATTCCCTTTCGATTTACTCATCTTCTCATTACCTTCTCCAAGAATCATCCCTTGATTATATAGCTTTTGGAACGGCTCTTTCGTAGGTACGACACCAATATCGTATAAAAACTTATGCCAGAATCTCGCATAGAGCAAGTGTAATACCGCGTGCTCCGCTCCTCCAATATATAAATCAACCGGCAACCATTCTTTAAGTGCCTCCGGATCTGCTAACGCTTCTGTGTTATCCGGATCGATATACCGTAAGAAATACCAGCTGCTTCCTGCCCATTGGGGCATCGTATTCGTTTCACGACGACCTTTCATTCCGGTTTCTGGATCAACAACATTCACCCAATCTTCCGCATTCGCTAATGGAGACTCACCTGTACCAGATGGTTTGATTTCCTTAATAACAGGTAATTCCAATGGAAGTTCTTCCTCAGGAACAGCCGTCATTGAACCATCTTCCCAATGGATAATTGGAATTGGTTCACCCCAGTAACGCTGCCTTGCAAAGAGCCAATCGCGAAGACGGTAAGTGATTTTCTTCTCACCCTTACCATTTCGAGTGAGCCAGTCGATCATCTTCGTAATTGCTTCTTCGGTATGCAGTCCATTTAAAAATCCAGAATTGATATGGGGGCCATCGCCAGCATACGCCTCTTTCGTCATATCTCCACCACTTACGACTTCAATGATGGGAAGATCGAATTCTGTCGCAAATTCATAGTCCCGTTCATCATGCCCAGGAACCGCCATAATCGCCCCAGTACCGTAAGACATCAATACATAGTCCGCTACCCAGATCGGTACTTTTTTATTGTTAGCAGGGTTAATGGCATAGGCTCCCGTGAATACTCCGGTTTTATCTTTCGCCAAATCGGTTCTTTCCAGTTCGGATTTCGTCTCCACCTCATGAAGATATCCTTCAACTGCGTCCTTTTGTTCTGCGGTTGTAATCTCTTTAACGAAAGGGTGTTCTGGAGCAAGTACTGTATACGTTGCGCCGAACAGTGTATCCGGACGGGTTGTAAAAACGGTGAAATCTTTATCATGCCCATCAATCGTGAAGGTTACTTCCGCTCCCTCCGAACGACCGATCCAATTTCGTTGCATTTCTTTTAAACTCTCTGGCCAATCCAACTCTTCCAGATCTTCAAGCAAACGATCCGCATAAGCAGTAATACGAAGCATCCACTGCTTCATCGGTTTACGAATAACCGGATGACCACCACGTTCACTTTTCCCGTCAATAACTTCTTCGTTAGCGAGAACCGTTCCGAGTGCTGGACACCAGTTCACTGGCACTTCATCAATATACGCAAGCCCTTTTTCATACAACTTTGTAAAAATCCACTGGGTCCACTTATAATAGTTCGGATCCGTCGTATTAATTTCTCTATCCCAATCATAAGAGAAACCTAGTTCTTTAATTTGACGTTTAAATGTAGCAATATTTTGTTCTGTAAATTCCGCCGGGCTATTTCCAGTGTCCAAGGCATATTGCTCAGCTGGTAAACCAAATGCGTCCCACCCCATTGGGTGAAGCACCTCGTATCCTTGCATCCTTTTCATCCGCGAAATAATATCCGTTGCCGTATACCCCTCTGGATGACCGACATGAAGCCCTGAACCAGACGGATAAGGAAACATATCTAATGCATAGAATTTTTCTTTATCGGAATACGTATCCGCTTTAAACGTTTTATGTTTATCCCAATATTCCTGCCATTTCTTTTCAATCTCTGCATGATGATAACTCATGCTGTGACCTCCTTCATGCAACATGGTGCTGATTATTTTATATTAGAAAACTTGATTGTCACCGAGCCTTTCAGTGACAACCTTAGTTGCACTTATGCAGTAAGAAAGGATTTATCCTTTCTTATCTGCCAAAAAAAGCCACTCATCCCAAAGATAGGGACGAGAGGCTTATATTCCCGCGGTACCACCCAAATTAGCAATTATGCTCACTTTCCATCTTTAACGCAGATTTACGGCAGAAGTTACTCATTTCACCTCTGCAACTTATAGGTGAGTTCATAAATACATCATGAGCAGCTTCCACCACCCGCTGCCTCTCTATCCATGAATCGCATTTATTACTAATCCTATGCGACGTTTTTTTAATGTAATGATTACATCGAATTATAAAGAATCCTAAGATTATTGTCAAGATAAGCCAAATGTTC
>NZ_JAXHDC010000089.1:0-4672 GCF_037072045.1 Oceanobacillus sp. MO10714A | reverse complement strand
AATAAACCCCAGTTGTTTTCCCATAAAAGCAAGATGAACATGCTAAAGGGAAAATAACCCTCAGTTGTTTTCCCATTAAAGTAAGAAGAACATGCTGATGGGAGAATAACCCTCAGTTGTTTTCCCATTAAAGTAAGATGAACATGCTGATGGGAGAATAAACCTCAGTTGTTTTCCCATTAAAGTAAGATGAATATGCTAAAGGGAAAATAACCCCAGTTGTTTTCCCATTAAAGTAAGATGAACATGCTAAAGGGAAAATAACCCTCAGTTGTTTTCCCAATAAAGTAAGATGAACATGCTGATGGGAAAATAACCCTCAGTTGTTTTCCCATAAAAGTAAGAAGAACATGCTGATGGGAAAATAACCCTCAGTTGTTTTCCCATAAAAGTAAGATGAACATGCTGAAGGGAAAATAACCCTCAGTTGTTTTCCCAATAAAGTAAGAAGAATATGCTGATGGGAGAAAGCTGCACTTATGCTTTATGAAAGTAAGCACAAAAGGGATGGGCAAAAAATGTTCATCCTTTTAGTAATATAGGAAACTATATACTAAAAATGCTCTGGATAACGAATATTTCCAGCGATAGCCACGTCCGCTCTGCGCCCAGCAACTAGCAGATCTTTTGGTGGGGCGAGCAGTGCGCAGTCCCAAACTTCACACTCTTCCAATCGATAAAGAAGACTTGCCGAGCGGTCTTTGTGAGGCCTAGTCGCCCTTATACCCTTGTGGTGAAAGCGGGCATCAACTCAAAACTAAAGGAGGGCCGCTTAAATACGGGCTAAAGCCCAACTCACGTCTACCCCTAAAGGGGCACGTTTCCTTTATCTCATTCCGGTAAAAAGGAAGTTCGATTAAGTTCGCTCACGTATGGGGCAACATCGAACTACCTCCCATCCTGGGAGGCACAGTTTGTACGTTGCTGCGACTACTGGATGTGCTAGTACAAACGCTCTTCGGTGGGACGAGAAATCGCAGTCCCAGGCGTTGCGGAACGAATCGCATTTTTAGCCTGTAAGGGCGTTTACGCCTTTGTTCAAATTTCGACAGCTTTGTTAACGAAGGGTCTCTTGTTTTACTGCGGGGTGAAGAATCAGTTATACTTATGTGAAAGACTTCACTTCTTAGTAGGAGGAACAATACATGCACAGTTGGAAGGATCTGGCACAAGACCATAGAGGCAGACTGATTCTGATGATTTTATTTTCACTGCTTAGTGGGATCAGTATTATTGCTCAAGCCTACTTGCTTGTGTATATCGTAAATGAAGCATTTTTACAAGGAACAGCTTTTGCTGACCTTTTACCATATCTTGCCTTATTACTTGCAGCATTGCTCGGACGAACTTTATTTAATTATGGAAATGGAAAAACGGGGGTCCGTCTTGCAGCAATTGTAAAGCAAGGACTGAGAAGCCAGCTGCTTCGTAAATATTCTAAGACGAATATGCAAGCAGCGATGTACGGAAGGTCCGGCGAGAAAGTGAGTGTCATGATGGATACGGTAGATGAAATAGACGATTATTATAGTAGCTACATCCCCCAAGTTATCCAGTCTATTATCATTCCCATCATGCTACTTATTACGATTTTTGCCGAACATTTCACGACTGGAATCATCATTATAATTACCGCACCATTCATCCCGATTTTTATGGTAATTATCGGTTTTAATACGAAGGATAAATCGGAGGAACAGCTCGATAAAATGGCGGCATTCTCAGGAAAGTTCCTTGATACACTGCAAGGACTGACGACTCTTAAGTTATATGGTCGCTCAAAAGAACAAAAAGCAGAAATAGAGGAAAGCAGTCTGAACTTTCGGGATGCTACGATGGTTGTTCTCAAAACGGCTTTCGCGAACTCGTTCGCACTGGAATTCATTTCGATGCTTAGTATGGGATTGATCGCACTTGAAGTTGCATTCCGTTTGATCATTTTCCAAAACATTAGTTTTTTCACCGGTTTTCTTATGCTTTTGCTTGCACCGGAATTTTACAATAAGTTAAAGGAACTTGGAAATGCTTTTCATACTGGAAGAGGCAGTAGTGGTGCTTTCAACAAGTTGCAGAAGGAACTCGACACACCGGACATGCCGGTGGAATGGGGGAGTAATGTATTTGAGGTAAGAAAACCGCCTGCCATTGAATTAAAGGATGTTTGCTTCCGTTATGAAGAGAATGGTTTTACTTTAAATCATATTTCGGTAGAGATTTCTCCTTATGAACAAATCGCCATTATTGGTAAAACTGGTTCAGGAAAATCCACTTTGCTGCATGTTATCGCAGGTCTCGTTGCTAATACAGAGGGGGAGATTCTTGTTAATGGAAAACCTCTCTCAGAGTATGAAGAAAAGGCCTGGTTTAACGAAATAAGCTATATTTCCCAGCATCCATATTTATTCTCTGGAACAATTGCGGATAATATAGCTATTGGCGGGAGAGGGGAGAGAGCGAGAGTAGAAATCGAGGCGGCAGGTGAAAAAGCCGGAATTTCCGAGCTCGTTGCCTCTTTGGAAAAAGGATATGACACTCCGGTCGGTGAAGCGGGACGCGGACTGTCCGGTGGAGAGAAACAGCGGGTCGCCCTTGCAAGGGCTTTTCTGAAGCGGCCTTCCATTATCCTATTTGACGAACCTACTGTAGGACTCGACTTACGAACCGAACGGATATTACAACAATCGATTGAAGAATTGGCGAAGCATGCAACCATTATTACGGTAGCGCATCGCCTGCACACGATTAAACATGCGGACAAGATTGTCTTGCTTGATTCCGGAAAGATCGTGGCAAAAGGGAAGCACGAAGAATTGTTAAGAACGAATCCGGATTATCGTTCTATGGTCTCAGCAGAGCAAGGAGGTGAGCGGAAGTGAGGGATTTAACAACAGTGATCCATCTATTATTTAAAGAGAAAAAAGACATTATCCTCTCGATTATATGTGGATTTATCGGTGGGATTACCGCTGTCGGATTGTTTTCAGCGAGTGGGTATTTAATTTCCCAAGCAGCACTCGCTCCGCCAATCTATACCTTGATGGTGCTTGTCGGTACGGTAAAACTCTTTGGGATCATCTCTGCCGTTAGCCGCTACGGAGAACGTTATTACTCGCACCGAGGCACGTTTACGATGCTCAGTAATTTACGGGTATCTTTTTATGAAAGATTAGAGCCGCTTGCTCCACAGATTTTCCAGAAGTTCCGGAGTGGGGACTTGCTTGCCCGTATTGTCGGGGATGTGGAAACATTACAGAACTTCTTCTTGCGGGTCTTTTATCCGCCGATTGTACTATTTCTTGTGTTCTTCTGTACGATATTTTTCACGGCATATTTTTCTATTACGCATGCCATTATTATTTTTGTCGGGTTTCTTCTGACGACTGTGCTTGTCCCAGTGTATTTCGCTATCAGGCAGCGCCGAGTGGATCAAGGGTTACGAGAGGAACGCGGAAAATTATCAACAGAAGTGACAGAGCTCTTCTACGGTTTCCGCGATTTGAAAATATATCAACGGTTGGAAGAAAAAGAGGAAGCACTTGAGCAAATGGCTGAAACCTATGTACGGGAACAGGAGAAAGCAGGTGTCCATCATCTTTACAGTGAATCATTAAATACATTTGTATCACTGATCATCTCGGTCGTTGTGCTTGGAATGGGTGCTTATTTAATCGCAGCAGGCAGCTTGAATGGAGTTTTCTTAGCGATGTTGTTAATGATTTCTTTAACTGTCTTTGAAGACACGACATCAATGGCGATTTTCCCCAGTCATCTCGAGGATAATAGAAGAGCGGCAGCTAGATTATCGGCAGTAGTTGGTAGTGAACCAGTTGAAGTAGAAGAGAGGGAAGACCTAATCTTGACTTCTTCCCCAACTATAACGTTTAATGATGTATCATTTACTTATTCAGAAGAAGAAAGACAAACTCTGAATGATGTTCAGCTCCATTTTCCGGCAGGTTCGAAAACGGCAATCGTTGGCCCGAGTGGTTCTGGAAAATCAACTATTCTTAGCTTGTTGCTAAATTTTAATTCTGCAGACACAGGAGAAATTCTGATTAATGGAGAAGAGATTAGCAGGCTGAATCAAGAAAGCATTTGGAAATATGCAAATGTCGTCCTTCAGGAAAACCATTTCTTCTTTGGGACAATCCGAGATAATTTGAAAATCGCTGCGGATGAAGTATCGGATAAGGATTTGCTGAAAGTATTGAAAAAAGTTGAATTAAGCCAGTTCAGGCTGGACGATGCGGTGCTTGAAAAAGGTGCCAATCTATCGGGAGGGGAAAAACAGCGTCTAGCGCTTGCCCGTACAATGCTTAAGAACTCCTATCTCTGGCTACTTGACGAACCAACGTCATCAATGGATTCCCTTACGAGTTTTAATATTTATCAGGAATTATTTGAACTAGCGAAAGCTGATACACTTATTCTCATTAGCCATCGCTTGAATGGACTGGAAACAATGGATCAAATTGTCGTTATGGAAGAGGGCAAAGTTGTTGAAGTCGGCAGTTACGAACAATTGATGGAAATGCAAGGTTATTTTTACGAACTGAAACAAATTGAACAAAGCGTTTTCCATGCCTGAAATTAATGGTTCAGGGCGCCCTGTGTCGAGGGCGGACGCCGCTGCAATTTCATATTATAATTTCCCAAGACGATATAAAAAAGT
>NZ_JAXHDC010000088.1:0-4831 GCF_037072045.1 Oceanobacillus sp. MO10714A | reverse complement strand
TTAAACTATAACACAATTGATTCATCTGAGTCCTTTCCCGGCTCACTCTTACCTAAATCTTCCTCGATGATTTCAAACCCTTCAATCACCGTATTTTCTTCTAGTTCAATGACAAGACAAAGTTTCCCGTCAAGTCGCATCTGGCGAATGTACCGTAATTCACTTGGGCTCACCTTCAAATCAGCAGCTTTCGTTTTGATTTTAATTGATTTAGAATCATATTTCGGTACAACATTCGTTGCCTTTAATTCGAACTTCTCATCGTTGATTACCTTTTTAAAGGCTTCCTCTACAGCTTCCGGTTGTACATTTTCTATACCGCTGCTGCTTAAAACACTTTCCATATCTCGGTAATCAAGCTTCGGTGTATCATCCGGGTCCGTCTCTTCAATCACCTGCTGGATCTCATCATACACATTTGCAAGTGTCGCTGTTGTAAACTGTTCTCCAGCAACGTCTTTAACAATCTCTTCAAACACAATCTTATCTTCCTCAGCGGTCATCATCTCTTCCGCGTTCAGCACGTCTTCAATAAAAGCAAAATCCAATTCCTTTGATTTACCAGTCGAATAAAGGACATGATTCACATCTGAAACGCCATCCGTAAAACATGGGAACAAAAACCCACCTATAGGGGCATTCAAATCAATAATTGGATTGACTTCAATATTGTATTTGAATTCTTTTTCCACATAATCAAACGCCAATTCTTTCCTTGGCTCCTGAGTCGTATTTATCGTACACATAATAAAGAAATGGGAATAGACTTTATCTCGTTCATTCTCCTCGGTTTCTTCACTGCTCGGTTTTACCGTCTTCAAATATTCACCCTTTGTGAATGTAACGATAATATCTTCCTCATACTGCTTTACTTCCAACATCTTCTCTACAATCTGCAGCATACGATCTCTCCATGTTTCACTATGTTCAGTCAGCACGCCTTGATGGAGAAGCAACTGGGTACTGTTTTCCGCTTCGTGAGCGAATCTTAATTCAAACAGCTTCCGATCGAGTTGGCCTGCAAGTACTTTCTTAAAATTGTTCATAAACAATTCTTGTTGCTCTCTCTCTAACATTTCAAATGGTGTGCTCTCCTGATGATAGATTTCACTTGAATCTTTCATAATATATACGTTAAATACTTCATTTATTTTCAATAAATCATTTTCCGGCTTTAACTGCCTGCGAAAACTAGCAATATCCTTTTTATTCACGTAAACACTCCTTATCTAATAATCTAATCTTAACTCATTCATTATACTACAAAAAAGGACGTCAAGGAGAATCCTCAGAACGTCCTTATTTTTAGATATAATAATATATTTTCTCTTTAGCTACCTGCCTGTCCTCTCACTAAACTAGTTAACGTATTAACAATTATCGTTGCTGCAAAGACTACCACTGCAATTGCTCCTATAATGAAAAAGACTGTCCCTAAGGTTGAATATTCTTCCGGGATGAGGTAGCTTAAACCGATAAACGCAAATCCGGAAGCAATTGCAGCAAGCAGCCAGCTTAATTTTTCAACCATGGTATCCCTCCTTCTCTTCTACAATATGCAACAGGAATTCTGATTGTCCGTGTGCATATTAGAAGAAAGGAACGGAGCCTTTCCCTGTCCTTTTACTCTAAACCACCAATGGATAAATATTTTGTTTCCAAATATGGTTCAATTCCTTCAAGTCCGCCTTCTTTTCCGATTCCGCTTTCCTTTAAACCACCGAACGGAGCGTGTGCAGCAGACGGGGCACCATCATTCCAACCAATGACACCAAAGGTTAGATGTTCATGTAAATACGTACCTGTCCGGTAATCATTTGTAAAGAAGTATGCAGCTAAACCGAATGGTGTGTTATTTGCGATATCAATCGCTTCTTCCACCGTATCAAACACAGTAATTGGAAGCACGGGGCCAAAAGTTTCCTCCTGCATGATATCCATTTCGCCAGTTACTTGTTTAAGAACGGTAGGATAGATGAAGTAATAGCCTTTATCATCATCTTTATCGAATTCATTCCCTGTAAGTACTTCAGCACCTTTTTGAACGGCATCATCGATTTGACTGACAACTTTTCTAAAGCCGTCCCCATTGATGACCGGGCCGATTTGAGTATCTTCTTCCAGTCCGTTTCCAACTTTTAATTTTGCTACTTCCCTTACAAGTCTGTCAGCGAATTCGTCTACAATTTCTTTTGCAACGAGGACTCGGTTTGCACAAATACAAGTTTGGCCTGCGTTACGGAACTTAGATGCAATAGTTTGTGGAACTGCGATGTCAAGGTCGGCATCTTTCGTGATGATGAGTGGGGCATGCCCACCAAGTTCCATCGATACGTGTTTTACCGAATCGGCACTTTGTTTAATTAACTGTTTTCCAACTGGAGTTGAACCGGTAAATGTAATTTTTCTCACGAGTGGACTATCTGTGAAAATCTCACCGACCGTTCTCCCTGAACCATTGACATATTGGACCACATCTTCTCGAATTCCTGCTTCATATGCTAGTTCAATCAGCTTAATCGTTGTAAGTGGAGTTTCACTTGCCGGTTTTACGATAAATGTACAGCCCGCAGCAAGTGCCGGTGCAGCTTTTCTCGTCATCATTGCTGCAGGGAAGTTCCAAGGTGTAATTGCTGCAACCACTCCTATTGGCTGGCGGGTCACGAGGATACGCTTAGACTCGGTATTCGCTGGAACGGTTCTCCCGTAAATCCGTTTTGCTTCTTCTGCAAACCAATCAATATAGCTTGTTGCATATTCAACTTCTCCAAGAGACTCAGAAAGCGGCTTCCCACTCTCAAGAGTCATCACACGGGCAATTTCTTCTTTTTGCTCCAATACTTTTTGCGACCATTTCCGAAGTAAACGTGCGCGTTCGTGGGCATTCACTTTCTTCCACTTATTGAACCCATCTGCAACCTTATCCAGTTTTGCCTGAATTTCTTCCATAGTATCAACTGTAACCTCTTCCACTAATTCACCCGTAGCTGGATTCAATACTTCTATATTTTCCGTCATGTTTCCTCGTCCCCTTCCGTATTTATAGATCAAAAATTACATTTCCCATACTTGTTTATATTGATAAAAACACTACTGCTCTGGTGCGCCAGTTGGATAGACTTGTGTTTCCAACTGGTTACCAATCCATGTCTCCCCATCTTCCCAATGCTCCTTTTTCCAAATCGGGACAATCTGCTTAATGCGCTCAATAACATATTCATTTGCTTCATAAGCGGCCTTGCGATGAGGGGATGAGACAGCGATACATACAGCAGTCTCCGATATATCCAGACGCCCGATTCTATGGGTGACTGCGACTTCTGTTTCTGGCCATTTTCCCTTTACTTCATCTCCTATTTCAGCAAGCTTCTTCTCGGCCATCGCTACGTAAGCATCGTATTTAAGATAAATTGTTTTCCTGCCCCGAGTCCATTCCCTCGCAATCCCGAGAAAGGTAGTGATTGCCCCAGCTTCTCTGCGTATCACCTTCTGAATTACAGCCTCCGTATCGATTGGCTCTTTTACAATTTCATACATTTTCTCTGTCACACAAGTTCTCCCCCTTTCAACCAATCTCCCCATGTAACTCCAGACTGCTCCTCCAGGGAAATCACTGTTTTCTGTTCACCTTTTTCATAGCCTTCTTTATTTCCAGGGAGCACAATAAGTATATTTGCTTCAGCTAAGGAAGTAACGATATTCGGTTTATCAAGGCCAACAGGAACTGCAATTACTTTCCCATTTTCATATACGAGCTTCCCCCGGACGAATCGATGAAATGGATTAGCGTTCGGAAAGTCGGCACCAAGCTCTGCCCTTAGCCTTTTCAAATAGGGCTTCTCCATATGCAAAAAGCGCCGGATTACAGGCCTTGCGTACATTTCAAAGCCGACATAACAGGAGGATGGATTGCCTGATAAACCGA
Source organism: Oceanobacillus sp. MO10714A (assembly GCF_037072045.1). NCBI lineage: Bacteria > Bacillati > Bacillota > Bacilli > Caryophanales > Bacillaceae > Oceanobacillus > Oceanobacillus sp. MO10714A. The sequence continues at coordinate 906 of NZ_JAXHDC010000088.1, read as the reverse complement.
AAAATAGTTTGCCATCAACCTCTGCTACCGTTGTAACAGAGCCGGGACGCATTTTAATTTTATTAAACAATACATTCGCATTTAATCTCTTTAAAATATCCGGGATATAATCATAATCGCCGACAGATACACCGCCCGTTGTAAGCAATATATCTATCTTTTCCAGCGCAGCAACAACTTGGTCATAGCAAACTTCGAGCTCATCCGCAAACTGGCCGAGGGAAACGGGGATGCCACCAGCCCGCTCAATTTGCCCGATTAACATGTAAGAATTACTGTCCCTTATCTTGCCCGGTTCTAGTGCTGCATCCACTGATAGAAGCTCACTACCAGTAGAAATAATTCCTACTAGCGGTTGCTTAACGACGGGAACTTCGCTGTAACCAAAGGTCGCGAGCAACGCCATAATTCCTGGATTTATGTATGTCCCCTTTTGGACAAGCACTTCGCCTCTTTTCGTATCTTCACCTGTTTTTGTAATATTTTCAAACGATGTTAGTTTTCTAGTAAACTCGATAAATGTCTTTCCATCTTGCCTCTTTTCCTCTACATCCTCCAGCATAATCACCGCATCGCACCCGGCTGGAATCTCTGCACCGGTCATAATCCGGACGGCTTCATTTTCCTGAACGGTTCCTTCGAATATACTACCCGCCCCAATTTCACCAACTACTTCCAGTTTACTAAGACCATTTCCAGTATCGTTTGCCCGAACGGCAAATCCGTCATATCGTGTTCGATCAAAGGGAGGAACAGCATGATCACTAATCAAATCTTCCGCAAGAAAAAAACCGTGGCTCTCTTCAAGAAGGATTGACGTCTTCTCTCCTTTTACCGCGTGTTGCATGACCCTTTGAATTGCATCGTCCACCTCAATAGGTGTACGTATTTCTACCATTAAATAAC
>NZ_JAXHDC010000087.1:0-5163 GCF_037072045.1 Oceanobacillus sp. MO10714A | reverse complement strand
CACCAATTTACATCATATTATTCCACAGTAGCTCAGTGGTAGAGCAATCGGCTGTTAACCGATCGGTCGTAGGTTCGAATCCTACCTGTGGAGCCATTTTTATGTCTATATTTAAAACCTTGCTTCCATAGCTCAGTAGGTAGAGCGCTTCCATGGTAAGGAAGAGGTCGCAGGTTCAAATCCTGTTGGAAGCTTTTACGAAACGCTTGTCCTTAAAATAGGGGATAGAGCGTTTTTTGTTTGTAATGAATATAAAGGACTTTATTGTTTTATCTAGAATAAATTTACGTCCCCAATTAATTTAAAGTGAATATAATATAAGAATTATTGTATTATAAAGTTATAATAAATAAATGGAGGCGGAGCCATTGATTATAAAGTCATCTACCTCGTTAAGAAATGATTAAAATTCCATTTCTAAATTGGCACACGAGAAAGGGAAACCTGTTTATATTACTAAGAACGGAGAAGGCGATCTTGTTCTCATGAGCATTGATGCATTTGAAAAAAGAGAAGCAATCATTGATTTAAAAGAAAAACTATTAGTAGCTGAGGAACAGCGACTAAGTGGTGATAAAACTATACCACTTGATTCTGTCTATCAAAGAATCAAGGAGAAAATTGACGAAAAACTATGACGTAGAACTACTTCCCGCAGCTGATGATGACCTTGATAATATCTTTGATTACATTTTAATGGATAATCCTGAAGCTGCGAATGAAGTATTGGATCGAATTATGACCTCTTTAAAGCGTCTTGAAAATTTTCCGTATTCTGGTTCAAAGGTAATGGCAGAAAGTCTCAATCACTTCGAATTTAGAATGGTTGTTTCTGAGCCTTATATAGTTTTTAATCGAGTTATAGAATATTGCATGGTGCAAGGGATTATATTCAGATATTAAGAAGTAAAAAATAAACCTTATAGTTGTATGTGCTTATGGGCGGCATGATGTAAACTCGCTATATTCTAAGAAGTTATATGAAGTATATTCTTGTTATCATAATAGTTGGAAAAATATTTTATTATGGTTAAGTAGAAGTACAAAATTAACAACGCATGACGATTATTACACCCTAATTTATAGAATAAAATTAAAATAAAGTTAGAATACCATTCATAATATGTATTTTGAGATTAGACTGTGAAGTAAAGTATTTAAATTTTTATACACATAGCACTTAAACCATTAATTTATGTTTAAGTGCTATTTTGGCTCCGTTCACGGGTATGCCTATAAGGAGTTCTGTAATGAAGAAATTTGAGGGTTAAAAAGAACCCTCCCATAGCCTTAACAATTTCTCAAAATAAATCATTAATTCTTTTGGAATACTTCAAACCAGTTCTGTACAGATTGGCATATTTATCAATCATTTTAATATCTGCATCATCGAAGTTTTCTTCATAGATTTTTCTTAAGTATAGCCATACCTGATGGTTAACTTTATTATTAAAGAATCCACTAATTCATTACTCATATTTAATCCTCCATTTAAACAATGGGTATTTATAGCCTTTAATAATCATATATTTCTGCCTTTTCGATACAAACTACTATTGGCGATGGCTATTTTGCTTCTTGAATTTTTGATGAAATAAAAAGTTGTACTGTTTTATCATCTTAGATATGATTTGTCCAAAGTGCGTATTTATGGAAAACAGTATTTAGGAAGGACGAATTGTTGAACAAACACACCATTGACTTGGAAAAGTATAATTAAGCCATACTCTTAATCCCATTTGTCTAATTAGACTTTTGTAAATAAAGAAAGAAGGTTATTGTATGAAATCTATATTATTAATCGGACAATCGAATATGGCAGGTAGAGGATTTATTGAGGATGTACCGCCGATTTATAATGAGGATATAAATATGCTGCGAAACGGCAGATGGCAAATGATGGCGGAGCCCCTTAATTTCGATCGCCACATATCTGGGGTTGGACCGGCAGCCTCATTTGCTCAGGCTTGGACGGAGGATCATCCAGGTGAGTCCATTGGATTGATCCCTTGTGCTGAAGGGGGAAGCTCTATTGATGATTGGAAAACTGATGGACTATTAACAAGACATGCGATTGCTGAAGCAAAATTCGCGATGGAAACAAGTGAACTAGTGGGGATTTTATGGCATCAGGGAGAAAGCGATAGTTATGGAGAACGTTACAAGACATATGAAGATAAGTTGCTTTCAATATTTAAACATTTGAAGGAAGAATTAAATGCGCCGGATATCCCGATTATTATCGGTGAGTTGGGACATTACCTTGGAGAGGTCGGATTTGGAAAGAGCGCTGTAGAATATAAGCAAATAAACCAGATATTATCTAAAGTTGCCCAGACTGAAAAGAATTGTTACTTTGTAACAGCAAAAGGTTTAACAGCAAATCCAGATGGCATTCATATTGACGCCATTTCCCAAAGAAAGTTTGGATTAAGATACTATGAAGCTTTTTCAAAACAAAAGCATGTTTTTGATGTTTTGGACATAGAGCATAAATGGATTGAAAAAGAAGCACAGCGGGAACTAACTAAAAATGAACGTATATTTGTCCAAAGTACGAAGTTAGCTTTAGGACAATTGAATTTCGAGGAATTTTCCGTTAATGTCTCCAATATTAATGAAGGTAAGTAAAACAAAACTAATCTCATTTTTCAAGGGGGGAACAATCCACTCTAGGTGTGCAACTCATTTAGTGGAACGTCTGATTGTGCCTCTATTATCTAAAGCTTGGAGCACAACTTTTTTCTTTCTCCGGTAAGGCGCGCTCTAATAATTTTGTCGCAAGCTAGGAGTATGAGGCTTCTTGACTTGAACGCATTCGCTAAGAGGAATCCACAATTCAATTTAAATACGATATCGTCCTGGAGCTGTTGAATTAGATTTTTATTAATCAAGGGAGCCCTCTAAAATAAAGCTTAGAATAAACTACTTTTTTCTTTTACTTAAACTTTACTGAGACAAATAAAACAGACAGATTAATCTGTCTGGTTTATTTGTGCGATGACTGAAGAAGGAATGCCTAGTGATTCTTTGGAAGAAAAATTATTCTTTTCCATATATTTTTTCACTAAATAATAACCGACACAATAACCAGCCATTTTTGGGTAACGATCTTGACCATATAATATAGCATCATGCTTACGGTATGCCTTTGGAAGCTGGATAGAAGGAAGGATAAAGTGTTTCCAGATTTTCTCTAACTCTTCGTCTGAATAATATTCCGTCCAATCTGCACAATATTTTTTCCCGAATCGTTCCATGACCGCATGCTCCGCTAGTCCTTCTAGGATAATTGAATCCAATAAGTTGTAGTCCTCTACTTTCCTATCATATTTGGCGAGCCGGCAAACATGATGGTATTCATGCGTCAGCAGCGCTTTAATTTCAGTTTTTGAATTATCCCCGGAAATAAATAAAAATAGCTTATCATGAAAGGATAGACCGGCTTTTCCATTGAATGTTTCTCTTAATTCCGTACTATTCCGATCAGACGGAAAGATAAAGACGGGGATGTTCGGTCCATCCCATAGTTGTCTCAACGCTTGTGTTTCTTCATCTATAAATTTCCAACTATTCTTATCCAATAAAATACGAATTTGTTTCTCCACGTCTTGGAAAGGTGGTTGATACATACCATACATCGTTAAATATTGATAGATTTCTGCTGCAGAAACATCCGAAAAATAATTAACTAATAACTCACACATAGCAATCGGTTTATTCCATAAATCAATTAACCATTTATCAGTTTGAACGACACCCATTTTTGAAGCCTCCATATCATATTATTAATTATTACATTCAGGTGGGATAAATATGTGTATTCGAAAAGCCACGGTGGTTGAATTGAAATATATTTTAGAGCACTCCCCTACTGTCATGCAGGAGGCGACAATGGGGTACAGGAAAGGAAATATAATTACGGCGTCCGAGCTGATGTCACAAACGTTAGCGAACAATGGATATTATCTAGTCTTTGTGGAAGATAGAATAAATAAAGGGTGGCTTGGTGTTTGTGACTTTTATAATTTAGATTCCGAAGAAATACAGGGAATGGTAGTGGAGTTGTATGTTTTTCCAGAATTTCGGCAGCAGGGTATTGCTACGCGTCTACTGGAATATGCGTTAAAAAGCATGAAAGAAAAAGGAATTAAACATGTACAGTTGAATGTTTATTCTGGTAATCAGGCTAAACGTTTATACGAAGAATTAGGATTCCATGAGGTCTCGACTGTGATGGAAAAGAAATTGTGAAGTCTAACCTATAGATTATAAAGGTTAAAATCCAAATTTATTTTTAACACGAATTGCGTGGTACATGATCCTCGCATGATGATTATGCGGAAGTCGCCCGTGCAAATGGGGTTGTAGACATTCTAAGAACTTCTGATCACAATATCTCCGGTCCACGCCACGCTGCAAGCAAAGGTCATGTTGCATGCAGCATGCATCCACTGGATTGGTCGGATATCCCGGACCACTGCAGCTGGGACCACACCAATGATACCCAGGAAATATACATTTTCCGCGTCTATTTTTATCACGCATAATAACCCCTCCTCTTAAATTAAGATATGAAAAAAGGGGACACGGGGTCAGAGCATTTGTCCCTGTCAAGGTGGGACAAATGCTCTGACCCCGTGTCCCAATTTTTAAAACTCCTGTTATAATACAATTTTCAAGTTCATGTGCAAGTGATATAATACTGGTACGATCCTTTTTTATTATCGGGAGGCAGAAGTTATGCTTGAGCTGTTGATTACAATGATTGAGCGGATTGGAATTATTGTAACATTGGCATTTCTATTAACCCGTTTTCGCTTTTTAAGAAATATGCTGAATCAGGAAAAACTTGATCGTAAACAGCAGTGGACTGCTATCTTGTTCTTTGGGTTTTTCGGAATCATTGGAACGTATACTGGCTTAAGTGTGAATCCGGAAAATGTACAAATCAACCGGTGGATGACGGAGCTGACGATTGATGAAGCAATTGCGAATTCGCGGGTAATCGGTGTCGTGATTGCGAGTCTGCTTGGAGGTCCAGCTGTCGGGATTGGGGCCGGATTAATTGCCGGGATTCACCGGTTCACGTTGGGTGGTTTTACTGCAATAGCATGTGGAAGTGCAACAATCATTGCCGGGATATTGACCTGCCTCTTCTAT
>NZ_JAXHDC010000086.1:0-5245 GCF_037072045.1 Oceanobacillus sp. MO10714A | reverse complement strand
AGGAAATTATAAAATAAAAATGTTGTGGATGACTGGAATTGCTAATAATAGCCACGTCCGCCCTGCGCCCTTTCTACGACTTATGAAGACTTGCCAGAAGAGGTTATCCAGTTTACAAAGCTATACATTCTCGATTATTTTGGATCCGCTGTCACTGCTGCCCCATTTGTTCGAAATCTCTTCACATCTTTTTCCTTCCACACATAAAGGAACTCGTTGCTTTTCGTTTTCATAAACAACGCTTATAATGTGATTGAAAGATAGGTTAAATTTAGTTTTCAAAAAGTAAATTTTTGTTCTGGAAATATATAATACGAGGGGTGATGTTCATGGTAAGTGTACATAGAGATGATTTTTGTCCGTGTGGAAGTGGGAAAAAATATAAAATTTGTCACGGGGCGCCCAAATCCAAGGTCATTCAAATGGATACTAGTCGTTATGAATTTGAATTGGAACGATTAGAATCAGATCTTCTAAGCTTTGCCTGGTACGAATATGAAGAGGAATTGTCGGAAATGTCTGCTTCGGAAGCCCGCAAATATAATATAGATGATCAAGAAGTAATAGAGATTTTGAAGTACGGCCTTTTAGAATGGGCGATTTTTTATCAATCTTATCGCAAGGGACAATCCCTATTTGATGAATTTTATCGAAGAGAGAGGTATGCAATAAAGTATGAAAATGTTAGAAAAACATTTGAAAGTTGGAAGGAAGCTGTTCCATCCATCTATGAAATTATTGATATTACAGACACCTCTGTCACGTTTAAAGACCGGAGAAGTAAGGAAACATATACGTTGCTGAATAAAGAGCAAGACCTGGAGATGGAAGAAGTATTTATAGGAATATTAGTTCCTTCCATCCAATCTTATGACTATATGCTTATTCTGACTCCAGTTGTGAATTCGGAAATGTTGTGCAACGACAATCATCCAATCTATCAGCTTACGGACGAAGAATTCATTGAAAACTATCCGGAAATTTTAGTGAAATCAAGAGTGAACGAACACTTGGATGATAATTTTGCTATCGAGTGGGCAGATCCGCTGTACGGAGAAGTTATTGAAATTGTGACAGAGCAGATGAAAATGAAAGGGGCAGTTTCCGATCATTTTTTCGATATGGCGATTGTAATATGGAAATTATATACGGAAGCGGTACGTCCGACAATCAGAAAACCTGAAGGATTTGCTGCAGCGATTGAATTCATTGTTTATAACGCTAATTATGAAGAAGATATGTCAAAAACAGAACTTGCAAGAAATTATGAAGTTGCTGTTTCAACCGTCACAAATAATATAAATAAAATGATGCCTGTCATCGTAAAAGAACTAACCAAAATACAAGAAGAAATAAATGAAATCATTTAACAACACGGAGTCAAAGGATTTATCTGGGACAAGGGCTCTGACCCCGTGTCCCAGAAGATTCCTCTCTTATCCAGTTTTTTTACGTTTTTCATTCTCGGAAATAATGTAGGCACATGCCGCGTCACCTGTAATGTTAACTGCTGTCCGCAGCATATCAAGCAGCCGGTCGATTCCAATTATTAGAGCAATCCCTTCAACCGGGAGCCCAATTTGCGAAAGGACCATTGCAAGCATGATTAGTCCGACACCTGGTACACCAGCCGTTCCAATACTAGCCAGTGTTGCTGTAAGAATAATCATAATGATTTCCGAGAATCCAAGATCAATCGCATACACTTGAGCGATAAACACAGCAGCTGTTGCTTGCATAATGGCTGTTCCATCCATATTGATTGTGGCGCCAAGGGGTTGAACAAAGCTGCTTATACTCTTGCTCACTCCAAGGTTTTCCTGAGCTGACTTCATTGAAATTGGTAAGGCTGCATTGGAACTTGACGTACTGAAAGCAACTGACATCGCAGGGAAAAATACTTTATAAAATGTCCAAGGATTTGCTTTTCCAAGCAGCCAGATGGCGAGACTATAAACAACAGCAGCATGGACAAATAACCCAAGGATAACAGTTCCCATATATGCTCCCATTGAGCCGATTGCATCAAGTCCTGCTCCGCCAATCGCCGAGGTAATAAGCGCAAATGCACCATATGGGGCTGCTTTCATAACTAGGTTAACAAGAAACATAAGAATGTCGTTGGCTTGCGTGAACAAACGTTGGATACCTTGTGTTTTATCTTGTAGAAAGGCAAGTGCAATACCGATGAAGATGGCAAATGCGATGATTTGCAACATATCACCAGAAGACATGGCAGACACTGGATTCGTAGGAATAATATTAACGATTGTTTCAACAACTGGCGGGGCTTCAGCCGCTTTGTAATCTGCGGCATCTACATCAAAGACACCTTCCGTCCCTGGCTTGATCATAAAGGCAAGCGCAAGGCTAATACATATAGCAATTGCAGTCGTAATAAGGAAAAAGCTAATCGCCTGAATTCCAATCCTACCTAGCTTAGCCGGCTCACCTAGACCAGCGGTACCGAGCACAATCGAGACAAAGACAATGGGAACAACGAGCATCATAATCAAGTTGATGAACACTTGACCAACCGGGGTTAATAAATACATATCAAGTGTTGAGAAAACGCTTTCAGGAATAAACGTTAAAATAATACCTGCAATGACACCAAGAACGAGGGCGATTAAAATCTTTTTCGTCAGACTCATCATCCGCCTCCTCATCTTTGTTGGTATGGGTTACAATTATATTCCCTATAGTTTATGCTTTTAAAACATAGTTAGAACAGAAATATTAACCCTGACGCACCACCAGCCATTCAAATGCTATCCAATTTAATACTTGGAAAAAGAACGGGAACTAAATCAGTACGAGAAAAAAGATTTTAGAAGAAGTATGTATTGAATGTAAAAATTTAAGCGGGTTAATCAAGGAAGTCTCCTTGAAAACCCGTTTTTTTACTTCTCTACGAAACAGCAGCTTTCATTCAGCGGAAATGTTTAGCACGTTCTCTTGGCTAGACCTCTAATCGCCGTTCAGTTGCCCGATGGACTGCAGACCTCCAAAGGTAAGTTGCACCCACTTAAGCTGAATGAAAGTAATAAGCAACTCAATAAAAAAATAACATGTATCACTATTAATCATACAAACTATTCGATATTATCTAGCAAAAGGCTTATAATGAAGGATAAGAGTGAAAAGAACGGCAACTTGAGGAATATTAATTGGAAGGGAGAGAGCGTCTATGGTGAATATTACCGATAAATTCGGGAGACCACTTCAGGATTTACGCATTTCTGTTACAGACCGCTGCAATTTCCGGTGCACATACTGTATGCCACGGGAGATATTTGGTCCGGATTATGCTTTTTTACCAAAGGAGCAATTACTAAGTAATGATGAAATCACAAGACTTGCGACTGCTTTCGTTGAGCTTGGCGTGAATAAAATTAGATTAACCGGCGGTGAGCCGCTATTAAGAAGGGATCTCCCACAACTGATTGAACAACTAAACGGAATTGATGGCCTTGAAGATATTGCCTTAACGACGAATGCCTCCCTGCTTCCGGTTAAGGCGGAAACGATTAAAAATGCAGGTCTGAAACGGATTAATGTAAGCTTGGATGCCCTCGATAATGAAACGTTTCAAGCGATCAATGATAGTGGAGTAAGTACTGAACGAGTGCTTAAAGGAATCGATGAAGCGCTGAAAGTCGGCTTGCATGTGAAAGTTAATATGGTCGTTAAGAAAGGCATGAATGAACAGGAAATTATCCCGATGTCGAAATTTTTTAAAGAAAAAGGAGTTACGTTACGATTTATTGAATTCATGGATGTTGGCACGACGAATGGGTGGGACTTCAGTAAAGTCGTAACGAAAAAAGAAATCCTTGACAACATTACGAAGCATTTTGACGTCGAGCCGGTTGACCCGGATTACCTTGGCGAAGTGGCGAAACGTTACCGCTATAAAGGAACAGATACAGAAGTCGGTTTCATTACATCTGTGTCTGAATCATTCTGTTTGACTTGTACCCGCGCCCGCATTGCGGCAGATGGGAAACTTTATACCTGTCTCTTTGCTTCCAGTGGGTATGACTTAAAGGATCTTGTCCGCTCGGAAACAGATGACGGAAAAATTAGAGAAACAATAGCTTCAATTTGGGGCAAGCGAACAGACCGGTATTCAGATGAACGCACAGAACAAACAGCGAAAAATAAGAAAAAAATCGAAATGTCTTATATCGGTGGTTAAAATGGATTGCGAGAAAAGAAAGGAAATGAAGTGATGAATGAACGATATTCGCGACAAGCTTTATTTAAACCGATTGGAGAATCCGGTCAGGAAAAAATCAATCAAAAACATGTTCTCATTGTTGGCTGCGGGGCCCTAGGAACAGCTAATGCCGCGAATCTCGTCCGGTCTGGAATTGGTAAACTGACAATCATTGATCGCGACTATGTGGAACTTAGTAACCTCCAGCGTCAGCAATTATTCACGGAAAAGGATGCGAAAAATCAAATACCTAAAGTGGTGGCAGCAAAAGAAAGGTTGAAAGCGATTAATCCGGAGGTGGAAATTGCCGCATATATTCTTGATGTTACTGGAGAGGACTTTGCACCACTGCTTGAGGGAGCGGATCTTGTAATTGATGCGACTGATAACTTCGACATTCGCTTCATTATGAATGACCTGATTCATAAATACAAGCTCCCATGGATATTCGGTTCTGTCGTCGGTAGTACAGGGATGAGCTATACGATTTTACCTGGTGAAACACCATGCTTAGCTTGTATTTTAAATACAACGACGATGACTGGCGCGACATGCGATTCAGTTGGAATCATTGCTCCGGCAGTACAAATGGTTGTTGCCCACCAATCTGCAGAAGCATTAAAACTGCTCGTAGAAGATGAAGAGGCTTTAAGAACCGAACTTGTCATGTTTGATCTCTGGTCCAATCAATATCAGACGATTAAGGTTGACCGGGCAAAAAAAGCAGATTGTCCAACATGCGGTACAAATCCGGCGTACCCAGCATTAAGTTATGATGAAAGAACAAAAACAGAAGTCCTCTGCGGCAGAAATACCGTACAAATAAGGGCGAAGCGTGACGTTGTTTTACCAGACCTTGCAAGCAAGCTGGGAAGGCTTGGTCAAGTTAATGTGAATGACTTTTTACTATCCCTTCAATATGATGATTTACGGATTGTTATTTTTAAAGATGGTCGGACTTTCATTCATGGGACCGATTCAATTGAACAAGCAAGGAAAATTTATTACCAGCTTGTTGGTTAG
>NZ_JAXHDC010000085.1:0-5526 GCF_037072045.1 Oceanobacillus sp. MO10714A | reverse complement strand
CCCTAGTTGTTTTCCCGTTAAAGTAAGAAGAATATGCTGAAGGGAGAATAAATCCCAGTTATTTTCCCATTAAAGTAAGATGAACATGCTGAAGGGAGAATAACCCCCAGTTGTTTTCCCATTAAACCAGATGAAACGCTAATGGGAAAATAAAACTGACAGTTGCCAGAGGAGGCTCACCAGCCGCTCAGCAGGTGCGAGAGGTGTCAGGACTGCGGACCTCCAGATATCCAAGGAATACATAACTGTTTCAGACTGCGAATGTTGAGTAAATAAGTAAATTCTAAGTTAACTAAATAAGAGAAATGGATTATTTAAGTTGTTAATGATATAATAAAACTTCGATGTTCAACAATTCACAATCGATTTAATTAACGATAATAACGGGGGTTTTCATATGATAAAAACAGCAATCATTACAGGTGGTGGTAGTGGCTTTGGTAGGGAAACAGCTTTAAAGCTTGCGGAGAAAGGAACAAACCTTTCTATTGTTGATCTGTCAAAGGAAAGCGGAGAAGAAACGGTAAGGCTATGTGAGGAGTTTGGAGTGGAAGCAATTTTTGTTGAAGCGGACGTGAGCATCGTGGAAGATGTTCAGCGTTATGTTGCCGAGACAATAGACAAATTCGGAAGAGTAGATTTATTCTTTAACAATGCAGGTATCTCAGGTTCAGGAGTCCGCACACTGGAATGCTCGATTGAAGAATTCCATTCCATTGTAAATGTAAACTTAAATGGAGTCTTCTATGGATTGAAATTTGTTGTGAATGAAATGCTGAAAACTGGCGGTGGTGTGATAGTGAATATGGCTTCTTTAGGAGGTATGGTCGGCAAGCCAACACTTGGGGCTTTTTCTGCAACAAAACATGCGATTATTGGTTTAACCAAAACAATTGCTGCCGAATATGGCGGGGATAATATTCGTATTAATGCGATTGCACCAGGGGCGAACGAGACACCGCTGGTAAGAGCATTCCCACAGGGAGCGATTGATGCAATGGCCGAAGAAGTACCGACGGGTAGATTAGGTCAGCCAAATGAAGTAGGGGATGTCGTAGCATTTTTATTAGGCGAAGAATCATCTTATATTCATGGAGCGGTAATTTCGGTTGATGGGGGAGCGGCTGCATTATAGGTGGAAATAATAGGACCTTATAGGAGCTAGTGAATAGGAGCTGAAGAAAATTGTTTCGTTTGGTCCACTCAACTAGTTTTTTATAATGCCTTAGTGTTAATGGGCGTATTTTAATATATCGAATCAGAATTAGTGGCATATCGAAAGACACCTATACTTGATTTTTCAACCAAAATAAAGGTGTCTGATGATACATCTAAGTGGTTTGTAGACGCTATTTATCACGTATTAACGGTCTGTAATCCCCCCACCTCTAAACAAGAGGGAGAGCCAAAATGTTAAGGTGGGGGATATACAGTCCGTAAATACCTGATTCTGTTCAACAAACATTCAGGGGGGTGGAAAGGAAACCCCCACTGAATGAGTTTCACTTTATGTTAAGTATTTCGTTATGCTTTTTTAGAAATATAGCAATTGTCGTCAACGTATTCTTTTCGTTACTAAAGATATTATTCTAAGCACGCTTTAATACTTTCTACAATAGCTGCATGAATATCATCTTCGTTATACTGTAAAATTGGCATTGTATCTGCTGGATCTAAATAAGCATCACGGTTTTGTATCTCTGCCGTTAATGCTAGATGGATACCATGTTCTTTCCCTTCTTTTGCAGCTTGTTCATCACCTTGTATATATCCTGGCTTCATCTGCTCTAAATCGACAACTTGAACAACCGTATTTTTTTGACCCAATACTTCCGCAATGATTTCAAAGAAGGCTTTATGTTTCATATTCGTTCCAGAAATTGCATACGTTCCACCATGTTCTCCATGTTCTAAGGCGCCGATCGCTGCTTCTGCGACTTGTTTCACGGTAACCATTGCTGAACCGCCACCTAAAACTGGTACAAATTCATTACCTTGAATTTGTGGTAAAAACATTTCCCATAAAGGCTTGCGACCAGGCATTGTTCCAAATATATATGGCAGACGGAGGATCATAACGTCCATCACTCCTGATCCTTCCATGATCGCAACTTCTTCCTGTAAAATTCTAGTACGTGGATAGGCTTGCTCCATTAAAGGCAAATCTGTCCATTGTTCTGCGAAATGAGCAAAATACGATCCGAATATAACAAATCGTTTAATCCCAGCTTTTCTAGCAAGACGTGCAATTCGTTGCGTTGGTAATACGTTTTCACGATAAAAGAAAGCATCAGCAGGTGCATCAGGTACAACTCTCTCGTCGACACCAGCTGCATATACAAACATGTCCATACCCTCAAATAATTTTAATACTTCTTCATCTGACATCTCATTTATATTGCCAAGCCGACAATTGACTTTTGCGGGTAATATATCTTCTGATGGCATAGGTGGTAAAGCAATTGTCGAAACTTCATAACCTCTTCCAAGTAACTCCATAACTGTGTGATATCCTAATAGACCAGTTCCTCCAAGTACAAATACATTTTTCATGAGATAACCTCCTAAAGTTTACTAGAAACTTTACTCATCGGTGAGCATTGATTCTATCTTTATTATATACGCTTAATAAGCCAAAAGCTGTGTATAATATGTGAACAATTTCACTAACCTAACTCTAGGAATTTGAAGTAAGGGACGCTTTAGCATTTTTATTCGGTGAAGTATCATATGATATTTATGGTGCTGTTGGTTAATGCTTTAGAAACACCTACATATGGAAAAGTAATCGTGAAAGATAAAGAGCTTGGTGCCTTACATAATTAGGAACTGTCGCAAGTGAAAATGAATATAAGCTTGATTTTCCAGCAGGAAACATTGAAATAAAACGTCTAGTATTTCCTGAAAGATGGTGAAATATGTAATATGAAAGACCACTTCATCCTTGATTTGTACTGAGGTGGTCTTTTGCATTATCGCCCATTGAGAGTTATGATGATGAGTGGGTGGGTAGCTGAAGATAACTTATTCAGCTATATCTTTTTGAATATCAAGTACTTCCTCTTTTGATAGTCCTGTTATATTCATTACGTATTGGATTTCTGTACCATCTGAAAGAAGGCGTTGGGCTATTGATTTTTTAGCTTTTTTCTCCCCCTGTTCCATTCCCCGTTTCATTCCTCGTTCCATTCCGCGTTTCATTCCACGCTCTATTCCATCTTTCTCTGCTTCCTGTGCCCGGAGCTCTGCCTCTCGCTTTGCCGCTTCTTCATCCAAAATATGCTTTAAGCGAGATTCATAAGCTAAATACTGTTCTGGTGTCATGCTGAGTTCTTCCCAGTTATGAAACGCTTTTCGAAGTGTTTTATCTTCCATTGCAATCTCCTCCAATTCATGATAAATATCTTCATAGAAATTTTTATTCCGATGATCAACCATCCCGAGCAGCAATAGCCACCTAGCTAAAACATCGTTCCAAGGGTCCAGTTTATCTTCTTTCCAGGCTTTCAACAGTTTCGGCATTTCTATATAGTGAAACTCCATGGCGTTTGTCAGCTTGAATTGTTCTTCATCCTCAAATAGATGATACATCGTATGGAAGCGTTCCGTTTGATCAAAAATATTAAAATTCAACAGGTTGATGGAAATAACATCGCTTAGCTCTTTGTATCCCATTCCTGAACGCAACTGGCTGCGGTAGATTCCTGACCAATAATAAATAAAGCGTTTAATCATGTTATATCGATCGGTAAACTGAATTTCAACGTTGATTTTTTCACCAGTAGTGGTGACGACTAATAAGTCAAGTCTTGATTGCTTATCATCGACATGTTCTCCGCCTGCTTCGATATTGGTGAAAGTAATGTCTTTAATCGGATCTCGTCCCGTTTCCTGTAAAAATGCATTTAAAAACACAATGGTAATTTGTTTGTTTTTTTCGATACCAAAAAGTTGCTTAAAAGCGTAATCAATCTTTAAATCCATCAAGCTTGGCAGCGGTATCCGTTTTAGCGCTCTAAATTTTTTGTTGCTTTGGAAATCTGCTTCGTTATTGCTGTAGTCTGCAGGCTCGTCTCTTACTGTATCGTGTATGATGCTTTCTAGGGGGGACTGGCGAAGTGATCTTGTTAATTCCATTATAACACATCCCTTTTGAAGTTTTTAGAATTTAACGAGGACTTACCGAGATGTGATTCTAGTTATAGCAAGAATTAAAGTGAAAGAACAAGTGTTCCGTTATTTTAATTTCTATCATTCTTAAAATTTTTGTCGAAACTATCTTAGTTATGCGATAATAAGGGATGGAGAAAAAGTGCGTATATGAGGGAGGGTAGGTTACCTTGCAAAATGCAATACAACGAAAAGAACCACATTTTTTAATAAATATTTTACCCGGTCTTCTATTATGTCTTCTGATCATGCTCAGCGGGATGTACGGTGCTCGGCTCATCGGGGCAGGTTTAAAAGCTATCGGTTTATTATCTGAAGGCAGCGAAACACCAGTCTCAGGAATTTTTGTTGCAATTATACTTGGAATTATTATTCGAAATTCAATCGGGCTCTCCGATATTTTTACAAAAGGAATCTCCTTTTCGATGAAATATATCTTACGGGCAGGGATTATTTTACTCGGTCTCCGATTGAGTTTGATGGAAGCTTTAAAACTTGGGGCATTCGGAATCCCGCTCATTGTTGCATGTATATCTGTCGGTTTATTTGTAACCTTATTCTTAGCTAATAAAATGAATCAGTCCATGCGTCTGGCAACTTTAATTGCAAGCGGAACGAGCATTTGTGGTGTCACTGCAATTATGGCGACATCTCCTGTAATAAAGGCGAAGGAAAATGAAATTTCTTATGCGGTAGCGAATATTACAATCTTTGGTTTAACAGGGATGTTGTTGTATCCATTTCTCGCTCATTTATTATTTGCGGAGGATGCGATTAAGGCTGGGTTATTCTTAGGTACCGCTATCCATGATACAGCGCAGGTGACCGGAGCAGCGTTAATTTATGATCAGTTTTATCAGATGCCGCAAGTGGTGGATGCAGCAACGGTTACGAAATTGACGAGAAATCTATTTATCATTGCGATCATTCCTTTTGTGTCTTATTTATTTTTTAGCAAGTCGAAGGAGCAGGCTGTTCAGGCAGAAAATAAAGAGGACAGGTTGCCGAAATGGTATACATTCATTCCGTTATTTGTCATTGGATTTCTAATTCTTTCTATTATGCGAACGATCGGGGATGCAACATTGGAAAGTACAGGAAATGCATTTGGTATTTTCGCGTCTGATAGCTGGAGCAGTATCTATACAAATCTTAGTTCATTTGGAACGACGTATCTCCTTGGGATGGCGATGGCTGGAGTTGGACTATCAACGAATTTCAAGATGTTTAAAGGATTAGGGCTAAAGCCGTTTTATATTGGATTTGTCGCAGCAGTTTCTGTGGGAGTGGTTAGTGGAGTGCTGATTTGGTTATTTGGCGGGTTTGTTAGGCTTTAGAAGGTTTAACCCCAAAAAA
>NZ_JAXHDC010000084.1:0-5820 GCF_037072045.1 Oceanobacillus sp. MO10714A | reverse complement strand
AATAAAGAAAAAAAGCCGATGGGTATCTATGAATCTCCTTATGCGGGTCATCCTCACTTCCTTCTCCACCTTTTTTAGTATTTCCCCTTTAATCATCCGCTTGAATTGCTTCAAATGTCCATAAAAGCTCCAGTTGATTACCTTGGAACTCATTTTGATTTTCTTTCGTCTTTTCGAACTCGAATTCAACAAAGACTTGAATCGCTGGAAAATTAGCGGCTATATTCTTCTCTAAGACAATTGGAGTTTTACTTAATTTTTCTAATGACATTGGTTTTTGAAGAATGTTTTTACCATCTACTTCTATCCTCTGCAAGACAATTTGATTAGCAAAGCCATTGTTTTCCTGAGTTCCCTCGCGATTAGAAGTTGTATGTTCGGAATATAGGGTAACCTCCTTCATATCAAGTGTTCCGTTATTTTTCATATTAAAGCTGTGATTAAATGTATCTCCCGGTTTTTTGTTATCAAATTCAAAAAGCACACTTTCATTCTTCAAATTGCCAATGTCCAAATCCATATAGCCGGAAAGTATTTTATTCTTCGTATCGATCGCATCGCTAAAGAATGCTGCTGTTCCCCCGCTGATCAATGCCAACCCGATTAAACCAGTAATTATTCCGGCAACCAGATTTTTCTTTATACCCAAGAAACCCCCTCCTTCTACTGAATTATGTTTAAGGAAGACGGAGACCTCCATCTTCCTTTCCAAAATATATACTATCTTTCTTCTCCATCTGTTTGGAAACCTTTGAAAGTCCAGTCCAATTTCAGGTTTAGACCTTGCAATTCATTTTGCGCTTTTCCAGTGTCATTGAAACGGAACTGCACATCAAAATCATGAGATTCTCCTGCAGGAATACCAGTTACTTCTACCGGGACATCTTTAAAAATAGGATCTACAGTAGCCCATCTTCCAAAAAGCGGCCAGACGATCCATTCCCAATAGTCATAACCTTCTTTAATCAATTTTTCTTCAATATTCACTTTCGTTGCTAAATCCTTCGGTGAAAGATCGCGCAAGTCTTTTAAAGAAACTTCAAACAATATTTCATGTTCTCCATTACCAGTAGTATTTTTTAAGAATTGAACAAATAGCTGTTCAGCGTACTTATCCGCAAGATTTGGACCGGCAATATCACCATTGGCCGTATAGACTGTATAATCAGTTGTTAAATCGACATATTTCATATCGAGAGAACCATTGTTTTGCAGTTCGAAGCTACGCGGCATCCAGTCACCTGGCTTGAGTTCATTCATTGGTATTTGGACAGTAGGATCTACATCCAAGTCAATTGTCCCGGCTGCAAATGTATTCGTTTGTTCTGCCGTGTCACTAAAATAAGCAAAAGTCCCGCCCCCAATTAATGCCATCCCCAATAATGCTGTTACAGTACCTGAAATTATTTTTTTCTTTAAATTCATGCTTCATTCCTCCTGATATTTGTTGTTTAGCTTTACTCCCGTTATACTCCACAAGGGATTAATTACCTGTTTACTTCTTCGCCCCCTCCTTCTTTGTTGTATGTATAGTTGTTCTTTTTAATAATCATTTGTTCTCACTAAAGAACAACATGACCGTAGTATAGTTCATTTTGCTCAATGAAGAAAACCTTAAAAAAGCCCATTTGTTCTATATAATGAACACTTTACTTGAATTTACGCTCGATTCCTTTTATTTAGTTATCTTTTTATAATTTTATTCCTTTTTATTCAGCAATTTTGATATACTAAGGTTAACGTTCAGGATGAGGTGGATTAAATGAAACTTCTTTCTTATTTGCTTATGATTGCCGGAATTGTTGTTCTATTTTTTGGTGGTTATCAGTGGTATACAACAACTACTGCCCAAAGTGAAGCTACAGCAGAAGCTCAAGCAATGATCGATGAGCGTGATCTTTCCCGCAAGACAGAAGCGGATGAATTTGATGCAATCGCTGCTGCAGAAAACTATGATCCAAATACAGGAGAAACAGCTGGGATTTTGCATATTCCTGCACTTGAAGCTGATTTACCTATTATTGAAGGAACCCATGAAGATGATCTCGCCCGCGGTGTTGGGCATTACCGGGGAACGGCTTATCCGTTGCAGAATGAACAGATTGTTCTTTCCGGTCACCGGGATACAGTCTTTCGTCGGATGGGTGAATTAGAGATTGGCGATCATTTAGTGCTTAAGATGGATTATGGTGACTTCACCTATGAAATTAAAGAAACGAAGATTGTCGATGCAGACGACAGAACAATTATTGTTCCACACGGCGAAGAAGTACTTACCCTTACTACTTGCTATCCTTTCAACTTTGTCGGCTATGCGCCAGACCGTTACATTATGTATGCATACCCTGTAAAAACCCAAGATGAGTGAACGCATCTCGGGTTTTTATTTTTGTTCATTATATTGCCGCCGACATATCCCCACATATTTTACCAATTTTCATGTAAATTCTTATGGACGAAATGGACTAATTCGGCTATAATTTTATACAGTAAAAGTAGCTTAGAATTGGTTAAGGACTTTATGTCCTGTTTTCATGAGAAAAATCGCTTTCTCTGTTAACAGTGACAGAGAACATTATACATTAGAGGAGAATTTACAAGTGGCAAGAATGCAGAGAAGTAGTGGGAAAAAGAGACGGAAATGGCCATATTGGATTGGTGGACTTTTATTATTGTTTATCCTTATAATCGGAGGCGGAGCTTTTTATGTTTATAGTCAGCTTGGCAGTGCTGTAAATACAATGCATACCCCGCTGGCAAGAGACGAGGACCCGGAACGCCAAAAGGAGCTGAAAGGATTACTTGATGAAAAGGACTCGATAAATATGTTATTACTTGGAGTTGATGAACGTCCCGGTGACCGCGGCCGGTCCGACACCATGATTTTAATGTCCTTGAATCCGAAAACAGACTCGATGATCATGCTAAGTATTCCAAGGGATACGTATGTGAATATTCCTGGTCGCGGAATGGATAAAATCAATCACGCGTATGCTTTTGGTGGAGTAGAGTTAGCGGTGCAAACGGTGGAAGAAACGTTCGACATTCCAGTTCATGTATATTCACGTGTCAACATGGAAGGATTTAAACAAGGTATTGATGCGATTGGCGGAGTGACTGTGAATAATAATCAGAGCTTCTCCCAGGGAGGCTCCGATTTTTCTGAGGGAGCGATTCAATTAAATGGTGAACAGGCACTTGATTACATTCGCATGCGTAAACAAGACCCACGTGGAGATATGGGGCGGAATGACAGACAGCGGGCAGTAGTTGCAGCTGCTATGGAAAAAGGTGCAAGCTTCTCCAATATTACTAAATTTGGTGAGATCCTTGATATTTTAGGCGGAAATGTTCAAACCGACCTTGATATGAAAAAAATCCAGAAGCTTTTCACTGGATATCTAGGAACAAGACATAATATAGAAACACTTGAAATTGAAGGTTCTGGTTCAACCATTGATGGAGTCTGGTATTATGTCGTACCAGATTCAGAGTTCAACCGGATTAATTCCGAAATCCGAAATCATATGGAAAGTTAAACAAGAACGCCTAGGGGGTCTCCTCTAGCGTTCTTTTCCTAATTTGTGACATTTTTTTCATGGTTTTATTTCTATAAACAATACTTGCATGATGATATACTAGGTATATATGACGAATCAGGGGGCGGAGTTAATAAAATGAAGCGAACTTTTCTATTAATTTTTATTGTCTTAGCTTTAGTTGCGTGCTCCAAGGAAGATGATGTTTCACCAAATGATCGTTTTTCCACTTTTACTTCCTATTGGAGCGAACAGGAATTTGAAAAGCTTTATGATATGTTCAGCAAAGAAACGAGATCGAACTTTTCAAAAGAAGACTCCATCGAACGATTTAAAAAGATCTATGAAGATTTAAGTATTAAAGATATCGAGATTACGTTTGATGAACTTTCCGATGAAGAAATTCAAGCATTAAAAGAGGAAGAAAATCCGAGTGTGGTCCTTCCATTCACTGTTGAAATGGAATCTCTCGCAGGGCCGATCAGCTTTGATTATGAAGCTACCCTCGTTCAAGAAGCTATTAGCGAGGAAGATGATGCCGAATCAAACTGGTTTGTTGAGTGGGATGCTGGTTTTATCCATCCGGAATTACAGGATGGCGGGGAAATTGGAATTCAATCTGTAGAGCCACAACGCGGTGAAATCCTCGATAGAAATCAGATGCCGCTAGCAATGAATGATACTGTTTATCAAATTGGTATTAAGCCAGAGGATTTAGAGAATCGGGAACAATCCATAAAACAGATTGCGAGCATTTTAAATATGGATGAAGAAAAAATTAACGAAGCACTAGATGCTGCTTGGGTTGAGGATCATTTATTTGTCCCCATTACAACAATCCTTCCGACAAATGAAGACACTTATAATCAACTAATGGCTATTCCCGGTGTGCAGCGAAAGGAATTAACCGGTCGAATATATCCTGGCGGTGAAGCAACTGGGCATTTGGTTGGTTATATCGGAAACGTTACAGCAGACTTTCTGGAAAAAACAGACAGTGATGAGTACGGACCAAATGATCAAGTTGGCCGTCGTGGTTTAGAGCAACTTTACGAGGAGCAGCTGAAGGGTAAAAAAGGTGTCACTGTTAGCGTCCGTAAAGAAGATGGAAATGAAGTGACCATTGCTGAAAAACCGGTTGAAAATGGAGAAACCATTCAACTTACTATTGATATTAATGTTCAAGAAAAAATATTTGACAGCTATGGGGATGATACAGGTACTACAGCAGCGATCGATCCAAAAACCGGGGAGACACTCGCACTTGTGAGCGCACCTTCCTTTGATCCGAATGAAATACTATATGGAACTTCCGGCAACACATGGGATAAATTAGAGAATGATCCAAAACAACCTCTTCTCAACCGGTTTGCCGCAAGTTTTGCGCCGGGTTCCGTTCTTAAACCAATAACGGCAGCTGCTGGCATCCACGCAGGTACCCTGGACCCTGATGAAACGTTTGAAATTGAAGGGTTACAGTGGAGTAAGGGGGAAGAATGGGGAAATTACAAAGTTACACGGGTATCAGAATCTAATGGTCCTGTTGACTTAAGAGATGCCCTCCTCCGTTCAGACAATATTTACTTTGCCATGCAAGCAGTAGACATGGGAAGTGACGTTTTTACAGAGGAATTTAAACGGTTCGGCTTTGAGGAAGAACTTCCTTACGAGTATCCGATCGCAGGTTCAACCCTTTCAAACAGTGGTGAATTAACGGATGAAGTCTTGCTTGCGAACTCCAGTTACGGTCAAGGAGAACTGGAAATGAGTGCCTTGCATTTAGCCACTGCGTATACCATGTTTTTAAATGAAGGGAATATGTTGAAACCTACCTTACTGCTTGAAGAAGAAACAGGGCAAATCTGGAAAGATAAGCTTATTACAAAGGAAGATGCGAAGTTGATCGATGATATTCTTCGTGCAGTCGTTACAGATGGAACGGCACAACAAGCGAAAGATGCGAATGTTCCACTTGCAGGAAAAACGGGAACGGTCGAATTAAAATTGACTGCCGAAGCGGGTGGATCCATCAATAGCTGGTTTGTCGGATATCCGCATGATTCACATGATATTTTAATCGCAATGATGATGGAAAAAACGGAAGATAAACCGAATGGCTATACCGTTGAAAAGTTTGTTGAAGTGATTAACCAGCTTTATCCAGACCAAGATGATCAAGATTAATAGCAAAAGCGGAAGAAGACTACTTGTAGAAGCTTACTCAAATAGTAATACATTTGTGCGCAGAGCAGATGTTGCTGCAATAAACTCCTAGACGATT
>NZ_JAXHDC010000083.1:0-6002 GCF_037072045.1 Oceanobacillus sp. MO10714A | reverse complement strand
AGACTGCCATCTAAGGCAATCTTTTTAAACTAATATGGTTATCAATCTTCAAGGATAATTGTAAATTCATTAACCTCTACTGTCTTTAAAGAGATGATTATTTTATAATCTCGTTGTATAGTAAACCATCATTATTAAATTCAACAATCTTTAAACGGTTATCATGTTTGATGAAAATACTTTTGTATTCTGAATGCCCATTTTCATCTTCAAATAAAATAATACGGTTTCCTTTGTTATCCGTTTCAACAACGCCTTGATACTTATCTAAGTCAATATGCTCTGCTATTATGTCAAACTCTGGATATGTTTCCAAATCACCATTATTTGCTACTGTATCGCTTGTATCCCGATCGTCAGAATTGTCCTCTTGGTTTTCTATATCTTCAGTAGCACCGTCGGAGTTTTCATCGTTTTCTTCATCTTCAGTAACACCGTCGACCTCATCTTCAAGGTTTTCGTCAGAGTCAACGATTTCATTAGATTCTTCCTGTTCCTGCGGTTCAAGTTCATCAGTATCGTTACTTGAACAACCGGCTACTAATATAATACCAAGAAGAATGGCAAGTCCTTTCTTCAAAAAATCCCTTCTTTCCTAACTGTTTTACTACGCACTTTAAAAGCACAAGTATTACCATACATTATTCAAGAAGAAATGACAACAAAAAAGTTTTCATAAAAAGAGGACTTTGCTTCTTTCGTTTGGATGATATGTATTTAATTCTTTTGTTCACTTCATATAAGAAATGATAATCTTGTTTATTGGGTTTATCTTAAAACAATCGCATCCAATTGCTAAAGACCTTAATTTTGCAAGAAATTGCTCAGCTATTGAAATGAGACTCTATTTTTTCCCTTATATGATTGACTAACGGCATGACTTCAGCTTCCATTCCATCCCAATTATCATTATACTCTCCAAGGTAAGCTTTTCTAGCGATATCGATCACTTTCGCCTGCTGCTTTGGTAATCTAGGGATTGCCCATTGTGCAGCTACGTCTTTTGGAGAAATTATACTTTCAGACATAGTGTGCCACATGCGAGCAAGAGTTAATAGCACATTACGTTCGTCACCTTTCATACCATCAATTAACTCTGGTAAAGTCTCCTTTATTGCCTTTTGAATATCTGTTATCGGAATGGGATCAAGTATCGTTGACAGCTCAGGTCCAAATAGTGAAATGCTATACTCCCGCGCCTGTGCTAAAACTATAGCTAGGTCAGGATCAAACGTTGGCTTCGGAATTTGACCCTTTTCAAACTCGGATCTAAGCCATTCACCATAGACTAATTCATTCCTCGGTGGATATTGTCGGGGTACGTTATCTTTTTCATTAATAACGATGAATTCAAGGTAGCGCATCCCCTCTTCATTTCCTATTTTTCCTGAAATCGTCATTAACCGTTCTGTCAGTTTTTTTCGAGTAGTTTTAGATAATCGCTGATTTACGACAGCAAGAACATCGACATCACTATTGATACGCAAGCCACCGTTTACTGACGAGCCATAAAGGTAAACACCGATTAATTTGCTTCCGAGTACATTCTTTGCAATTCTTAATGCGTTCCATGCTTCCTTTGGTATTTGTTCATTAGTCATATTGCTCATCGGCTACATACTCCCCTATTCAAATCCTACTAAAAGTCCACATACATTACTCCATAATTCTGGCCCGATTATTAAAATAGAGCGATTATTCTGCAGTTAAACCCCAGTTCATATTCTAAAAACCTCCTGTCTTACTTTGAATTTTATCATACATTTATATTAATTTAATTTTAGATGATACATTTTATAGAGATTGCTATATATGTAAAGGTTTCCACAACATTTATTCAACTGTTGAGCCAGTTAATTGAATTAGGTTATTGGAATTAGAAGGATTAAGCGTAAAGCGTTGTGTTATTATAAAAATATAGTTTAAAGAGAAAATAATGAGGTGAAACGAATGGTTAGCAGGAGACGTATAGCCTCCTAAAATAGATGTAATGTTAATTTTAGGAGGCTATCTTAATAATAGGAGATGTATTGAAAATGAAACAAAATAAATATGACGATCCAAATTTCTTTTCCGCTTATGAACAAATGCCACGATCAGTTAAAGGACTTGAAGGTGCCGGAGAGTGGCATATATTTAGAGAACTAATACCAAATCTAAAAGATAAAAATGTTCTCGATTTAGGTTGCGGCTTTGGCTGGCATTGCCGATATGCTCGTGAGCAACAAGCAAGCTATGTTATAGGTGTAGATATCTCTAAACAAATGATTCAAAGAGCACGCGAAATGACAAATGATCCTTTAATTTCGTATATAAAAGCTCCCATTGAAGACATAGATTTTTCAAGCTCTCAATTTGATATAGTAATCAGTTCGTTGGCCTTTCACTATATCAAGTCGTTTAAATTAATCTGCGAAAAGGTTCATGATTATCTAAAGACCGATGGAAATTTCGTTTTCTCAGTTGAACATCCAATTTTCACTTCGCGGAATGAACAGGATTGGTATTATGATGAAAAGGGAAATCCTCTGCATTGGCCAGTTGATAATTACCAAATAGAAGGAGTACGTGAAACAACCTTCCTAGATGAGCATGTTATAAAATACCATCGTACAATTTCAACATATATAAATGATTTAATTGACACTGGTTTTACTGTAAAAGCTGTAAAGGAATCGGTTCCTTCTGATGAAATGTTAATAAGTATTCCTGAAATGAAAAATGAGACTCGAAGACCTATGTTCTTAATGATATCGGCAGAAAAGGATAACAGCTAATTGGCATTGGTCACTCTTCTATAACGGGCGTGTTTATAAAAATTAAAAACATCATTTTTTAAGTCAATAATGGTGAACAGTAGAATTAAATGAATATTATCCGAACAAAAGAAGCGGCTAACTTTAAAAGTTGGCTGTTTTTTTATGCTTATTATTAACTGAACTTTCGCACCCTGAAAAATTGAAGCAAATCATCCTAATTTAACGCCCCTAGCCTTTAATGTTGTACTAGCCGTTATTAATTAAAAAAGCCTTCTCAAAATGAATGAATGCTCTCATTGAACGTAAGTATCTTGCTCGGTCATTATTTGTGCGTCCTGATTACCGTTCAGTTGCCCGGCGGACGGATACTTTCCCAATTAAGTAAGATAATCATGCTAATGGGAGAATAAATCCTAGTTGTTTTCCCGTTAAGGTAAGATGAACATGCTAATGGGAAAATAAAACTAGTTGTTTTCCCATTAAAGTAAGATGAATATGCTAATGAGAAAATAAAGCTCAGTTGCTTTCCCATTAAAGTAAGATGAACATGCTGATGGGAAAATAAACCCCTGTTGTTTTCCCATTAAAGTAAGATGAACATGCTGATGGGAAAATAAAACCCTGTTGTTTTCCCATTAAAGTAAGATGAACATGCTGATGGGAAAATAAAACCCTGTTGTTTTCCCATTAAAGTAAGATGAATATGCTATTGGGAAAATAAACCCCTGTTGTTTTCCCATTAAAGTAAGGTGAACAAGCTAATGGGAAAATAAAACTCAGTTGCTTTCCCATTAAAGTAAGATGAAGTTGCTTTCCGAATGCCAAAATTAACAGGCAAGTTTTAACATAGATTTTAAGGATATTTTTTAAAGAAATTTATTTAATACTGTTGACATTGACGTTGCGTAAAGGTGTAACATTATTTACAAGGAGGTGATCTGATGGAATATACAGTGCAAAGTCTTGGAAGACTAGCAGGTGTTAGTGGAAGAACATTGAGATATTATGATGAAATTGGAATTCTTAAGCCGGCAAGAATTAATTCATCAGGGTATCGGATATATGGTCAGGCAGAGATAGACAGATTACAGCAAATCCTATTTTATAAAGAGCTTGGCGTCAGCTTAAATAGCATAAAGGATATTTTAACTGCACCTTCTTTTGATGGAGTAACTGCACTTAAAGAACATCGGCAAAAACTCCTTGAAAAAAGAGAACAGCTAGATCTACTGATAGCAAATGTAGATAAAACAATCGCTTCAAAAGAAAGAAAAATTAACATGTCAGATAAAGAAAAATTTGAAGGATTTAAGAAAAAAATGATAGATGAAAATGAGCTCAAATATGGGAAAGAAATTCGTGAAAAACATGGAATTGAGACAGTGGAGAAATCGAATAAAAAGATAATGAACATGACTCAGGAAGAATATGAAGCTGTGACAAAGCTTTCAGAACAGCTAACAGAAACATTATCGAAAGCTTTTAAAACTGGTGATCCAGCTAGTGATATCGCTCAAAAAGCAGCTGATTTACACAAACAATGGCTAACTTTTTATTGGAGCAAATACAGTAAGGAAGCACATGCAGGCCTTGCTCAAAGATATGTTGATGATGAAAGATTTACAGCATACTACGATAAAGAACAACCCGGTACTGCCGCATTTTTACGAGATGCCATTCACATCTATACAGGAATGAAGAAGTAATAGTCGAAAAGCACCCTGTAGTCATATTATATGGTAGGTGCATTAAATATTAAAGATATGAATGATCTATTCCGTATTGAAGAAGATGATGAATAATATAAATTATGGAGTGGCACGAACTCTTAGATAGTTAGAGACCGTGCCATATGTTTTATTGTATAACTTTATTTATTTTCACCCGAACAGCTTCCAAATTTTCAGTGTTCACATGTCCAAATTTTTTTCTGACAATATTTTTAGATAGTGTGTATACTTTGTCTGCCCTTATTTCTGATGTTTTTTTAAGTTCTCCCTCTGTCAAATCTTTTGAATCGATTACAATAGAATATAAAAGATCCCTAATTTTTGAAGTGATAGCTAAAACAACGATATCTTCCATCACCTCATTATAACTGTCGTTTGAAATAATGAGCACAGGACGTTGCTTTTGTTGTTTTAAATTACTGAATGGAACTGGTATTAAAACAATATCACCTTGTTTATACATTGTTCCAAACCTCGTCATCAATGTCATTATCCCAAAAATCCAAACTGCTCTCACTGGCTTCTGTTAAATCCTCAGATACACTTTTATCGCTTTTAGCTTTTAAAAACTCGGCAAAATCCAGAATTTTATCCACATCTTTTTCAGGTATTTCATCAATAATTTTAAGTAAACGATCCTTAGCAGTATTCACGTATTCATCACCACTTTTATGAATATTTTATTTTATTATATCACTTCATATTACGTTTCACTATATATTCATGATTCAAACATTGGTTTATAATTATGATTATTTGCTTCATTTTCTTTCATTCATCCCTGGACTTATTTGTATATAAGAAATGCCACTCTCTGTGGTCATTATAGGTGCTTAAATGTTACAATTTATAAAGATTGTTATGAGATTCAAGAGATTATAGCATTTCACTTATTCACCTAAAGGTCATGAAATTTAAGATGTTTCAAAGAATAATGTTCATTTAATTTTATTTGAAGTGTGGTGAGAAGTCTAAAATGGAAGCGAAGGAATTTCAAAATTGGATTGCTGAATATTATAAGTCAAAAGGTTGGGCTGATTTAGATATTTTTGTACGTATTGGCTTCTTGTCAGAAGAGACGGGAGAAGTCGCTAGAGCAATTAGAGCTCTAGAAATCGGACGAGACCGACCAGATGAGCATCCTATTTCATTAGCAGAAAGTAAGAAGAATTTAACAGAAGAACTTGGTGATGTATTAGGTAATGTAGTTGTTATTGCGAATAAATATAATATAGATTTGGAAGAAATTTTCTTAGAACATAAACGAAAGCTGTCCAATAGATATCTTTAAGTAAATAAACCGGGAGCAAAGGTGTGGTTGAAATGGAGATTAAAAGTCTTGCTGTATTTTGTGGGTCAAGTACGGGAATAAACAGCGTTTATATAGAACATGCAAAAAGATTTGGAGAAGAATTAGCCAATAATAATAAAACTTTAATTTACGGTGGAGCCCAAGTGGGATGTATGGGTGCATTGGCTGATGCTTCCTTACACAGTGGTGGTAATGTGATAG
>NZ_JAXHDC010000082.1:0-6120 GCF_037072045.1 Oceanobacillus sp. MO10714A | reverse complement strand
TTATAATTCAACTACTACAAAAAGAACCTACCCGATTTGCGGATAGGTCCCTAATTTAAAACTTATTCTACTGGTGATAATTCACTTTCTGTTACCCATTTATGGTTTTTCACCTCTTCTCCAGAATCGGTAGCTATAAAATCAACCATATATACGGTTGTTTCTTCCGCTGAATCGATTACTGCAGTTGCACCGTCCATACCCTCCATGTGGTCTGCATTAAGAGTAACTTCAGTTTCCGGTTCAAAAGGTTCAGCTCCTGCTTCTTCAATCTCTTCATGGATAACCCATTTATGATTTTTTACTGGTTCTCCACCAGTTGGTGTGTAGGAAATAGTATATACCGTCGTATCGTATGCGCCAACAATTGTCGCCTCAGCACCATTCATACCCGGCATATGATCAGATTCAATTATAGCTTGGCTACCAACCTCATAAGTAGGGTTATCCGCTTCTTGTAAGCCTTCAGGAACTTCACCAGTGCTAGAATGGTTCATACCAGAATGATCCATGCCTTCCATATCTTCATTGGTATCAGATTCTTCCATATCCATTTCATCATTATTGGATTCCACATTTTCTTCCGTATTAGATTCGGTTTCTATATTTTCTCCTTCATTTGCACCTGCACATGCAGATAAGATAAGTACTGTGAATATAGTAATTATCCCTATTACGATTTTTCTACTTTGCATTTAAATAATCCCTCCTAATAAAATAAAGCTTGCTTATATTCTAACCAGTGAATTTGCAGATTATATGCAGACTTTGCAAAATATGAATTACAATATTTCTAAGACAAATCTTCATCCCTTTTCCAAGTGGATTACAAAAGGTTATAAAAAATCCAGTGTCATTTAATATCAATGACATTTCAGTAGAATAATCCATTTTATACTCAACATCTAAATTAAATAGTGATTAGTTTTTACTCCAATTATGCATTATTTCTCGATATTTGTTCGGTATGATAATTGCGATAGATTGAATGGTAAGGGAAGGAGGAAAATGTATTAAAGGTAGTTTTCTAACTCGTGGTGATTACAACTAAATAA
This sequence comes from Oceanobacillus sp. MO10714A, assembly GCF_037072045.1. Taxonomy (NCBI): domain Bacteria; kingdom Bacillati; phylum Bacillota; class Bacilli; order Caryophanales; family Bacillaceae; genus Oceanobacillus; species Oceanobacillus sp. MO10714A. The sequence continues at coordinate 5,065 of NZ_JAXHDC010000082.1, read as the reverse complement.
CACATCAGAAATCTAAAATGCAAAAACCGAAATGATATTTTCAACAACTTATACTTGACGAATAAAGGAGCGAACAAATGAAAAAAAGTATATTGACAGGTGCAGGCTTGTTGCTAATATTGACGGGTTGCACAAACATCACAACAGAACAACAGTCCGTAGAACAAACTATGGAGTCTGGAGAAATGCAACATGAAGAAAATATGGATATGAACCACGGAGACATGGAAGGTATGGAAGAACACATGGACCATGATAATATCCCCCCTCTTCAAGCCTCCAAAGGAACTCAGGAGTTGGTAATACCACCTCTGTTAGAAAAACAGGAGGACTCAGAGTTCGATTATGAGGTAGTCGCACAAGAAGGCACGACGCAATTCTTTGATGGCTCTCCAACCAATACTTACGGATATAATGGGAATTTGTTGGGTCCGACTTTACAGCTGAAAGAGGGGGAAACCGTTAAAGTGAAGGTCCGGAATGAATTAAACGAACCAACAACCTTTCACTGGCACGGTCTTGAAGTATCGGGAACTGAGGATGGTGGTCCGAGTGATGTAATTCAGCCGGGTGAAAGTAAAATCGTCACCTTAAAAGCGGATCAGCCGGCAGCGACATTGTGGTATCACCCACATCCACACAAATCAACTGCTAAACAAGTTTTCAAAGGGCTTGCGGGAATGCTCTATGTGGAGGAGACGGATGGAGAAGCTCCTGCTTTACCTCATACTTATGGTGTAGATGATATCCCTCTCATTTTTCAGGATCGTCTCTTTGACAAAAACAAGCAACTGGATTATAAAAATCTGATGAACAGTGATGGAACAATCGGAGATGTATCGCTCGTTAATGGTACGCTTAATCCGAAACTGACTGTGACAAAACCGTTGATGCGTTTTCGAATCCTAAACGGCGCGAACGCCCGAAATTACACGTTCCGTTTAAGCAATGGAGCTACATTTACTCAGATTGCTTCAGATGGCGGGTTATTGCATGAGCCGGTTGAAATGGATGAGATTACGCTGTCCCCATCGGAGCGTGCTGAAATCCTAATTGATTTTTCAGCGATGGATTCCGATGAGCCAATTGCCATTACTGATGAAGAAGGTAATGCTCTGTTACCTTTTGATTTGGATATCGACGGCGGAACGGGAGAAATGGAATCCATATCTTGGACCGATGACACTACCTTCCTTACAGAAGAAGAGAAATCCTTGCCGGTTACCAAGGAGATTGAATTGTTTGGAATGATGGATAAGGTCACCATCAACGGCAAGAAATTCGATCCTGAACGGATTGACTTGCGGCAAAAGAAAGGAGTCCCAGAAGTTTGGGAAGTTTATAACAAGCCAGACGAAATGGGGGGAATGATACATCCATTCCATATTCATGGTACTCAGTTCAAAATCATATCGCGTGATGGAAGGGAACCAGCTCCGAATGAACAAGGGCTGAAAGATAGTGTTCTTATTGAACCGGGCGAACGAGTCAGATTGCTCGTCACCTTTCCGGAAGAGGGAATCTATATGTACCATTGCCATATTCTAGAGCATGAGGATAACGGTATGATGGGGCAAGTAGAAGTATACTAATTTTACGGAATAAACATTAAGAAGGGCTGTACGGAATTGTTTTGGATTACGTACAGCCCCTCTCTATTCCATTGACAATTCGCTCTATGACATTGGTTAAAGCTGAAGGTGTCTTAATGATTATTAATTATTTAGGTATCCTTGAAATCATCTACTGTCGTCTTAGAAAAATTCCACTAAAAATATAAATATTAGAATTTTAATTAACAGTTTAAATTATTTTCATATGATATAATAATAGTAAATTTGCACCTAATTAACTTTCTTGTTTTAGGGAAAAAGTGAAGTCGAGGTGAGATATTTTGTGTTTTTCCTATAGTTTTATTGAACAACAAACTCATGAACTGTCCAAAAAGATATGGGAAAGCTCCTTATACAAATTAATTAGGATTGACTTGGCAGGTGGCAACTGTTTTAAGGTCCAAAGTAGTTTAAATGATTGGGTAAGTCTTGAAACGGAAATGGGGAATAAGTCCTCTTTAATTACAAAAGTTATTTTGGAGGACTTAGAAGGAAAGCATTATTCTATTGAACCGAATGACAATGGGTTAAGATTTGCAAAAGGAGAAATCACTTATAAAGAGTATAAAATTCTTCAAAAGAAAGGGAATGCTCTTTGGATTACAATTTTTATTGTTGGGATTTTAGTATTTTTTACGTTGATGTCAGTGTTGGTAAAGTTTGTTCTTTAATACTATCTAATTTCTAATGGTTAACATATTGGTTCCCTTAGTGAAAGTAACATTATTTATCCAAATATGAAACCACCCTCATACCTTTTGAAATGTATATTAAAAGGCTGGTCTTCTCTGCGAAAACCAGCCTTTTTCGTATATTTAGGCAACATCATAGCCTTGTTCTTCAATTGCTTCTTTCATGGCATCAACATTTACCTTTGATTCATCAAAAGTAACATCTACTTTTCCAGCTTCCAAATTAACCTCAGCTGCTGACACGCCATCTAATTTTTTCAATGCACCTTCAACTGACATTTTGCAATGACCACAAGACATGCCTTGTACGTCTAATGTTTTCTTTTCCATTATATTTTCACCTCCTTTAAATAAATTTAATATATTTTATAACTTCACTCTTTTTAAACGAAGTGAGTTAGTAACAACACTTACTGAACTTAACGCCATTGCTGCACCAGCAATCCACGGTGCAAGTAATCCAATTGCTGCAACTGGTATTCCGGCTGTATTATATCCGAATGCCCAGAAAAGGTTTTGACGGATATTTCGAATCGTTGCATGACTGATTTTAATCGCCTTCGATATAAGCAATAGCTCACCACCAAGAATCGTAACATCAGCAGCCTCAATTGCTACTTCTGTACCAGTTCCAATGGCAATCCCAATATCCGCTGTAACAAGTGCAGGTGCATCATTAACACCATCCCCAACCATTGCAACTTTCTTACCTTGTTCTTGGATTGCTTTTACTTTAGCTGCTTTTTCTTCAGGTAATACTTCAGCGATTACCTGATCAATTCCAACTTGTTTTGCTATTGCTTTGGCTGTTCTTTCATTATCACCTGTTAACATAAACACTTCTATTCCTAAATCTTTCAATTGCTTAATAGCCTCTGGAGCCGTTTCTTTTATAGTATCTGCAACAGCAACTGTTCCCCGGTACTCACCATCAATGGCAATCAACATCGCTGTTTTACCATCAGTTTCATAATTAACTAATTTTTCTTCATAACCTGCTGTATTAATTTGATGATCATTCATTAACTTTCTATTACCAACAAGAATGTTTTTTCCAGAAATTTTTGCTTCAATACCGTGACCCGGTACTGCCTCGAAATGTTCTACTTCCAAAAAGTCGATATTATTCTCTGTAGCGTATGCCACAATTGCTTCTGCAAGTGGATGTTCAGACCCTTTTTCTGCACTAGCCAATAATTGTAATGTCTCTTCATCACCTGAAAAATCAGTTACTTCTGGTTTTCCTTTTGTGATTGTACCCGTCTTATCAAGTACGATTGCTTCTAACTCATGTGTTCCCTCTAGGTGTTCCCCACCTTTAAATAAGATTCCACTTTCTGCAGCTTTTCCTGTTCCGACCATAATGGATGTTGGTGTTGCAAGTCCTAAAGCGCATGGACAGGCAATAACAAGTACAGCAATTGCTGCAACTAAAGCAGGTTCTAACTGACCCGGCTCGACTAAAGTAATCCATATAATAAAAGTAAGGATAGCAATACCGACCACTATTGGAACGAAATAACCTGAAATAACATCCGCTAATCGTTGAATTGGCGCCTTTGATCCTTGAGCTTCTTCCACGACCTTGACAATAGATGCAAGGGCCGTATCTTTTCCTACTTTTGTTGCTTCCATTTCAATGGAGCCATTTTTATTAATAGTAGATCCAATTAATTTTGCCCCTGAATCCTTTTCAATTGGAATTGATTCTCCTGTAAGCATGGATTCATCTACCGAAGTTCTACCTTTTACAACCATACCATCTACCGGTATCTTTTCTCCCGGTTTGACAATTAAGCGATCTCCAACGACAACTTCTTCTACAGGAATCATTAATTCTTTACCATCTCTAATTACACGAGCTTCTTTTGCTTGTAAATTAAGCAATTTGGATAAAGCATTTGTTGTTTGACTTTTCGCTCTCGTTTCCAAATATTTACCAAACAAAATTAACGTAATCAAAACAGCACTGGTTTCAAAGTATAAATGTGGCATATATTCTGGATTGCCAATAGTCATAAATGCTTCGTATAAACTATAGAAATAAGCCGCACTTGTACCTAAAGCAACAAGTACATCCATGTTTGCCCCACCATTACGTAGGTTCTTATATGCACCTTCATAAAATTGCCATCCAATGATGAATTGAACTGGTGTCGCCAAAGCAAATTGGAACCACGGGTTCATGAAGATATCTGGTATACTCATCCCAAATAAATGAACAAGCATTGTTAATAATAATGGTGCAGATAGTAAGACTGAAATAATTAATTTCGTCTTCATATTTTTTAGTTGTTTTTCTTTATAAGTTTGTTTTTCTTTCGCTTCTGCCTTTGGTTTAGCATCATAGCCAACATTTTTGATTTTATCAACCAATGATTTTACATCAACTAACCCCGGATTATATTCAATCGTTGCACTTTCTGTCGTTAGATTAACAGTTGCATGTTTTACTCCATCTTGTTTGTTCAATACTTTTTCAATACGGGTAGAGCAAGCTGCACAAGTCATTCCAAAGACATCAAGGTCTGTTTTCTCCGTTAGAACACCATAACCAACATTCTCTATTTTTTTCGATATGTCTTCAATAGAGGTTTTCTCTGGATCATAATCTATCGATGCCTTTTCTGTTGTTAAATTAACTTGAGCCTTGACCCCATCCATTTTATTCAAAACCTTTTCAACACGATTAGAACAGGCTGCACAGGTCATCCCTGTTACACCAAGTGTTGTATGATTTGTTTCACTCATAATAATTCC
>NZ_JAXHDC010000081.1:0-6331 GCF_037072045.1 Oceanobacillus sp. MO10714A | reverse complement strand
AATCATGTTCGAGGAGGAATATAATGAAAAGGAATCTATTTATTGTAAGCAGTATATTATATATCGCCATATTTCTAATTGGCTGCGGGTCGACTGATGGGACGAAAACAGATGAAGCGGAAGACGCCAATAAAGTCGAAACCGCAGAAGACAAAAATACACAAGATTTTCCAGTAACGATTGAACATGATGGGGAAGAAATAACAATCAATGAAAAACCGGAAAATATTTTACCATTATCGCTTGACGTAACGGAAATTTTACTGGAACTTGTCGATCCAAGCAGAGTTGTCGCTATCTCTAGTTCTGTTGAAGATGAACATTTGTCAACAAATACCGAAAAAGCCGAGGAAATTCCTAATCGGGTTTCTACGGCAGCATATATTGATCCAGAAGAAGTCCTCGCCTATGAAACAGATTTACTTTTACTAACGAAAATGCATGGGCAGGAAGAAGATGCGAGTAGTATTTTAAGTGAAATTGACCTACCGATTATTACTTTTGAAACGATGGGCACACTTGCACAATTCATGGAAAATATCGAAGTAATCGGTCAAGCAGTTGGAGAAACGGAAAAAGCAGCCGAATTGATTGAACAGATGGAAAATGATCTCGCAGCAATTCAAAGTAAAATTCCAGAAGATCAAGATGCACCATCTGTCTTAGTTCTTTCGGAAGTCGGAGCAGGAACCGGACCATTCATGATGGGACCTGGAAACATTTCCTATGATTTAATCCAATTAGCTGGAGCAACACCTGCAGTGGATAAAATCGGCTTGGAAGGCTCTACTCCCGCTTCCATTGAACAAGTGATGAAGATGGATCCAGATTATATTTTCCTGCTTGACTTCTTCGGTAATGGGGAAGAAGATTTCACCGAATTAAGTGAGAATCCCGGCTGGAGTAGCCTGCAAGCAATTGAAAACGACCGAGTCAAATTACTTGATGTAAAATATTTAATGAACCCAAACGTGGAAGTAATTGAAGGACTTGAGATTATGGTTGATTGGATATATGGATTGGAGTGATTCAATGAATATTCTTGTTTTATTTAGTTATGGAAGTCTCACATCGATTGATGATGTTGCTGGATTTTACAATGATATTTATCATGGAACAGCTACAGAGGAAAATATCGCTGCAGGGGTCAAGACATATGAGGCACACGGCATGGCTGACCCTTTAGGAGCGAATACAGCACGCGTCGGCCGAGCATTGGTAAAGAAATTAACGAAAGAATCTGGTGAAAAATGGATTGTCTATGTAGCCAACCACCATACAGAACCATCGATTCAAACCGTTGCTGAGGAATGTATTAAGCTAAACCCGAAGCGAATCGCTACATTCAGTCTCACACCATTTGATTCGCTTACGGGCAGTAATGCATATGAAAAGCGATTCACCAAAATATTTCGGGAAGAAAATGACCAAACGAAAATCGTCCATGTAGCAACCTACTGTGATCATGACCAATTTGTCGAAGTTTTAGCTGACCGTGCGAAAACCGCTTACGAATGGCTGCCAGAAGCGGAACGAAAGCAAGCGGAAATCGTGTTCACGGTCCACAGCAAGCCCGGCGTTCCGAAAGCACATCAAACGATGATTATGCAATACGAAACATTGGCTAAGAAGGTTGCCGATTCTCTTCCTGTTAAAGACTACCATCTAGCTTATCGGAGCGGTAAACCTCTTCCCCAGCGCTGGTTAGGGCCGGATGTGCTTGATGTAGTTGATGAGCTACATGCAAAAAACGTCCCAGCCGTTATCTTTATTGAAGCACTGTCCGTTATAGAAAATATTGAAGCGATCCAGGAGATTACAACGGATGCGATCAATAAGGCGAAGGGGCTTGGCATGAGCGCCGTGCAAAGTGAATACTTAAATGACAGTGCGGATTTTGTTGATGCGTTATGTGATCATCTCTCCGTAGAGTTGCAGATGGAAACTGGGGCCGCTACCATTAAATAATTCGTACAAAAATAAAAAGCCTTTCTCCCCATTGGGATAGGCTTTTTATTTACTTTATAGCTCTTATTCGCTATAATCTTTTCTAGCAATCGTCCATCCAGTAAACCCAAACAGCAGGTTTATCAATGGAACAAGATAAATAAAGAATGCATATGGTATGTATTCCCAAGCACTTACTCCTAGAATTCCCGAGGCAAACACTGCGGTCACACTCCAAGGCACAAGGTTTATGCCAACCGTAGCCATTGATTCAACTGTTCTAGATAAATTTTTCGTATCAATATTCATTTCTTTATATTTCTGCACAAAGGTTCTTCCCGGCAATATAATAGATAAATATTGCTCCCCACTTGCTAACACAACAACAGATGTAGTTAATAAGGTAGAGGCGATTAAAGATCCGGTTGTCTTTACCTTCTCCAACAGTTTTCTTGTTAAGACTTTAAATGATCCCGTTTCTTCTAGGATACCACCAAAAGCTGTGGCAACAATTAAGATACCGACTGTCTCCAGCATGGAGGTAAACCCGCCGCGATTTAATAGGGAATCTACAGCTTCAACACCCGTCTCGATTGCAAAGCCAGTTGACATTGCTTGAACGGTTGACGCAATAGAACTTCCTTGTACAACGACAGCAATAGCAGCACCCAATAAACCAACACTCATTAAAGCCGGTAGTGCCGGCACCCGTCTGATCATTAAAAAAACAGTAAAGACTGGAAGCAGTAATAATAATGGATGAATGACAAACCAATCATTTAACGTTTCCATGAACATATCAATTAAAGCTGAATCCAATTTAATATCCGTCACTTCAGATTTCCCGATCATCCAAAATAATCCAAGTGCTAGCAAGAATGCAGGAATCGTATCCCATAACATATGTTTAACATGACTAAATAAATCTGTTTCAACCATCGCCGCGGCAATATTTGTTGTGTCAGACAATGGGGAGAGTTTATCTCCAAAAAACGCTCCAGAAACAATAGCTCCCGCAACAAGTGCCGGAGAAAATCCTAATGCATCACCAATTCCCATAAAAGCTATCCCGACTGTTGCGATAGCGGTAAAGGATGTTCCAAGTGTAATGGACACAATCCCCGTCACAAGGCTAGTGATTGGAACAAACCAGGCTGGACTAATCAGCATCATGCCATAGTAAATCATCGTAGGAATCGCCCCACTAGCTATCCAGGATCCTATAATCATACCAATCGTTAATAAAATAAATAATGCTGGCAAAACCCTGCTTACACCGTTTGCCATCATCTTTTGAACTTCATTCCACTCCCACCCAGAACGAACAGCCATGATGGAAGCTAATATCACCCCAACGATTAACGGAAAACTCATGCCAGCATCCCAAATGAAAATAGAACTTGCTCCTGCAATGATTAAACCGATTATTGGAATGAGTGATTTTGTAAAGGTTATGCTCTTCTTCATCGTATCCTCCGTTATTTTCTAAAAATCTATTTACATGCTTAGAATATAACAGTCCTTAAAATCACTAAACAAAGGCGCAAGCGCCCGTTTAGCAACGTACAAACTGGAGCACTCCGGAATGAGATAAAGGAAACACGGCGAACGTAGAGAGCCGATGTTGACTTATCGATTGGAGGAGTGTGAAGTTTGGGACTGCGCACTGCTCGTCCCACCAAAAGATCTGCTAGTTGCTGGGCGCTGGAGCCGGACGCGGCTAGCCCTGGATACCTAAGTTATTACAGCATTTTATATTATAATTTCTTATATTACTAAAATACTTTAGTGAATTAATGCGTTTATTCAATGATGTATTGATGTTCTTAAATGATAAGCAATTTACGGTAATTAGTCAACCAATCTTTCATTATATGCGTATTAACCGCATATAGAGAAAGTGAATATAAATTATTACGTAATAAAGCAAATAATCAAAACTTCTGTTAAAACGAAAGGAAGAAAGGAGGATTTTAATATGCCTAATCATGAAAAACAAAAAATTACGATTGACCGAACAAAGGAAACACGCTCCAGGGAAATTGCAGACATGATTAATGAAGGTGGACTCGGTTCGGAGCAATATTATGTCATCCTTAAGCAACAGAACGACCGGGAACATCAAAAAAATGACAATACAGATCACTGAGCTTAAAAGTAAGTAATAGTTTACCCGAGAATAGGAACTTCACTATTTCGAACAAACTAGATATTCCTTATCCACTGGATACAAGCGCAAAATTTCGGTAAAATCCTAGCCTAAAAATTATGTAAAATATTAAATGCTGCTAACTCCAAAGTCACGATATGTACATTGGAGTTAGCAGCGTTATAAAGTGAAACTCATTCAGTTGGGAATTCCTTCCCCCCCACTGAATGTTAGTTGAACAGAATCAGGGAGTTACGGACTGTATACCCCCCACCTTCACATGTTGGGCTTCCCCCATGTTTAGAAGTGGGCGTATTACAGATCGTTAATACGTGGTAAAACTCAATCTAAACCTACCTAAAAGAGGGAAACGAAGGCAATTTATGCGCTCTTCTTATTTCCTCCAATTGCATTCAAGCGCTTGTTGTTTGTCGCAATAATGTAAATCGCAATCGTCCAAATAACTAGCGCAATGATTGAACCGATATTAAAAATTCCTTTTTCCGCGGTCCATATAATGAAATAGCCGATAGATCCTGCTAAAAGCGAGTAATAGAAAAACGGCAGAAGCGTTTTACGTATGACATGCCCTTCTTTTCCTACAAGTCCAACAACAGCTGATGCCGCTACAACATTATGCACACAAATCATGTTACCTGCTGCGCCACCAACTGCCTGAAGGGCAACTACCCAAGAGGGATCAGCACCAATCCGTTCGCCGACCCCGAATTGGAAGTAGGAAAACATCATATTACTTACCGTATTACTTCCAGCTACAAATGCTCCGATCCCTCCAATAAATGTTGCAAAAATCGGATACATGAAACCTGCAAGATTTGCCACGCCTTCCGCTAAAGCTATCGGCATTTCCGGATATCCCGCTGCTCCTCCTGCCGTATTGATAAATACTTGCACCATCGGAACCGTAAACACAAGGGCTGTACTGGCAGCAATGATTGTTTTACCTGATGCCTTCCACGCCCTTCCAAAATCGCTTGGTTTCATTCCGTGTATAAAGTAGGTAATGACGGCAACAACGATAAAAATAAAACCTGGAGAAAATAAAAAAAAATATGTTTTTATGTTATTCCAAGTTCTTCTTGCAATTTAAAAACCATACGCAAACGTGGATATGACAATGTTTGTGTATGGTTCTCACTTTTTAAAGTTTCTTCAAGTTAGTCTAATTATACCGGTGGTCGGGGTCGAACCGACACTCCCGTGAAGGAACAAGATTTTGAGTCTTGCGCGTCTGCCTATTCCGCCACACCGGCATTGGAGGCGGTAACCGGATTCGAACCGGTGGTAAAGGTTTTGCAGACCTCTGCCTTACCACTTGGCTATACCGCCAGATAAAAAAATGGAGCGGAAGACGGGATTCGAACCCGCGACCCCCACCTTGGCAAGGTGGTGTTCTACCACTGAACTACTTCCGCATCATAACTGGGCTACTAGGATTCGAACCTAGGAATGACGGGACCAAAACCCGTTGCCTTACCGCTTGGCTATAGCCCAATAATAACTAACTATTAAATGGGGCGACCGGTGGGGGTCGAACCCACGAGTGCCGGAGCCACAATCCGGTGCGTTAACCACTTCGCCACGACCGCCATTTAAATCAAAAAAACAATGGCAGGGGTAGTAGGAATCGAACCCACATCAAAGGTTTTGGAGACCTTCGTTTTACCATTAAACTATACCCCTATATCAAATGGTGGAGGGGGGCAGATTCGAACTGCCGAACCCTGAGGGAGCGGATTTACAGTCCGCCGCGTTTAGCCACTTCGCTACCCCTCCAACAATAATACAAATGGTGGCTCGGGACGGAATCGAACCGCCGACACACGGATTTTCAGTCCGTTGCTCTACCGACTGAGCTACCGAGCCGTAATAACTTTTTTCTAAATAATGGCGGTCCGGACGGGACTCGAACCCGCGACCTCCTGCGTGACAGGCAGGCATTCTAACCAACTGAACTACCGGACCTTAATTTGGTTGCGGGGGCAGGATTTGAACCTGCGACCTTTGGGTTATGAGCCCAACGAGCTACCGGACTGCTCCACCCCGCGGTAATAAGAAATATGCAAGTTTTGCTCATGCATAATAATAGAATAAGGACTATTCGTCGTGTTTCGGGATAATTCGGGGAAGCTTACACTCCTCACAAAGCCTATTCAGAGATGTTTCTCAATGGTGTTTCGGCTTTGCTCCACCCCACGATAGTAAAAATATATT
>NZ_JAXHDC010000080.1:0-6751 GCF_037072045.1 Oceanobacillus sp. MO10714A | reverse complement strand
ATCTGGGTATTATTTGAAGTCATGACATTCGGGGGATTTGTAAAGTTTGTGGAATATTATTATACCCGGAAAAACAAGCCACCAAAATATAAAGAATTACAACAAATATTAAGGTATGTTAAGAATATACGTAACACAGCTGCTCACAACAATCCTATCTTAATGGATATAACAAAGGTAAGCCAGATTATTCCTCAGAAGATTATAAAGCCAATTACCATTTTTACTAAAAAAATCAAAGGACTATCTCATCGGTCAAGGACAAAAAGATTATCCAATCGAAAGGTGCATGACTTGACTGTGCTTATTTATGTACACTACTCTTATATCACGAGTGAAGGAATAAAGAGTGCACGTTATGGAGATTTAAAGGCTTTATTAAAGCGTACTAAGAGGTTAGAACATGCATATACTAATCATGACTCCTTAATCGCGGTATATAAATATTTTAAAAAGCTAATTGACTTTATAAGTTGATTGGTGTAGTATACTGTATAAGGAAAAAATCGGTTCGCCCGGTTTGCAATAGCGGGGTCTTACTTCGCTTAAGTTTATCGTTTAAGCACCTGTCAATTGACGGGTGCTTTTATTATAAAAAAATGACCATTTCATTGGATGTTTTTTCATTACCTGAACAGCTGATTATCTTTATTGAATCTATAAAAGAGAAAATTTGTGAATTATATGAAGGAAATGTAAAATTTGACAAATAATAAAAAGTATGATATAATAGTTGCATTTGAGTAATGGGGGCAAATCCCACTGCATCGAGTGTCTTAGTTAATTTTTGGTGTCTGCCACCATCCGAATTTTATCAAATTTTGTCGATTCGAATATATATTTTTAAAGCTAGGGGTACTGCAGATCCTCTTAGCTTTATTTTTTTATTAATTTCAGGTGCCAGGCACACCACCGAATTATACAGCATCACTTCCATCTCCTTACCCTCTATTTACATTCTCCCAAGAAAAAAGGCACCCACAAAGAGATGCCTCAATGCGCACTATTGTCTAGTATTTCAATTAGTTGTTCCTCTGCTTGTCGTTGCGCTTCTTCTAAGGTATCTGCCTTTGCATAAATCAGATAATCCCTTATATGCGGCGGTTCTTCATCGAATAGCGATAGATAGACTTCGAAATGATGTTCATAAGAAAATAGGATGAAATTTAAAGAATCATTTTCGTAAATCATGATACCGGCATCGTAATCAGAAGCACCTTTACCAAAATCGTCATTCTCCATTAATTTGTCTAATTTTGATTGCATAAAATCCCTCCAACCCTTACTTCGACAAGAGGGGATGAAATCCTTCTTTTTCCCTATGTTTTTTTGCTTCCGGTGCTTTCCTATCGCTTTCGTTCTATCTAAACAAACTGCTGCTCCAGCCCAATGGTAAACACATACCTGCACACCTCAGTCCGATCCAATTGCTTCTGTAGCGTATGCTGCGAAACTTCTAACTCAAATTGAAATCCGCTCCAAAACACAATCAGCGATTTTCCTTTCGTGCTGTCCTCTATAGCTGAAATCTGCTGCACATGATTCGCAAAAATCCAGATACAAGCATGGTCCTTAATCGCATGGGTAGGGAAGGCGTAAATATCAAAACGGACGCTGACCGGAATTGGGACTCTTCGTTTAAAACCAGTCTGCTTCATCACGGATTTCCTTCTACCATCGAATGTGGCGCCGTATTTGGAACAAGCATGTTCCATTAGTTCCAGCGCTGTTCTTTTGACGAAGAATTACCTGTCCTGTTCGATGACAATTGCCTCATACTCCATGTGTGTTGCAGGTAAAAGCATGCTTGTTCTCGGGTTAATCAAATAGTCTTCTACTACTTCGAATTTGTTCATTGTCATTAGCCTCCAAATAAAAGACTTTTGTTTACGTTTATAATTGTAGGCTAACTTTGGAAATATCCTTCAAAATTGAATTATTACACTTTTTCCCTGGTATTCAGTAGTATAATCCAATAATTTTAATAACGGAATTCTTTTTTCTGGATTATCTTTAGATTTAATGGAAACTTTACTTATATTATCACAACCTATCTCATTCAGTTTGCTGCCAATATCTAGAATATTAAAAGATATTTCATGTTTCCTTCTCTCGTAAATTAGCTCCACACTTGAGTTTGTGGGCTCAATTAATATTTCTCCGCTATCCTCAATGAAATACGATAGAGAAACATCATTTTGGCTTTTATTTTTCCTAGCAACTCTCTATTTAAGTCACTTATTTTATATGCGGTATCTTGATTTTCCTTTAATATAGAAATTCTCGGGAAACTCTGTTTCCTATTTTCATTTTCATTTACAGAAATATAATGTACTTCAAAAACTAAGTTTACAATTTCGTCTGGTTTATATTCACCTACATTTATTTTTAATGCTGTACCAAACACAACTCTATCTAGATAATCTTTAATAATCCAATCCTCATACTTCGGGTCGATTTCCATCTTTCCAATTACAACCTCATTACTCTCACCTATTTCATTCGTAACAACCGTGTTCTCGTTATACTGCGTTAAGGATCTACTTTTTGTCTGCTTAAAAAACTTTGCAGATTTTAGATCAATTGAATTCCCTCGGATTATCATTTCGGCAACGTCTAACCCAAAATCCATATCAGCAATTTTATTAGTATAATGGTGACCTCTCCCCAAAGAAATACCGTATACTTGGTTCTCAATTTCTATAACAATTACACCAAAGGCAGATTCCACAGTCTTTTTAGAATTTTCCGTACTCCCGAAATACTCGAACCAGTATTCGTACCAAGATATAGTTTGTTCATTAGAATCTAAACGGAAATAAAAATCTAAAGTTAACTCTGTAGTGATTGTTTCACCACCTATATTTTTTTTGATAATTTGTGTTCTTGTTTCTCCTACTTTTTTCATATTGTAATGGTCAGATAAGACACCTAAGAAGTTATTTCTAGTAGTATCTAATTTATAAATGCTGATATCCACCTTTCCCACCACCCTTTTAATAATAGATAATAATTTTGCTCTTTTCGTTATTTTACTGGATTTAATAAAAAATGTGCGAGAGAATATATCAAATATACTATAACTCTCCCATTCGTCTAGGTATATTATATCTCTGATATAAGACGTTATTATTAAAATAACCTAAATTGCAATATTAAATGCAACACTTTATGTGAAACCACTATATAAGGTTTTTATGTCAATTTGTTGATTGTGTGGCCTAGGCCACACAATCAACAAATTGCGCAAAATTTTCCTCCGGGGTCTCGTAGTTTAATATTTTCCGGGGGAATGTGTTCATCCAGTTGGCAACTTCTGCAATGTGCTGGTCCGAGTATGCGTGAATCGGTTGCCCTTTCTTTATAAAACGTCTGAGTAGCCCATTATGACGTTCATTCGTCCCTCTCTCCCAAGATGCATACGGATGCGCAAAATAAACATCTATTTCCATTTCTTTTCCCTGTGCGCTAAGTTCACTAAATTCGGATCCGTTATCAGCTGTGATGCTTTTAAATGTCTGTTAAACGTTTGGGTATTCCTGAAATATACCTTCTAAAGCATCCCTTACTCCTGGTGCGTTCTTACCTGGTATGCGTTGGACAATGGTCATACGAGTCTTTCTTTCCACAAGAGTTAGAAGTGCTTGGTCTTTAGATTTGTGGCCAAGAACAGTATCAATTTCCCAATGCCCGAACTCTTCACGTGTGTCAATTGATTCTGGTCTTTCTTCAATGCTCGTTCCAAGGACTTTCTTATTACCTTTTGACTTAGAAGACTTTGTTTTGCGACGTAGCTTCAAAACTAGGTCCATATTCTTCACTTTTAAATCACCGTTATCAATCCAGTTATATAGGGTTTTCGTGCAAGGAACGGAATCGAATATATTTTGTTTTTTTGCATGGCCCACAACAACGTCGGGTGACCAGTTGTCTTTCAATATTTTCTCCTCAGCGAATAATATGAATTCCCATGAAGCCATCAAGATAGTAGGAGCACCACAGTTTCTTCTGTTCTCCTCATAAACACGTGCACCAGCTCAGGAAAGTATTTCTTGTAGAGTTTACGATTGGTATCGATTTGTTCCACTGTACCCCGCTTTAGTTCTCGGGATATTGTACTGTGATCGCGTCCAATTTTCTCTCCAATTTCTCTTAAAGACAAACCTTGCTCCCTGTATGCAGCTATTTGTCCTCTTTCAATTTCAGTTAAATGTGTATAGCTTCGTTTTTTCGTGTTAGAATGAGAGTGAGTCATCGTGATTTACCTCCGTATGTTTATGGTTTTGGTCAACTTTAACTATACGTGGTTTCACGATGGCTTTCTATTTATTTAGCTGTTGCATTTCATTTTACAATGAAGCATTATTTTTCTTTTAACAAATTTACGAGTGAAGCTAAGATTGTAATATCAATAAATCGAATCGTAAGTGTATGTAATATGATAATTATTAATCCTAAATTATTTGATAAGAGACTATCTTTCATGTCTATGCCTATATCCGATAAAGGTGTTAAAAAGTGTTGAGAAAAAGCGAAATAATAAGATTCCAGTCCGTTATAAACAATATTACTATTTAAATTAAAAAACATGGTATAGATGAACTTGGTATAGAAAATGTCAGGAACAATTAATATAAAAAGTATACTGATATAAATAACAATAGTTTTTCTCTTCTGTGAGCCTATATATTTGAATAATATAAATACTAGAGTGACGATATAAACTGTAAAAAATACTACCCAAAAGATTACTAGTGCTTTAACATATTGTTCCTCAGAAAAGTATAGATAGTCTAAATTACCTGCTATTAGAATGCCTATTAAAATTATTAGTGCTATGAAACTACAAGGGTAAAACATTAATAATAAAACCAACTTGTCAAATGACTCCAATTTTAATTTGTGAATGATAATGGGAATTATAATACAGAGGATTATCAAGGAATATAGTAAGAAATCGAAGAAAGAATGGAATAGCGTTGCATATATGCCTATTAAAGCATAAAAGTAGGTCAACCAACTTAACTTTGTACTTGTCATTTTCGATAGAAATATTAAACTAATGAGAAGTCCAAAAATAGCTATCTTTATTAGACATAACAGGGATTGTACTATAAATCAGTATTAAAGTTGGTAAAAGTGTTATGATGGTTAAATTAATTTTCTTTTTCATTAAAAATGCTCCTATTCAATCGTAGGTTTACAATTCTATCAAAACCTAAATTCATTACTCTCTCCATTGAATATTGTGTTTCTTTTACGTTTACTTACAAGTGGCAACTGACTTTCACACAATATCTTTACCTTATCTTACCCTATGCAGGTATTCTTTTCAGCCAGTTAATATGGAAAAGCATAATAAATAGAAAGTCTGCATCTATTCTATATTTCCATATTACCAGAAATAAATTGAATAGTTAACTTATATTAGCGTCGGAGCAAGAGACCAATTTTGTGGATAATTGTAAGACTTTTTACTTAAACGACCACCTGCTAAAGCAGGTGGATTTGGACATAAATGTCGACGACTAAAATCGTTCTTCAGGCTGAAGTCCTGCTCAAAGCCCCTATGCTTAAGCACACTTCAAATTTGACTGAACTCAATCCTAAATATGTCGTTCTTTTCTTCACTAAATTGGTTTGCGATATAATTTCTAATTGTTTCTTCATCTACGTTTCCAACGGTTGCACAGAAATAGCCTCTTGCCCATAAATGCTGACCACCAATAGAAAAGCTAGAAGACAAGCTGAATTTTTAGTACATAACGAAGTTCCATTATCAGCATGTTTAGGGATTGCATGAAACGAAACAAAGGGTTAAAGAAATGCTTGAAATTACTGGTCTAACGTTACCAGTTGCTGTTCGTCGTCATTTTTATTTCTAAAGGGAGGTGGATGAAATGATTCAATCTGTGAAAGGAAACCTGCTTGAAGATTCAGCTGAAGCATATGTAAATACAGTGAATACAGTTGGCGTTATGGGGAAAGGAATTGCACTTCAATTTAAGCAAGCATTCCCTGAGGTATTTGACCAGTATGTAAAAGATTGTAAAAAAGGGCTTGTACAAATAGGGGTAATGCATGTAGCGGAAGTACAAGGGTTAGCCGCACCAAAGTACGTGATTAACTTTCCCACAAAAGAACATTGGCGTCATCCATCAAAGCTTGAATATATTCATCGATTTAGTAAAAGTTGTCCGGGATTTAGAAATTAAATCGATAGCATTACCTCCTCTTGGATGTGGAAATGGCGGACTAGAATGGAGTGAAGTACGTCCGTTGATTTTAGAGGCATTTCAACCATTAAAGGTAGAAGTACATTTATATGAACCAGCAGGTGCACCACCATTAGATAAAATGATCGTTCGAACAAAGAAACCAAAAATGACAATGGGTAGAGCTTTATTATTAGCAGCAATGTCTCGTTATGCTGGCCCCGGCTATCGAATGTCATTATTAGAAGTACAAAAGATTGCTTATTTCTTGTATGAAATTGGTGCATTACCAAAACTGAAATATGAGAAAGGCAAATTTGGACCATATGCGGACAATTTAAATCATGTACTTCAAGCAATGGAAGGACATTATATTAGAGGGTATGGAGATAGAACGCAAGGTGCAGAGATTTATTTATTAGATGGTGCGGCAGAAGAAGCGGAGCAATTTTTATCAACGGATAACGAAGCGAAAAGTTATTTACAGCAAGTAGCCGATTTGATGTATGGATTTGAAACCCCTTATGATCTAGAGT
>NZ_JAXHDC010000079.1:0-7559 GCF_037072045.1 Oceanobacillus sp. MO10714A | reverse complement strand
TTATCGATTGGAGGAGTGTGAAGTTTGCTAGTTGCTGGGCGCTGGAGCCGGACGTGGCTAGCCCTGGATACCTAAGTTATCACAGCATTCTTATTTTATAGTTTCTTACTACATTAAAAAACAGCCGTAAAAGACTGTTTTTTTGGATTGCGCATAAAGCTGCTAACCTACTTCTTATTTCTCGTACCAGCCGACTCCGATCGCTTTTTCGCCGAGGTGAGTACCGATAACTGGTCCGAAGTAGGAAATGGACGTTTCGATATTTGGATATTTTTGTTTGAAATCTTTTTCCAATGCTAGAGCTGCTTCCTCGTCATTCGCATGAATGAAGCTTACCTTCAAGTCTTTCCCTTTTTCCGCTTCTGCTTCAAGCATGCCAATAAGGCGGTTCACCGCTTTCTTACGGGTGCGGATCTTTTCAAATGGGACAATTAATTTATCTACAAAGTGAAGCACTGGTTTAACTTGCAGTAAGCTTCCGACAATAGCTTGAGCATTTGAAAGTCGTCCACCCCGAGTCAAGTTCGTTAAATCATCGACCATAAAATAAGCACGCATCGATTGTTTCATTTCATCCAGGCGGACAATAATTTCTTCCGGTGTTTTATTTTCCTTGCTAAGCTTCACGGCTTCGTAAACATAAAAAGCTTGGACAAAACAACTTGCTTCTGAATCATAAGCATACAAATCAATGCCTTCAACCATTTCACCAGCACTTAAAACAGCCTGGTACGTCCCGCTGATTCCGCTGGATAGATGTACGGAAATAACAGCATCATAATCCTCAGCAAGCTGTTCAAGCTTCTCCGCGATATAGCCGATGGAGGGCTGGGATGTTGTCGGCAGTTCTTTATAACTTTTTAGTTTCTCATAAAATTCTTCTGTTGTAATATCAATTTCCTCACGGTAAGATGTATCATCAAATACGACGCTCAATGGTACCATATGAATGTTTAGTTCTTCACGAATTTTCGCCGGAATATAAGCTGTACTATCTGTCATGACAGCAATTTTCATCGTTTACCTTCTCCTTCATTTCACTATTTTTATTTTAAAGTATGTATTCTATAATCCCAAATGTATGACCTATATTTTACATGAAAATCGGAAAAAATTCATTAAACATCAACATAATTTCCCAAATAAAAAACCCTCGTTTTAACAAGGGTTTTTTAGGTTATATATGAAAACCATAAAAATATCTCGTAGGTGTCTAATATTGCTAGCGATAGCCTAAGCTTTACAATACCTCTACCCAGCCTTTTTTAATTGCCGTTACGACGGCTTGGGTTCGGTCGTTAACATTCATTTTCTGCAGGATATTACTAACATGGTTCTTTACTGTCTTTTCACTTATATATAAAGTTTCTGCGACTGCACGGTTACTCTTACCATCAGCAAGCAGTTGGAGTACTTGACATTCACGCTTCGTAAGCAAATGAAGTGGTTTACGGTATTCAACAACTTTATCACCAGCACCTGCTGCAACGCTATCCGTAGCAAGACGACGATACTCTTTTACTAAATTATGGGTAACTTTTGGATGTAAGTAAGAGCCGCCTTCACTAACTACACGGATCGCTTCGATTAAAGAATCAGAATCCATTTCCTTTAAAAGATACCCCTGTGCACCAGTTTTTAATGCATGGGTAACATAAGCTTCATCATCGTGAATGGATAAGATGATGACTTTCGTTTCTGGGAAATAACGGACTAAGTCAGCTGTGGCTTCAATTCCATTAATATTCGGCATGTTGATGTCCATCAAGACAACATCTGGATTATTTTCTTTAACAAGCTTTGCCGCTTCTGTACCGTCATCTCCTTCTGCGATTACTTCAAAGGATGATTCAAATTCTAAAATCCGCTTCACTCCTTCACGAAATAACTTATGATCATCGATTAGTACAATCTTAATTATATTGTCATTTACCATCTGTACTTCCTCCCAAAAATCATTTAATTGTCGATTTGTTTTATTCGTGAATACTTCGGTGTCTTATTCTGCTGCGTCAGGAACGCGTATGATGACAGTCGTTCCTTCATTTTGTTTTGAACTAATGTCTAATTCTCCGCCCAACATGTCCACACGTTCCTTCATGCCAACAAGACCAAAAGAATTCTCGTTCTTTATATTTACATCGAACCCTTTTCCATTATCTTTAATAATCATGATGATATTCTTTTTCTGAATTTGTAATTTCACTTGAATAAGTGTCGGATTGGCATGTTTAATTGCGTTTTGAACAGACTCCTGCATTAACCGGAATAAAGCAACTTCATATTTATCATTCAGACGCTTTTCTTCCCCTAAAAAGACAAAGTCGATGTCAATTTGGTGGAAGTCAATAAGATTTGCAATATATTTCCGGATTGTCGGTATCAGTCCTAAATCGTCAAGTGCCATCGGACGTAAATCATAAATTATTTTTCTTACCTCATAGAGTGATGAACGGATCATTTTTCGTACACTTTGAAGCTCATCTATTGCCGCCTTAACGGAATTCTCATGCAATACCCGCTCGATAATTTCCGAACGGAGCAGAATGTTTGCAAGCATCTGGGCCGGACCATCGTGGATCTCACGGGATAATCTTCTACGCTCTTCTTCCTGCGCTTCAATGATTTTCAGACCGAATGCCTGTTTTTCTTTTGCAGTTTCAATCAGCTCATTAACCTGGAAGAAATCATCTGCAAGATATTGTTCGACCACCGAAATCTTGCTTGTAATCCCTTCCGCTTTATTAATTGTATCATATAGATTAACGAGTCGGCGCTCGATATCGTCGCGTTTTTTTCTTAAGTCTGCTTCTTTCTCCCTGTACACCGTCATCTGTGCTTGTAATTGATGGGTATCCTTGTAGGCCTGATGAATATCATTTTCCGTGTAGCGAACGAAATCTTTACTTACCTCTGCTAGACGCTTCCGAGAAGCCCGCATGTCGATTTCCAAGCGATCGCCTTCTTCTATGTACTCTATTATAAGTCTTTTCGTTTCCTCCAGTTCTTTTTTTAGGGTATCATATTCGTGACGAGCCTGTTCACTAATATTAAAAATTTCATTCTTACTACTCTTGACTACACGAATCATTTCATCGATGACCTGATCAATTGCTTTTTCACTATTTTTGATCAACATCGTTACCACCACCCTGTATGTTATAATATACGCGATACATTTCATTTTTCATAGGGTCTATTCCCTACTTCCACGTTTTCAGAACTTTTTACCTAATATTATCTACCGATATGAAGTACTCTATACAGGGATAAGATTGCCCAAAGAAGATTATAAGGAGTGATTCAATGCTATCACACTATTTTACCGTAAAACAAGAAGGACAGGACGAAATAATCATTCAGAAATCCCGATTTATCGGCTATATACGTCGTGTCGAAACGGAAGAAGAAGCTCAATCGTTCATCCAGGAAATTAAGAAGAAGCATTACGATGCTACCCATAACTGCTCTTGCTATATGATCGGAGAAAATAATGAAATTCAAAAAGCAAATGACGATGGAGAGCCAAGCGGGACTGCCGGAATACCCATGCTGGAAGTATTGAAGAAACAGAATCTGAAAGATACTGCAGTAGTCGTGACCCGCTACTTTGGAGGGATTAAGCTCGGTGCAGGAGGTCTGATCCGCGCATACGGCAATACGACAAGCCAAGCAATTAAAACGACGGGAATTGTAAAACGAGTATTGATGCAAGGCGTGTCCGTTACGGTCGACTACGGTCTGCTCGGTAAATTGGAAAATGTGCTAAGACAATCTGATCATGTTCTCGAAACGATAAATTATCTGGAGAATGTTGAATTTATCGTTTATGTCGAAGCTGGGGAAAAGGATAATTTCAAAGATTGGATGATAGATTTAACAAATGACCAGGCAGATATCCACTTTACAGATGAAAAATATCTAGAAATCGATGTTGAAAGCACAACAGAATAATTTTCTATTAAAAACAAAAAAGCTCCATTCATTTATTAGAATGCAGCTTTTTTTCTTTACTTGACTAAAGGATGTTGAGATTTCACACCAATATTTGTTGTAAGTTCATTTATTAATGTGCGAATTAATTCTTCAGACGTTTGAATCTTTTCATTTTCAGTTTCGTCGATTATTTTTCTTAACATATTCTTGTACCGCTCTTGCTCACCCATAACTCTATTCCCGCCTTTTCATTGCTTTCAATTCTAGTGTTTTTGAAGTCTAGCGTTGTAACAGTTGTCATTGTAAGCTTTCTCTAGAGGTTGGTGAATCAATGTTATAGCTTACGTACTAGCTTTGGGTTTTTTTAACTTTTCATATAGGACATTATACAACTTTTTTCATAGATTTTCATCTTTTTTCGCAATTTTTATGAGATATCTTAGGGAAAGCTTATTAAAAGCTATTTGGACAGGCTCCTTTTACGAATGATAGTTAGGAGAACCACAGCAATTAAACCACCCATGCTGTCAAGGAAAACATCCCCAATATATGGTGTACGGTTCGGGGTGAACCCCTGATGAATTTCATCCATAATAGCATATGCAACGGTTAGTAAAAAGGCAAGTAATAATTGGATTTTAAATCGCAAACTCGTTGTCCTAGCAAGTGCAATCTTAAACAAACAAGTAAGGAAGAGAAAAACAAATACATGGGCACCTTTTCGAATGAAGAATTCTACAATCCCCTCTACACCATGAGTTTCGATGCTTACAACGGATCCGTTATATGTAAACCGCACCTCATTTACCAATGGTTCGAGAAACTCCAAGTTCACAGATTCACCTAAAAATGGTTTCATATCCTGCTGTTCATATGGTGTAGCGGAAGAATAGAAGATCATGCCCATCCAAAGAACGGGAAGCAGCCAATACAAATATTTTTTATCCAATCGGAAAACTCTCCAATCTATTCACAATGTAACAAAGGTGGAAGTTCCCTTACCGTAAGTTTCGCGGGACTGGGAGTGTGAAGTTTCATATTTTCTCACTCGTCGTGCTGCAAACATACTCGGTGAAGAAACATTCCTCGCAAAGCAGCAAGCAGTAATTCACTTGGGCTTTACTAGGCGCAGAGCGAACTTGGCTACTCTTGGCAACTTCAGTTTTCTAGAGCTTATTTATTTTATCGTATTCCATGCAGTAAAAAACCATAGTATAGGAAGATACCATGGTTTGCAGATTTTCTTGGGTTAATGTAGAGAAAAATGAGGCGACTACTCTGACTCTTGTTCTTTTCTCCATTTATTAAACTCGAGATATTCTTTAAATTGTTTCTTGGAAACTCCTGATTGCATTGCTTCCAACACAATTTCAAGCCATTCCCGGTCCAGATCTTTAATTTCGACTTCATCACTATTATAGAGAAGTTCATTGACAGAAACTCCTAAAGCTTCACTGACTTTCTCAATAAATTGAATGGATGGGTTTGTTTGCTTATTCCGTTCAATCGAACTCAAATATGATTTGGCTACCCCAGCTTTTTCTGCTAATTCTGATATGGACATTTTTTGTTCTGTTCTGAATGTTTTAATTCGTTCACCAAGCAAACCCACTCACCTACTTTCACTCGAATTATATCATATAATAGGTGAGCCTTCTATCCTTTGTTTATTGTTTTAATAATTTCCTTTTGTTCTTCAAGGAAAAAACGCACCTCTTCTTTCTTCAATCCGATCTCTTTCGCCTGTAAGATTAATCCGACCCACTCTAAATCCACCTTCACAGTTTTTTCCGTTTTCTGCACCTTGCCGCCTCCCGTATAAATCAATCCTTTTTGTAGTATCACTTCGTTCGCCCCATTAGTAGGACAGATGAACTGTAAACTGTTGGTTCCTTACTATGTCTATTATACTATATAATTGATTGAATAATTTGACTTCATTTGTCGACTTTTCTTATTCGGGAAACGTAATAGCGCCAGAAAATGTTGGAACTTGCTTCATGCTTCCAAGCGTCTTTTTCTTTCATTCAGGTAGCTTATCAGAGCACCTATAATAAGTAGGAGAAAACCAATAAACAAGTAAGTAAATATATAGGTCGCCGTTTTCGGTAAAACGGAGCCAATCCCTTTACCGGGGTTGGATAAAGAATCGCCCTCTCCTTTAGTTATAGTAGATATCAAACTTTCATCATCTGCAGTCCTTGCTGTAAATTCAAAACGGAAAGCTGCGGTTAAACCTTGATATTCATTCCCTAGTTCTTCCGGGAACTTTAAATCAAACTTAATGATTTCTTCCGTCTGAGCTGTAAGCGGTCGATCAACTACTCCCTCATAATCTTTCAGTTTCCCGTAAAAGACAACTTCGTCCAAATACATAATCCGCAACAATAACCCATTATATAAAGCTGGGTCCCCAACATTATTCAGCTCCATCGTGTAAAAAAGATCTCGCTTGTTATTATTTTTAATGGTAAGAGTTCGGTAGGCAATGTCGCCTGGCTTCATATTCTCCAGTTGATATATTGCTTCGTCCGGGTAACGTTCAATCATTATTTCTTCCTTGGCCGTCTTCCCGCTAACTGTATTCACATCAAAACTCACGAAACATAAAATCAGCAGGAATACGACAGGAAGATGAATATATAATCTCCGTCGTTTCATATACACCTTCCTACTTCTGTGTTTATCTGCCGATTATTTTGCGTCAGCATGCTCACTTTCTTCCTGCATATCGATTCTTCTAATTGCAAGTGTAATTGTAATGAGCGAATAACCAACCATTAAAATACCGGGAAGGACTAAAAATGCTAGCGCACCATTGGGCGATTGGGCAAAGGAGGCGATATAACCGATATATGGAACGGTAAAACCTTCATAACTTGCGACAACATTGGCAGCAAGAACTGCTTCTCTGTCCGGTCCATTATTGTTATCCCCTTTCGTTGTATACAGTGAACCATCCACAGTTTGTTTCACTTCGATAATGCGGTGCGTGACGAGTTTATTTTCTTTTTCCATAAAGGTAATGACATCGCCAACTTTGAGATCATTCTTCTCCTGTTCTTGAAGTGTCTTAACAGCAATAACGGAATCTGTTTGGATTTCCGGCTCCATCGAACCAGATAATACTGTCTTTAGTTGGAATCCTGCGACCTCTGGCGTACCACCTTGTAGTTTCGTCACGATGACTAATCCAGCTACAGCTACTAATAAAGCGATGAGTATCGTGGAAACAATACGATTCAGCCATTTAAATACCGTCTTCATTTTCACTTGCTCCTTCCTCCTCTTTCTCGTCCTCTTCCGGGTTAACGGATTCTTCCTCCACTTCCGGCTGAGAATTTTGTTCTGTTTCTTCGAGCGCTTCTTTCGGTTCCACTGCTTTTGATGTTTTATCTGTCACTTCTTTTGGATTTTTTCTTTTACTTCCCCTATTCGTTGCTCTTCTTCCATGTCTTTTTCTTCTTCAGATTCATTTTCTTCCACAATAACTTCTTCCTCGGCCTCTGCATGGATGTTACTGACTACTGTATAACTTTCCGTAAAAACAGCCCCTGTTGCCGTGTTCAAATAAGTTAAAGTAAACAATAATAAATACGAGATTAGAACGAGTTTACTAATAA
>NZ_JAXHDC010000078.1:0-7618 GCF_037072045.1 Oceanobacillus sp. MO10714A | reverse complement strand
TATGTATTTTTACGATCACGGAGTGGAGCAAAGCCGAAACACCTCTGAATAGGCTTTGTGAGAAGTGTAAGCTTCCCCGAATTATCTCGAAACACGATGAACAGTCCTTATTCTATTATTATGCATTAACAAAACTTGCATATTTCTTATTATCGCGGGGTGGAGCAGTCCGGTAGCTCGTTGGGCTCATAACCCAAAGGTCGCAGGTTCAAATCCTGCCCCCGCAACCAAAAAATATTAATGCTAGTTGAATCGGTGGTACTTAGAAAGTGCAACCAAATAACATTAATGTTTTTAAAAATACAATTAAGGTCCGGTAGTTCAGTTGGTTAGAATGCCTGCCTGTCACGCAGGAGGTCGCGGGTTCGAGTCCCGTCCGGACCGCCACTATTATAAATGAATTATTATGGCTCGGTAGCTCAGTCGGTAGAGCATAGCGTAAACTTCTTCGAATTACTTCATTGTAGCTATGCGAGGAGTGCAACTTCGCCGAATAAGCTTGCAACACGACGAGCAACAACATCTTTGAACATGCTTCGAAACAGAACCCGAAGCGAGAGACTAATTAAAATCAGTAATATTCCATGGCTCGGTAGCTCAGTCGGTAGAGCAACGGACTGAAAATCCGTGTGTCGGCGGTTCGATTCCGTCCCGAGCCACTTTTTTAAAAGCAGCACTACATAATATACGTTGGCCTAGCTCAATTGGTAGAGCATGCGAATTACATCCTTGCATGTACTTCTCCGAGGCGGCCTGCGAGGAGTGTACGCATCGTCGAATAATCTTGGAACACGACGAGCTTTCAAACTCCAAGCTCACATAATAAAACCAGCACCAAACTTACAACACGAGCCATTAGCTCAGTCGGTAGAGCACGCCGCGAATTACATCCTTGAGTGAACTTCTCTGAGGCGGCCTGCGAGGAGTGTACGCATCGCCGAATAAGCTTGCAACACGACGAGCTTTCAAACTCCAAGCTCATATAATAAAACCAGCACCAAACTTACAACGCGAGCCATTAGCTCAGTCGGTAGAGCATCTGACTTTTAATCAGAGGGTCACAGGTTCGAATCCTGTATGGCTCATCAATTGAATCACGGTTTTGGCGGGAGTCGCTAGTTGCAGAGGATCTCTAAACCTTCGCGGAGTCTGGTTCCGACTGAACCCCAGAACCATATAAAGCGCCCGTAGCTCAATTGGATAGAGCGTTTGACTACGGATCAAAAGGTTAGGGGTTCGACTCCTCTCGGGCGCGCCATATACATATTTGATTGCGTGAAAGCAGCTCAGAGATGACGGGCATAAAAAATACCAGTGAGGTAGTGAATTCAACTCCCACCGGTCACCCCATAAATACTGGACCCTTAGCTCAGTTGGTTAGAGCTATCGGCTCATAACCGATCGGTCGCAGGTTCGAGTCCTGCAGGGTCCATCGGTTCATCTAAAGAAGCATCATATAGTTCGGAGGTATACCCAAGTCCGGCTGAAGGGATCGGTCTTGAAAACCGACAGGCGGGTCAAACCGCGCGGGGGTTCGAATCCCTCTACCTCCTCCATTTTACATATGCGGGTGTAGTTTAGTGGTAAAACCTCAGCCTTCCAAGCTGATGATGAGGGTTCGATTCCCTTCACCCGCTCTTATTTCATGATGGGCCTGTAGCTCAGCTGGTTAGAGCGCACGCCTGATAAGCGTGAGGTCGGTGGTTCGAGTCCACTCAGGCCCATTAGAAAAACACTTGTTTCTGGGATAGGCAATACATAGTTTTGTAGGAAAATATATTGTTTATGTTGCGCTCTTAGCTCAGCTGGATAGAGCAACAGCCTTCTAAGCTGTAGGTCAGAGGTTCGAATCCTCTAGGGCGCATGAGCCATTCATTATTATTTAGCAGCTTAGGACTAGAATAGCCAACTATTTTACATATATTTTATCTTGGGGCCTTAGCTCAGCTGGGAGAGCGCCTGCCTTGCACGCAGGAGGTCAGCGGTTCGATCCCGCTAGGCTCCATCTAAGCAGGACTACAGTTAGCTTATTAGCTAATTGTAGTCCATTTTTTGTGGTAATTATTTCTTTTGCAATTCACGTTTAATTTCTACAACACGTGATACTGTTAATTCTGTAAAATTCGCTACTTCTTCAACCGCCATACCGCTACTTAGAAGGCGTCGTGCAGTTGTTTCGTTAGCAATTTTTTTACCTTGCTCTAAACCTTTTCTAAACCTTCATATAAACATTGCTTTATACCTTGTTGGAGCCCTTGTTCTAGCCCTTGTTCTAATCCCTCCTTCATTATGCGTTTTCTACCTTCCTCGAGTCCTTCTTTCAATCGCAGTTCCATTTCTCGTTTAGCAGCTTCTTCATCTAAAATATATTTTAGCCTTGCTTCATAAGCAGCGTACTCCTTATCATTCATACTTAATTCTTCCCAATTTTTAAAGGCAGACTCTAATGATTTATCGTTCATTGCAATCTCCTCCAATTTTTGAAAAATGTCATCATAAACCTTTTTATTCTTCCTGTCAACAATTCCTAAAAGTAATAACCATCTTGCTAGTATATCATTCCAAGGGTCAAGCTGCTCTTTTTTCCACGCCTGGATGAGTTTAGGCATTTCTATAAAATGAAATTCCATCAACTCGGTCAGCTTGAACTTTTCTTCATCTTCGTACAGGTGATACGTGGTGTGGAATCGATCCGTTTGCATCAAGTAATTGAAGTTCATGATATTAATGGCAATGACTGGTCTTAGTTCCTTATAAGCCATACTCTTTTTCATTTGCCGGCGATAGATACCTGACCAATAATAAATCGAGCGGTTAATCATATTATGCTGATCCGTGAACTGGATTTCCACATTGATTCGTTCACCAGTTTCAGTTTCAACGATTATATCTAATCGTGACTGCTTGTCACCGTCATATTCCTCTACTTCTTCTACATTTATAAAAATGATGTCTTTAATAGAGTTGCGATTCGTTTTTTGCAAAATTGCATTTAAAAATACTACAGTGATTTGTTTATTCTTTTCTGTACCAAATAACTGTTTAAAAGCATAATCAACTTTTAGATCCATTAATTTGTTCAAGGGTATCCGTTTGAGTAAAGCAGTATCCGAACGTTTTCTGTTTGGCTTTGGTCGAACGCGTTCTTTGTCCTTCTCCTTTACTTCCATTATGACTGGGGGAACAGTGGTATAAATTTCAGAGGGAATATTTCGTGGCATATTGATACTCCTTATTAAATTTTGAGGGTAGTTTCTTTGAAGTATTTCTACTGTAAGTATACCAAATATTTATATAAGATTTAGTTGTTTTTTATCATTCCTTGGAGTATGAAGATGTGTAATTGTTATGGTGGCTCACTTTTAAGTTACCATATACGTGAATAATAGTTTTTCACACTTCATTGAAACGACCGAACAAATGTGCTAAGATAGATAAAGAATATTACCTTCTAGACACCTCACCATAATATCTTAAAAGGACGGGATATCTTGGTAATGCCCCTAGTTATTAGAGAAAAAACGTCGACTTACACAAAACATGATCAGCTTCATAAAAAACTCATCCACACATTTTTCGAAGAATTTCTAAAAGTATTTTTTCCAGCCGTGCATGAGCAGGTTGATTTTCATGCGATTAAACCAATTTCAGAAGAAGTATATACAGATATAGTGGAAGGAGAGACTAGGCGGCTTGATATTGTTGTGGAAACTAAGATAAGAAATACAGATGTTGTGATAATTGTTCATATTGAACCACAGAGCTATGTGCAAAGGTATTTTCATGAACGGATGTTTCATTACTTCAGTCTGCTCTATAATAAGTATAGAAGACCGATTGTGCCTATTGCAGTATTTAGTTATAAGGAAAATTGGGAAAAGAATAAGTATACGATGGAATTTCCATTTTTTCATGTTTTGACATTTAATTTTCTTACCCTGCATTTGAAAAAGGAGAATTGGCGTGATTATATACGTTCGGACAATCCGGCAGCCGCAGCATTATTGAGTAAAATGGGATATGATAAAGGAGAAAAAATAGAAGTAAAAAAGGAATTTTTGCGTATGCTAACGAGAATGGAACTTGATCCGGCAAAACAACGATTAATATATGGCTTCTTTGAAACATATTTAAAACTATCAGAAGACGAGGAGGAAAAGTTGATGAAGGAAATTAGGGAGTTACCAGAGGCTGAAAAAATATTGGAAATTCCAATTTCGTATGAGGAGAAAGGGAAGGAGTTAGGGAGAAAAGAAGGTAGAGTTGAAGGAGTTAAGCAAGTGGCAATGGAAATGATAAAAGAAGGAGCCAGTTTAGAATTCATCTCTAAAGTAACAAAATTAACAATGGAAGAGTTAGAGAAATTAAAAAAGCATCTATGAATATAACTTGAAGTTATTCCAAAAAACCTTCAAGCTGGAGGGCACGTAAGTCTTCCTCAAGTACTTCTTTTTGTTTTACGGAATTCAATTCTTCAAGATACCTTTCCTTGAACTCCATGCAGCCTTGTGCTTGCATGGATTTTTAATGTAGCTGGTACATGTTTGAAATGACAATATAGATCAACTTTACCTATACGAAGATTTGTTCGCTGGAAAGCAACAAATCTGGTAAGATATAGGTAGTAATACACACCTCACAAAATTAAATTTTTCTATCTATAAATACATACATATCAGCAATTTGTTTTAAGATTTACATCAAGGGAGAACAGAAAATGGGAAGTTATTTTTATCAGTTTCTAGAGGATATATCAGAAGAATTGGCAAGGACGTTGGATGAACTGGAAAAGGCTATCTATCACAGTCCTCGCTCGATGTTGACACATAGTAGAACGTTTATCGAAGTATTGCTTGAAAAAGTAATGATCCACGAAAATATGCCCAATGAGCCGTATTTAACGATTAAAACCCGGATTCAAAATTTGGATGATAAAGGGTTGCTGAATGAAGAAGTGAAACATGCATTCCATGAGGTTCGGAAATTAGGGAACGTGGCAGCACATGACACACGACAATTCAGGTTCTCGGAGTCGCTCACATCTTGGGAGCATATTCATACGATTGTGAAATGGTTCGTGGAAGTGTATGAATCGTATACGATTGTAGTTCCAGATTATGTGGATCCAATCATGAAACAGGAGCATTCCTATGGATTAGAAGAGATGGCATTGCGTTTTAAGAAAATTGAAGATCTGTTGAAGGAATCGCTTGCGCATGAGAAACCGAAAGATGTCGAATCTGTAGGAAATGAGATGACTGCAGAAGATAGAACAGAGGAACCGAAGAAGAGGAAGGCCAGGCTTTTATTGCAGGAGGCTTTCAATGAAGAGCCTGGATTTATTCCTGTGCGTACGATTCACTATGGAGATGACTCCATCGATATCCCCTACTTTTTGCGTGATGCATTTCTACTTCCACAGCGTTTTGAAGAGTCGGAGCGGTTTTTAGTTCGTCTAGGTGGAGAGCAACAAGCTAGAATAATGAGTGAACTGCCGCATTCAATGGAAGGTTTCCATTTAAGGGTAACACGTTATACTGAATCTCATTCTGAAACATTCTTTAAAGAGTTGAAAGAATTTGTTGCGGAAGAAATTAGAAGGAAAAAGCTGATGAACAGCCGTCCAGGAGAGTTGTTCTTATTCTATAAGTCTAGTGAAATTGTGGTGACGGAGGATTTGGGCAATGTGGATATCAGTGTAGATAATTTTACTGGTATGCCTGGGTTGATTAAGCAATTAAATCAGGATGGGATTGATAAGGTTCGGGATTTGCCGAAGGAGTTGCTAATTCTTGGGAAATATCGGAGAGTTGGGAAGAGTAGGGTGGAGAGTTTTTTTGGACAGCTTGAGGAGATGCAGGGGAATTTGGTGAAAGAGTTGGTGTAGACACTATTGATAATTATAATGGAACTGCCAAAATTATAAAAGTTGATTAAATGACTGAAGTACCTTGTCAAAAAAAGTATTACTCCAAGATAGGGAATGTAAACTAAACTGTGTAAGTGGAAGAGCGTACGATTCTGCTATTTAAACGATATACTGAAAGGAAATTATTATGAATAGAGAGACGTTTAACGTTCTTATGTTATTTGTTGAATCAAGCTACTTTCTTATTATGGCCTATGCATATTTTTTTTACTATTATTATTGTTAATTCTTGTTGCCAACTAGATTTAATGCTCCATACGTCGTCATCCCACCACCTCCCTTCTATAGGAAGATGATTAACCGCCCACTAAACTTATGTAGTTGCTGTATAGATTATAGCATAAGACTTATTTGAGTAATGGATTGAACAGAACAATCGATCTATTTTCATTATGGAAGGACATAGGGACAGGTTGTTCGTCATCTTATTAACAAGGTAATTCAAACAACGGACCTGTACCTCCGTCCTTTGTAATAATATCCAATCTATTTGATGATAGGATTCAAAAAACCACTAAAATTTGGTTATTATTCGAATGTTGTTTTCAATTCCTATTGAATATCCGTATTATAACAGTATAATAGTTATAAGGAACTGTGCTTAAATGACTGGTAAAATGATATTATAGGGAGTGATTGCTAAGGGGGGGCGATGCCATTTTGTAGTCTAATACTTTAGGAGGTTTATAAAGAAACCTTAGATGGAGGAAAAATAGTAAGTTATATCAACTGTAGGAGCGTTAAGTTAAGTAGGCTATCTATATCGAATAAAAGAATGGAAAATAATATATTTACAAACAATGAATACATATGGAGGTAGAAAAGTGAGTAAAAAGTGGTTAGGTTTATTGATTGCAGGTCTTTTAGTCTTATCAGCCTGTGGAGATACTAATAATGAATCAGGTCAACAAGAGGAAAATGCAGAACCAGAAACAAATGATGTTGCACAAAATGAAGAAATAGAAGAAGCAGAGGAAGAGCAGGAAGAAGAAGTGGAAGTTGAAGAATCATCAGGAAATGAGATTGTCCTTGGCGAACCAATCAATGTGGGAGAATACGAAATGACTATTCAAAGTTATAGCCTTGGTGTAGATTATGATGGAAAAGATGCTTTAATTATTGAATATGATTGGGTCAATAATTCAGATGAATCAGCTTCGCCTTTCATGACTTTCATGCTAAAAGGTTTCCAAGATGGAGTGGAAACGGACGAGGTATTTATGGTTGACGATGTGGATTTATCGATTGGGCAAAAAGAAGTTAGACCAGGTGGATCAATTGAAGGTGCACAGGATATTGTTGGTATAGATGATTTGTCCAAGCCGCTTGAGCTGGAATTAGATGAACTTATGTCTTTTGAAAGCAACCCTTATTTAGTAGAAATTGATTTATCAACATTAGAATAATTTTTAAAAGTTATCTCAATAAAAAAAACGAGTAACAAGATAATTTTTAGCTTAACATTCGCAACAAGTTGACTTTATATGGAATCATAATAAGAAATATTAAGCATTCATGAGATATCTAGATTAATGGACTTAGCAGCATCAGAAATACAATAAATTTCAGTGGAAGCACTACTTTCGGAGCCATGTGTGTAAAAAGAAACGGCTGGGTCTCTAGAGACTACGCTAAGACATAATTCTTTTCTTAATGTAAAATATGCACCAACATAAAAACACAAAAAGT
>NZ_JAXHDC010000077.1:0-8015 GCF_037072045.1 Oceanobacillus sp. MO10714A | reverse complement strand
ATAATCATGAAGGGAATGAAAATTTGTCCGAATTATATCAATCTTATCCACTGACTTTTCACAATTCATGATTTTCTCAATTAATAACCGAAATCGATGATCGCTCATTCTATCGGATGCGTTAAAGGTGGTTAAAGGAGGAGTTTTCAATTCTTGTTCTAAGATAACCACTGTTTGCAGACGGTTATGCTTAACAACACTTTTTAACCTCTTTGCCAAATTTATTCCACATTGTTTTATATAATATGACATTAGAGAATCACTAATATTAAAATGATGGAGTAATTTTTCTACAGCTTCTAAAATAATCAATTGTATTTGACTATCACTCATATTACTAAATAGATTCTTTATCTCTTTATATTGTTGTACCGAGATTCTTATTCTACTAGGTAATTCTCCTGATAAAACAGAAAAAACTGCATTATTTAACACTAACTCAAATATATTAAATAACTCAATTCGGTAGTCAAACCCACACATTCTCCCATAATTAACTAAAAGATCTCGAAGATCATCTTGGTTAAACATTTGGCAAAATTCTGTTTCAATTTTTAAATAGGTTAAATATTGTTTAAGATAATAAACACCTTGAATAGTCATATCATCAATTGCTAACGGATAATCAATGCTAGCCATTGTATTATGTGCATCAAAAACGACTTCATATTTTTTTAGAAATAAAGGTATGGATTCATCGATTGTTATATTATAAGAATCAACAGCAACATCTAATTTATTATTTCTTATCTCCTTAAAAAGAGCTCTCGTCTCCTCAAGACAATCCTTAACTATCTTTACTCCCTGTTCATATGTGATTTCCATATTATTTTTTTTAACAAAGTTGATAGCATTTTCCGGATCACCTAACTGAAACAAAAAAGCATCTACCGCATATAATATGGAAGTTAAAATTTCCTCAGCCACATCAGAACTAATTGAAGAGCTCTCTTCTCTTGTGTACCTCCTGATTGACTCCTTTAAAATCTGCATTAATTGTATTTGAACTTCATACACTTCTTGACTATTGAGTAACCCTTCCCTTAATCCTACGTTTAATAAAGATATTGTATATTGATTTCGTAATAGTTGAATGTTATTTATCTTTTTCTGTTTTACTAACAACAAATCATTATGTTGTTTTTCTAATCCCACAAATGCTCATCCCCCTCAAATACAGACTTTCTAAATCGAACATCACTTCTAAACCTTTGTGCAAATTCATCAAGCTTGCTTTTTAAAAGCTCCAATGACCCACCACAAACACCGTCGAAGTATTCCCTTATAATATCTACCAATTGAGAGTCACTGATACGATCTTCGGTTTCATTTTTCATGTAATAAAATATCTCTTGTAATTCATTAAGTGTCAATTGATAATTCTTATTATCGATATAAGGGGAAGTACAAAACACCTCTGCTAATTCTTTAATTACACTAATATCCGTTTCCACTCGACCATAGTTATAAAGTATTTGATTTCTAGAAATAATCATGTCCTTTATTTCATTACTAGTGAGCACCAATCCATATTGTTTAGTTTTTTCATTTACTTTTAATACTTTATCTGTATATTTCTCTAAAATCGATATATCTAAGGATTGAAAAAACTGAGGCAATAGCATGTGCTCTTCCTCCTTTTGATAAAAACCCACATTCAACTATTGACTTTTAATCTAAAATATGCTATTGTTATAATTGGCTTATTTTATTTTTTAAAGGAATGCTATTATATTCCTTTTTTACCCGGCTGTCAATTCTTATTTCAATCATTCAGTCTCTAGTTCTTTTAAACTCAGCTTGGATGTGTTAAATTTATTCATGAGAGCCACTCCTTGTCTTTTGGGGTTTAGTCACTTTAAATATACAAGAAGTTGGCTCTCTTTTCTATGGCAATATAAATGATGATTTAAAGATGTACAGTTTTGATTGTATAACGATGTACAGAAATGTTTTTTTATGATTTGTCAATAAATATGAGAACTTTACATGGATCCTCCGCGGACATGATTAACATGCCAGGAAGCCAGTCCCCACAGAGTCTGGCATGGCTAATCAGGCTATCATGTCCGCTTCTCCATATAAAGTTGTTGAAGTACCGTAATCAAAACTGTACACTCTTATTTAATCACTTTTGTACATCCTTATACTATCATTTATAGGCAAAATTAAAAATAATTCTACCGCGCTTCGCTTGCTAACCCTGGTTTTTTCAAAAATGGACAAAAAGCACGTCCATTTCGAAAAAAACCAAGGATTAAATTTGTTGCCCAAAAAAACTAAAATTAATGTTTTTTATTTTTATTTGCCTAAAAACATTTTACTCATACTTCAAAATGCAACCAACTGAATATTCGGATAACATTCTCCCTTTTAATAGATTCTCCCTCATGGAGAGAATATGGATAATCTCCCAATATTGAATTCCTTTTCATTCATAATATTTATCCAATATTATTTAGATATCAAAATAGAGTGTTCTTCACCTTTATTTTGTTTGTACTTTTTCATCCCCTATTCTAAATTAATAATTTTTCTGTTCAATTTTTATAAACCTATTTACTCATTTACTAAGAAAGGTAGCAATAGTTAACACAAAAACATTTTCCTTGATAAATTAACGTTTATGGGTACTTATAAAAAGAGGTTAGTAATTCTCCAAAAGGACCAAACAAAAATAGAATAGCGATGATCATAATAATACATGCAATCCAAAATAAGAACTTTTTCACTAAGCCATCTCCTTTGTTAAAAAAATTAATATACACATAGTTGTATTTACCCTTTATCTAAACTCAATCCTCACAAAATTAAAAAGTCCAATTATACAAAATATTACGAATATAATAATAACAACCAAATAAAAATCTTGAAGAGACTGTATAACTCCGAGTTGGTTCTCTGGTGTCATTGCATAAGCTGGCTGGGACCACGGATAATACTTTCCATACTTTGAACTGGATATAAAGACATTAGGCATAACAAAAGCAAAATTAATGGCTATTGGAAGAGCAAAATTTTTCAATCGAGTGGATAGCCAAAGTTGTATTGCAATTAATGGCAATGTTGCAAACCATCCTCCGAAAAACAGTTTTAATACACTTATAAAAGGGAAAATCCCCGAGACCCCCATTAATTTCCCAATTACAAAAAAATACCCAAATAAAACCGTATTTGTCAAACCGATTAGAGACCACGCCCAAATCATTTTGGATAAGTAAACTGCATTTTTAGAAATTGGAAAGGCCAGCAATTGCTCCCATCCTCCATATGCATGTTCAAAACGGCATAAGAGGGCAACAAACACACTGGATAAAACTGGGCACAAAACCATACCATACAAAAATTCTACTTGCGTCCAGGTGCCCATCCACCCAACCATGCCCACTTCCTCAAACACATGCAGATTTGTCGTATAGTTCATTACCCCAACAATTGTAAGAAAAAGCGGAAGAAGAAAAATCATTAGCCATATACTTGGATAACAGCGAATTTTTAACCATTCTGACCATAATATGCTTTTTAACATTCTGTTCCCCCTAAATCATTTCTTTTCTTGCAAATTGCAAAGCTCCCAAACTAACTAAGATAAAACCAACGATTAAACTTATACCAATCCACTCCCAGTGAAAGATTGGTGGTTTTACAATATGGGAAAAGTCTGTAATGATATTTTCTTCAGAAAGTGTGATTTGATAAGGAATAACCCAAGGAAAATATTTGGCAATACCAGGGGATGGCAACATAAATAATCCAGCTACAATTCCCAATCCACCTATAATAACAGGAATCGATTGATTTTTTATATTCATGGATATCCAAAGTTGAAAACTAATGAATGAAAAGGAACTAAGATAGGGAAACATCGTAAAGTGGAAGAGTCGAGACCAATCTAATGAGTCTCCGCCACCAAACATCATCCCGATTAACCAAAAGCCTAACATTAAGAAAAGACTTGACAATATTACACCAGAAATAATCCAAAAATATCTGACCCAATAGAACTTCACCCTTGAAATGGGCATTGAAAATATAAGATTAAAAGCATTGGCTTGATGTTCCACATTTGCAAGAAAGGAAGTCAATACCGTGACAAATAAATGGATCATCACGAAATTACTATAATAGGTTACCATCCACATGGAACCCCATATACTGTAACTTTTCCCTTGATAAACATCCTGCTGAATGTTTTGAAAATTGAGTATCAATAAAAGGGTAACTCCTGCAAGAAGGATAAAAGGAAACAATATGACAATTCCCCAAAACATCGAACGTTGTACTTTTATTAAATCGGAATAAAAAATTGGACCCATTATAAATGATGCTCCTTTCCGGTAAGACCAAGGAAAATATCTTCCAAAGATTTCTTAACACCTTCCAAACGTGATACAAAAAAACCATTTTCGACTAGTACCTTATTTGCCTCACCAGCTATTTGCGAACTTGATTCCCTTATATATAAAATGTCTTGATCTGTATAAAAGGAAGCTTTTATTCCCGATTGTTCTAAACATTTAATTGCTCGGAGAGGATTATCGACTTTAATTCTTATCTTTGTTTCACTTTCCTTACGTAGTGCATTAATTGAATCTTGAAATAAAATATTTCCTTTGTGGATGATACCTACTTGTGTAGCTATTAGCTCAATTTCGCTTAGGAGGTGACTGGATAACAAAATGGTCATTTCATATTTTTTTGGCATCTCTTTAATGAATTCACGAATTTCTTGAATTCCAGCGGGGTCAAGTCCATTGGTCGGCTCATCTAAAATTAAAAGTTGCGGATCATTCAAAAGTGCTGTAGCAATCCCTAATCGTTGCTTCATACCTAAAGAATACTTCTTTACCTTTTTATCTTTAACATTGCTTAATCCCACAAGCCGTAATACTTCATCAACACGTTTTTTATTATTTACCTGAATTAATCTGCGTACAGCTTCTAAGTTTTCATAACCCGTAAGGTGTCCATAAAATGTTGGTGTTTCTACAAGTGATCCTATTTTGCTTAAAATGGATATTCGATTTTGTGTAAGATTTTGGCTGAAAATTTTTATATCTCCGCTAGTAGGGCGGATAAGTCCAAGCAACATCCGAATCGTTGTCGTTTTTCCTGCACCATTAGGACCGAGAAAACCATAAATTTCCCCTTGTTGAACCTTCATATTCAACTTATCAACTACCGTTTGATTTTTATATTTCTTTGTTAAATTATTCGTCTCAATGACATATGAACTCATTTTATCCTCCCCTAAGTTAATAAATTTTCATATTTTACAAAATGATTTTGATAATAATTCGCAAAAAATATGTGCCCATTGCGACATTATTTATCCTCACCTCAAGATTCCCTTCCTTACAAAAACAGTTATTATTATTGTAAATAATTCATTGCAAAATGTAAAGTATTATTTGCATTTTGCAATATAAAATTGCCCTGTTTTTGAACACAAACTAAAAAAAGGTCCCTAACCAGTATGATTAGTAACCTTTCATTCAAGTTTTATTACAGTTGCTTTCCTAAGGGATATATTTTAAATCATAAATTATTCGGGAATTGTATGTCTATATGAGAACTTGCATAAAATTTTAAAGTTTTACTATTACGTGCATCCGTAAACATTGCCTAAAAATACCCTGAGTAATTAAAGTTAGATTCAGCAATTCCATACTTTCTTGCGACATCGGCTAATAAAATATTATCCATATCAAACATCGCCCCATATGCTGATTTACAGTAATTAAAATTTGTTTAATTTGAAGTTTGTTATTTGACCTTCAACGGAATAAGTAAAGACCTTTAAACCCAATATATTGTGGCTACTTTAACCTAAATTCAAATACTAGATAACGTTCCATAGGTTCAAATCCGAGTTTTAAAGCAAGCTTTTGTGAAGGAATATTGCTTTCTGTAGTTTCCCACAGGGGAAACATATTTTTTTCTAAAAAATAAGAAATTATCTTTATCGCAGCGAGAGTAGCATATCCCTTCTTTCTTTCCTCTTCTTTAAATGTATCGATGTCGATAAAATATTCCTTACCAAAAGTAAAACCGTTATTTTTGTCGATTGATAGAATCGTATTCCCCCTTTTAATAACTACCCCAACGGTCTTTTTAGATAATGTTGAGTTCTTTACATATGAAGTTTCCTCCAATGATTCTGGAATTATGTCAAAATTTCTAAATTCAACTTTCTCTTCATTTCTTTTGCTCCTTTTAGCAACTTGTAAAAACTTTTCAACGTTTAGCGTATACACTGATTCGTAATGCTTATCAACCTTTAAAAAATCAATTTCCTTCAAGGAATACTCTTCTAACTGTTTAGAATCATTCGTATATATTTCAAACCAATTTCTGCTCCTCTTCTTGCAATCTGGCATTACAATTTCTCGAAAAAATCGTTTTAACTCAGATTTTTCTTGATTAGTTGCTATGTTACCTTCTAAATACATCCACCTTCCAATGGCCCAAACAATAGCAACTTTGGGACTGTTTTCATGATCTACAAAAACTCTCCCTGGATAACTACCATGAATGACTGCAAATGCTGGAATGAATTGCTTTTTTTATTTAAAAAGCCTTTCTACGCTAGAAAAGGAACTATATTGTAATTCAATCATTTTATAATTCTCCCTTATTTATTTATTTCCAATATAAGCTTCTTTTGCAGTTCATTAGCGGCTAAAAGCGCTTCTTTATCATTATATACATCACCAGGTTTGTTTCCTCTTCCAATTATATAACCCTCAAAAGAAATACCAACAAAATCAAAAATATAATGAAACTGCTGTATCAACGGTAGACCTTTTATGTTTGGATAATCTCCTCCTACCGCAATTACATAGGCTTTCTTATTTGCCATGGAATGTTTAAAGTCAGGATATTTTTTATCCCTTAATGTCTGAGACCAGCGATCAATAAAGTTTTTCATGATGCCGGACATGCTATACCAATAAATCGGTGTTGCAAATACAAGAATGTCATGGGGCATCATACGTTCTATAACTAAATTGTGTTCATCATGAATCGTATGAAACCCCCCTTCTTCATGTCGTAAATCTTCAATGGATTGAATTTTAAAGTCCTTTAAATAGATTTTTTCTGCAGTAATCCCTTGAACCGCTTTCTCAGTAAGTATTTCAGTATTACCATTTTGTCGAGTTCCTCCGTAAATAATGGCAATAGACATACTTCATTCACTCCTTTATCAAAACAACAAAACTTTAGATTTACAATGAAAATTACTTACCCGATAACGTAGGTAACTTTAATTCTTTCCTCATACTTAATTGCTGAACTGCTGTTTGAAATCCAATCTGTTTTAACACCTTATAAGTTAGTTCACTTTCTCGGACCGGTAAGTTGGGAACTATTCGATTAAGAACGTTTTTAAAATCTCCAAAAATATGACCGAGCATAAAATAAATTACTTCCTCTGCATTTTTTAAATTTGGTCTTGCTTCACATTGGAACAAAATAGTACTTATATGATTCCCTTTGGAATTGAAGATCCTTTGATAATAAGCATAGCCAAGCACCTGTCCAACTTCGCCTTCAACGATGATTCCTTCGCCCTGTTTAGCACTCTGCCATTGCGTTTGCCAAGGGTTCATTGCTTTATAAAAAAATTGTTTGCCTATTTGCTGTAGCAACACTTGTTTAACAGTAACTTTTCTTTTTAAATGAGGGATTGGATTTTGACACAAAGCTTTATTAAGATTTAAATACTCTAATATCCCCACTTCTTTATATCCCATATCCTTATATAAGGAAATTGCTTTCTCGTTATCTTTTAACACCTCAAGTGTTGCAATATCTACACCGTTTTGTTTTAAAATAGAGATACTTACATCCACTAATTTTTTTCCTATACCTTTAGATCGGTATGCCTTGGCAACACCAGTTCCTCCATTCCAAGCAACTTTTTTACCGTTTATTTCTCTTATTCCATTTAAAACAATTCCTATCGGTTGTTTGTCGTCAAAGGCAATGATAGATAGACTAACGGATAAATC
>NZ_JAXHDC010000076.1:0-8219 GCF_037072045.1 Oceanobacillus sp. MO10714A | reverse complement strand
CGTTTGCATATCCTCCTTGTTGTTATAAATAGAATCCACTGCACGTTGCCAGCTCGCACGATATTCTTCACCTTCCAAGAAGTTCCATGGGCGGCCCCATAAATTCATTTCTTCCCCACATTTTGGACAGTAAGGAATCAATTCATTAGGAAAGAAAAAAGGCATCTTTGTTCCTTCCAATCTGGAACAAAGATGCCCACGAATCACTCCATCCCCTCTAAAATAGAAAGATCAATCATCCCCTCAATATCATTCGAATCAACATATTCTGCCTCTAGACTAATATCCGCCATTTCCTGAATGACTTGTTCATTCACATCTGTCGTTACACGTAGTCTGGAAAAGGCTGCTGCTGTTTCTTCTTTATCAATTTCTTTCCCAGTTAAATCCTGAATATGCTGAATCACAATTTGTTGTGCTTCTTCTGGATTTTCTTGGATAAATTCAACTGCACGTTTATGCGCTTGTAAATACTGCTCCGTGAGCTCGGTATTTTCTTTGAAATCGCTACGGGCAGCTACTACCGTATTGGTTGATTCCTCTCCCCAAGCAAACTCATCATAATCCATCAGCAACTCACCGCCAGCCTGCGTTTCCAAGATATATCCCCACGGCTCTTGTGTTGCTGCAGCGTCTACCGAA
Source organism: Oceanobacillus sp. MO10714A (assembly GCF_037072045.1). NCBI lineage: Bacteria > Bacillati > Bacillota > Bacilli > Caryophanales > Bacillaceae > Oceanobacillus > Oceanobacillus sp. MO10714A. The sequence continues at coordinate 7,577 of NZ_JAXHDC010000076.1, read as the reverse complement.
TTTTGAACAAATAAAGTTGCTGTATCTGCTGGTGCTGCCGCATGCATTTCTACAGTTCCACCACTTGACGTTGCTTCTAAGCCAACTTCTTGTAATGCTTTACGGAGCATCACATCTTGCGTACTACCGATAACCGGAATGGCGACTCGCTTTCCATCTAAATTTTCCAGTGACTCGATGCCACTTTCTTCACTCGTTACAAGTACTGCCCCGCCATTAACGGCACCAGAAATAATATGAAACTCTGGATTTTGCAGATAAATATTTAATAGTGGACCTGGTCCAACCGTACCGACATCGATTTCATTTGTTTGCATGGCTTCCATAAATAATCCGCCATTTGAAAATGTTTGTGTTTCAATTGTGATATCTTCCCCAAATTCTTCTGCAAAATAACCTTCTTCCAAAGCAACAATCGATGCAACATGTGTCAAATTGGGAAAATATCCAATCGTAACGGTATCCTCGTCATTCGAACACCCTGCCAACACTACTCCGATAACAGCGATTGCTAACAACAATTGAACAAACCTTTTCATCATCCTATTCCTCCTCAAGTAATCTAACTGATTCCCCATTTTCGTTGAACGGAACGCTCCAACCGTAAGAATATAAGTTGGTCCATAATCGTTCCAATCACTGCGATAATAATCATGACAGAGATAACGAGATCCATTTGTCCTAAGGAACGGCCGGCATCGAGTAATTGTCCAAGACCACCACTGCTCGCCAGTAATTCTCCTGCCATCAAGGCGCGCCAAGAGAATGCCCATGCAATACGCATACCGGATAATAATTGTGGGACAGACGCCGGGACAATAACTGTTCTTAGAAAATGAAACCCGCTTGATCCATAGGTTTTCGCAACCCGTTGATACAGCCTCGGCACATTTTTAAATCCACTCGATGCATTCATTGTCATCGTCCATGTGGCACCAATGGTTACGATAAAAAGAATTGCGAACTCATTTAAGCCAAACCAAATAATCGCGAGCGGAAACCAAACAATACTCGGAATGGATTGTAATGCCGTGACGAGAAAACCTAATGTATCTTCCACCAGCTTATATCGCCAAATTAAATAACCAAAAATAAGACCTATTAAGGTAGCAATCGAAAATCCAAGGAGAATCCTCCCAATACTTCTGATCACGGCTGCTGTAATTTGCCCATCGATTAATCCAGTAAAAAGTGTCTCCAGGACAAGGAGTAAGCTTGGGAACATAAAGTCTGGCAGCCCGGAAACTCTAGATGTTACTTCCCATATCACCGCTATCACTGCGATGAACAGGATTCGCCTTAAAGCTGTAGTCATCTCCCATTTCCTCCTTTAACACTTTTTCTATTTCTCCCTCTAGGAGGCTTAATATTCTTTGTTCCGTATGTAAAGTAACAGAATCAGGCATGACCCCATCTTTTGTCGTTGGTACGGGAATAATTTCTTTTATTTTCCCTGGTCTTGTTGCAAGCACCACCACTTTCTCCGATAATTGCACCGCTTCTCGAATATTATGGGTCACAAAAAAGATCGTGACATTTGTTTTCCTCCATATTTCGAGCAACTCCCGGTGCAACACCATTCGGGTTTGTTCATCCAATGCGGAAAATGGTTCATCCATTAATAAAATATCCGGTTCCATCACAAGCGCTCTCGCAATCGATACGCGCTGCTTCATCCCACCTGACAATTGGTGAGGGTACGAATCAGCATAATTACTCAAATGCACCATTTGCAAGATATCTTTCGCTTTTTTCTCCATCTCATCTTTGGATTGCCCTTTTATTTTCAAGCCATAGGTGACATTATCGAGCACCGTCAGCCATGGGAATAAACCGTCCTCTTGGAATACAACAACACGGTCCGGGCCGGGTTTTTTTACTTCTTTTCCAGCAACCGTAATCAATCCTTCATCTACTTTTTCTAAGCCGGCAATCAAATAAAGCAATGTTGATTTCCCGCAGCCTGAAGGACCAACAATCGAAACGAAACTCCCTTTTTCCACTTCCAGATTAATATGGTCCAAGACTTCTAATCTTTCATTGTCTTTTATGGGAAAGCTTTTCTTAATTTCTTTAATGGATAAATACATGTCCTCACCTCCACAACCATCTATTTTAATAGCTTGTTATATGTAAATTACACAGAAAATAAATCACTCGTTAAATAACGCTCGCCACTGTCCGGGGCAATACAGACAACCGTTTGACTTGGATCCAGTCGTTTTGCAACCTTTAAAGCAGCGAAAACAGAAGCACCACCAGAGGGTCCTAATAAAATCCCTTCCTGACGAGCAAGGTCATAAACGGTATCATAAGCATCTTGATCTTCAATTTGAATAATTTCATCATAAATTGACGTATTCAAAATATCCGGAATAAACCCAGGACTCGTTCCAACTAATTTATGTTTTCCGGGTTCACCACCTGACAAGACAGGAGACCCTGCTGGTTCGACGACAATATTTTGAATCTCTGAATCATACGCTTTTAGTGCTTCTCCCGTTCCGGTTATCGTCCCACCGGTCCCAGCAGTACAAACAAATGCCGCAAGTTTCTTTTGTTCTTGCTCCACCGCTTCGATAATTTCTTTTGCTGTTGTAATCCGATGAATAGCTGGATTTGCTTCATTTTCAAATTGCATCGGAATAAAGCTATTTGGTGTCACAGCAGCAATTTCCTTCGCCTTTTCAATCGCTGCCGGCATCTTTCCAGCTCCCGGTGTAAAGACAACTTCAGCACCGTACGCGCGTAATATGTCGACCCTTTCTTTTGTCGATGTATCCGGTAAGACGATAATCGCTCTATATCCTTTAGCAGCGGCATTCATCGCTAAACCAATTCCCGTATTTCCCGAAGTCGGTTCGATTATCGTTGCTCCGGGTTTAATTAATCCCTCTTTTTCCGCTCGTTCCAGCATAGAAAAAGCAGCCCGGTCTTTCACACTTCGGCTAGGGTTAAACAATTCGAGTTTGACGTAAATAGCTGCACCATTTGAATCCGCAATTTTATTTAATCTCACTAACGGAGTTTCTCCGATTAATTCAGCAATATTGTTCACTACTTTCACGGTGGATCTTCCTTTCATTAGGTGAGTAATTGTTATTGTACCACACAAACATCTCTATTCAACCCTAATTACTTGGGTTTATACAAAAAACAAAAGAACATGTTCATTGCCCCGCTACCTATCCGTCATGGACAACGTAGCTGTAAAAACAGACTCAGTACTTGGTATAGCCTCTATTGTACTAATAAGCCTTTCCAAACAAGTTTTAATTTTAATGAATTTCATAATACGTATGTAATGCTTCACCATCACCATATGTAGTTGAGTTAGTTCGTTCCCAACTACATATGGTGATGGAAAAGCCGACTTTGGTAATTATGAAGTTAATTCATTTGTTAAAATATTTAAATAATAAGGAAAAACTTTATTCAGTGGGGTTATTATAGACCGTAAATGCGTGATGAAGGGAGAGGTAAAAATGAAATGTAAAGCTTGCAACGATAGTAAATTTGTTGAAGTTCCGGAATTTGAGCAACAATTTACAGTTTGCTTTTCTTGCGGAGAAGTATACTAATACGTTGATTTATCTAAATTAAAAAAGCACCTGCCTCCTCGTCCTTCCAGTCTAATGGTTAGGTAGTACAAATTTTTCATTTTTCCTTCTTATGCGGCCATTTTTATCTGTATATATTTTAGTCATGCCTAACTTCTGCGCTTGTTTTAAAAGTTCATCCGTTCGGGAATGGGAAGTAATAATGAAATAATAAGCAGCGAATCATTGCTAGCTCAGTAATAATTAATTTTGCTTCAAAAAATCTGAAAAAAGATAGCCATCGGAAACTATCATTTAGTCTCCTCTAGCTATCTACATTTTATTTACAATAAGAAATGGGTTTACTGCATAAACGTTAAATTAATTTAATGAATTTCATAATACGTATTTAATGCTTCACCATCACCATATGTAGTTGAGTTGGTTCGTTCCCAACTACATATGGTGATGGGAAAGCCGACTTTAGTAATTATGAAATTCATTCAATTCTATGTATTATTGCTTTATTAGTACACATCCGAGATATACCATTTATCACCGTATTGCATCACTTCTACACTCACTAATTCTTCTGCATCTTCGGCATCGATAAAGACGGAGTTGTACTTCACAGTCGCTTCAAAATCGATGTAATCCTCGCCAGTGTCTATCTGTTCAAGATCAAGCAGTTCCATCGTCACATCCAGATTTTCAAGCATCTCCATCGCTTCCATCACATCTTCATCTAGCATTTCCTCCCAAACAAGCGGATCGACATACTGCTCTATTTTCTCCACATCTCCATCACTAAGTGCTGTGAAAAAATTCTCTATCACTTTTTCCGGACTGTCATTAGATCCCTGGAAGATGAAAAAAGCGATCAAAACAATAAGAATCCCGCCGATAATAGAAAGATTTCGTTTGCCTAATTTTTGCGCCTTTTGTTTCATGGAATCTACAAAACTATTTTCTTGTATGGGTACCGCGGGCTGTTGTTGGGGCTCTTGCTTTTGTTTCTCCGACTGATTGGCTTGGGCCAACGCCTCTGCTTGGTCCGTACCTCCTGTTCGCTCTTCTGTATCAGCAATTGTTTGGGACTCACTTTCGCCCTCTCGCTTCGTCCCACAGTTCAGACAAAAAGCACTCTTACGCTCAAACTGCACCCCGCATTCCTGACAAGCTTGGCGCTCCCCGCAATGGCCACAAAACGTAACATCCCCGATTTCTTTGTGGCAATTAAAACATTCATGCATATTATCACTCTTTCTCTAGTATGATTCACCTACATCGAGATAATAATACACATTCCCGGGACTTTTGTAAAGGAAACTATAGACCTTTAGAATCAATCACGCATTTTTCTAGAGTATTTTTAATCACTTTATATTCATTAAATAGTAAAATCAGCTTAACAAACTGGAAATATTAGTCTATACTACTAATGATTGAATAGATGAATAAAGTGAAACTTCATTCAGTGGGGTTTCCTTACCTTCCCCCACTGAATGTTAGTTGAACAGAATCAGGGATTGCCGGACTGTTTATCTCCACCTTCACCTAGTAGCTTTCCCTCGTGTTTTGAGGTGGGGGTATTACAGACCGTTAATGCGTGAAAAATATTTCATATAAAGGAGTCTATCAGACATGGAAAAGTACTGTCAGGAATGTGGAGAAGCTATCGATGAATCCTTAAACTTTTGTCAGAACTGTGGGCATAAATTGCACGCCTCTTCGGCACAGGGCACAGTTATCCCTCCTAAAAAGCAGCCAAGAACTTACTCGAAGAAACAAAAAATAATCATAGGTGCAGCTGCCGCTCTTTTGGTTATCATGATTGGCGGCTATACATGGGGGAAGTCATATTTCTCTCCAGAAAAAACGGCAGAACGGTTCATCACAGCAATAATTGATGAAGATTATGAAAAAGTTCAGGATATGACAAGGATGCAAGGTGAATCGATCTCACAAGCAGAGGCAGAAGCACTTATCGCGCTTGCAAAAGATGAGGCACATTATATCAACATCGAAACGACGAATTTAGAAGACTTTTCTTACCAGAATGACCTGATGAAACTAACGGAGAACGGCAAGCATTTATTTATTTTTCCTAAATACCTATTTTCTTTAGTACCGCAATACGCGGACTTCAATCTGCCTTTTGAAAATATAGAAACAACATTTAATGAGGAAACATTCCCTGCCAAAAAGAACGATGAACGAAATATTGTTTATGGGCCACTCGCACCCGGTAAGTATACAATACATAGCACTTACAGCGGGTAATTGACGGAAGCTGAATCAGAGGATGTAGTAATCCTCGGAGACAGCTCTAGTGATACGGTTTATCAGGATATTCAACTGGATGCAGAATCGACAACATTCCACTTATATAATGAGAATGGCAGTCCGATTAAAAATGCATATATGGAAGTGAATGAAGAGCAGATCCCCTTCGATGAAAGCCTAAATATTGAAGCATTCGGTCCGCTAAACCTGGATGGTTCTGTCACGGCAACCCCAATTATTGAAACAGAATGGGGTAAGGTAACACTAGATGAGATAAAGATTGAAGAAGATTACTATGAGCTCACCTTGAACACTGTAAGCAAGGAGCTAATGGATCATTTATCAGAAGTAATTTTATTGTATGGAGAAGAATATGTGGAAGCCTATGCAGCGAACGATGCTACTATTTATACGGCTGTTACGGAAAGTTTAAGAGGGACTTTTAAAGACAATTTTGCTTATAACATAGATTATGGAAAGAACTTCACAGGGCAACTAGAAAAAATCGAACTAAATTATGACGAGCTAACGTTCTATGACAAAAATGAAGTTTCCGTCCCAGCTAATTTCCATTTTACAGCCTCCACTTTTCATAGTGACGAGCAGCCTGATTTAGAAGAACGAATTGACACCGTAGCACTTCGTATCATTTTCGATGCGGAGGAAGATAAATGGCTGATTGATGAAGCAAATTCGTATGGAATGTTTAGCAATACAGATTTTGAAGCTACGGAAACCCTCGAAGGTTCACAGGGACTGCATCAGGCTGCCAAGTCAGCTTCAAAACCTGCAAGCAATGATGTAGATGCGCAAGTAGAAGAAGCAACGTTAAATTATATTTATAACCTTGTTGAAGCAATTAATGCGGATGATTATGAGCTCGTTCGTCCGTATATCAAGGATGATAGTGCCCTTCATGGCATGCAAGTGGACTTAGTAGATCGCTTAGCGGAAAGTGGCATGAAGCAAGAGGTCATCGATGCAACCGTAACAAATATTGAAGAAGACGGTGACGCATGGATTGTAACGACAGACGAAACGATTAAGAAAATTTATAACAGCGGTGAAGAGGAAACTAGTGATTATAATTGGAAGTAAACCGTAGAATCAGATGGTGATGGGATGTCGTTGACGAATATAGAGTAAAAGATTACTATAATGAATTTCATAATACTGTTTTGGATTCAATCAGCTTACCACAAAAAAACTCGCTATTGTATATAAGTTCAATAGCGAGCTTTGTAATTTCTGACATTAATTATGAAAACGCCATTTTCACTTTTTCTTTTTAAATGTCTTAAATAGGAAATAAATGAGTATTGCCACCACCGCATAAATCAAAAACATCACCATAAATCCCCATAGCCCCGCTACTGCATCCGCAAACTCCATATTTCCTCTGTTCGTGATTGCTTGCTGCAGCTCGATCGCAAATACAAGGACAACCATAACGGTAAATGTATAAACAAAGGAAAGAATCGTTGTACTCCACTTCATTTTTTCAATGATTTTAAAGAAAAAATACACCATGAAGAACGTTACCATTCCAATAATACCGATGATCCAGAAATGAAGCTGCTTATCTGTCATATGTAAACCGAACATATCGGTCAATATATCATGGATATCATTCACAATTTCCGCCAATATAATAACTATTTCTTTCACTGGAAGCCTCCTAAAACTACTTTAAATAACGATAGTCTTAGTTTACTATAAATCTATAATAATAGACATAGGGCTTTACACTAC
>NZ_JAXHDC010000075.1:0-8444 GCF_037072045.1 Oceanobacillus sp. MO10714A | reverse complement strand
TTTCATCTCTCAAAACCGATGGGAGACAAGGACTGTGAATTATGAAATTCATTCAATTGGTATTCAATTGGAACGGAGAAAATAATTGATATAGAGTTAGAACCCTATCACTAGATTTATTGTGGAATTAAGCCATTTCATAAAATTTGATATGTTGATTTTTTCTGACAATTATATTAATCTAGGAGGTAGTAGGATTTTAACAGCTGCACATTGCCTATATAAATTAGATGACGAAAAATTGATTGAGGGTCATCCGGTGGGAGTATCAGTATTTACGGGCTATAACAATGGAAATTATGATGAAGTATCAAGTGCCACATCAATAAAGTTACCGGCGGAATATATAAATACATTAGCAAATCAATATGATTTCGGAGTTATTGATCTCGCTGACGATCTGTCGTCAAGAGTTGGTGTGTTAGATTTAGAAGTTGCAACCAATAGGAACGTGAAGATTGGTGGATACCCTGCAGATTTAGGACAAAGACAATACATTATGAGTGGTCCTGCTACCTTAGAAAGTAATGGTAGACTGCATTATACGATTGATACTTTTGGGGGTCAAAGCGGGGCACCTATCTTAGATAATGTTAATAATCGGATTATTGGTGTTCATTCAGCCGGTTACAGGGATTTGGATTTAAACTTGGGGGCTGCATTAGATTCAATAAAAATTTTATTTATAAAAAGTCCATAAAGTAAAGAAGGTAATCGGATGCGCAAAATTATATATTCACTCATTGCAATCTCCCTGCTGTGCATAATCGTATTTATCAATTATGAATTCAAACCATTGGAAAACAAAGATCCTAAATCTACAGTAAATTCTGATAACGGAATGGTGAATCAAGAACCAGAGAGTCCAAGTATAACAACAGTAACAGGTTATTTCTTTTTTGATTATGTCGATATACGTGAAAGATTAGCGGGAGATGAGGAAGAAGAATATTATTATTATATGGACAGGTATTTCCAAACATACTCTTTTGAATTAATCACTCCTACAGAAGATACGGACGAAAAGACTGACACAGGGGATGACTATGAAGATTACTTTAAAGAGAGAGGGATGGATATCCTTTCTCTTCCGAATAAACTCACAAATAAAGATGGGCTTTTTTTCAAGAACGGCGACTATATCTCAGTCGAAATAGAAGGACCTATAATGGAATCTTTTCCAGCACAGGCGAAAATAACAAAAGTAGAAAGAATAGCCCCACGTACGGTTTATAGGTAGCATGAAACATTGCTATTTTAGCGCGATAAGAAGAAATAGTAAAAGTCCTAGCTAGTTTGAATGTGGTGCGCAATCCCCTGGTATACGTTCGAATTCGAACGACAACTGAGAATTGCGCACTATTCCTGACCGAACCCACACCACAACTGGAATTTAAGCATCAGCCCTAAAACAAATTCATTACAACTGTAAAATTCGCACCAGCCAAGAATACCATTTGTTTTATTCAACCTATATAGATTGATTTTCATCTATATCGCCTAAATATTCGCTGCCTTATGAAGTTCTGTAGCGTTGTGGGTTTTATAGCGATGATAAATAACAGTGATACTTGCTCCAAGCATCAGGATAAGCCCTGTCAGGAAGAACCATGTCATGAGAATGATCACCCCACCAAGTGTCCCGTATGTTGCCGAATAGTTACCAAAATTACTTACATAAATTGAAAATCCGAATGAAATAATCTGCCAAAGCAGACTAGCAACTAAAGCTCCAGGGATAATATGCTTAAAGGAAATCTTCTTATTCGGTGCAAAGCGGTACAACAACATGATAAATGTCGTAAGAACAATGATACTAATCAGCCAGCGCAAGATATGCAGCAAAACCCCCATTCCTGTGGTCAATCCGATAACCGATCCAACTAATCGTAAAATAACGTCTCCGAGAACCGGTAAAAGAATCGCGACAATGACAGAAATAATCAGTCCGATTGTGAGACCAAGTGAAATTAAGTGAACAGTAATAAACGAGCGGGTTTCCTCCACATCAAATGCTTCATTCGATGATTTAATGAATGCATTAATCCCGCCTGATGCCGACCATAATGCACCGATGATCCCGACGGTTAGTAATCCGCCTCTTGGGGTTTCGACTAGGCTGACAATATTTTCTTCAAATAAAGAGGCGATTTCTCCAGGTAAGACGGTAGAGAAGAAACCGAGCGCGTCGTCTGCTGAAATATTGAAATAAGGGATAATTGCAAAGCCGACGATCAATAATGGAAAAATCGCCAACAGGAAATAATAAGCCAAGGCGGCAGCTAGGAATGTAATATTATCTTCTTTAAGCTTCTGCAATAATTCTTTTCCAAATCCTTTTATTTTACCCATTATCCATTAACCTCCAGTAAACTTCCTACTATAGACTCTATACCCCGCCTGTTTTGAAAATAATCTTTTTGAAAAAGAGAGGCAGGGAAGAATTGTGAAACGTTAAAAGTTTTAATTACACCATCTAGTGGTATAATATCACTATAATAGATGCCTGTATATGTGGATGCTAAAGGAGGGGGACAGTACATATGGGACTTATTTATCTTAGTATTTTACTTGTAGCCATCGCCTTTCTGATCACGGTCGTTTATATTTGTTTCGTCCTGAAGCGTGTGACGAACACAATACAAACGTTACGTGGAACAATAGGTAGTGCCGAAGAGCGGGTCGAGAAGATGACGCCAGTTCTTTCGCAGACGATAAAAGAGACGGATGAGTTAATGGCTGATGTAACGGAAAAGGTCCAAGCAACGGACAGTATGTTTGACTCGGTCCAATTATTCGGTGAGTCTGTTCAATCTGCCAATACTGCGCTACAAAATGGGTTAGGAAATTTAACGGACGAGGAAATGGATCGTAAAGTAAAGCCGTTTATCGAAGGAATAAAATGGAGTGAAGTTGCAGTGCAATTGTATGGCACGTGGAAAGGGAAGCAGCTGAAGCAAAAGAATGAACTTATGATTCAAGAAGAGCATGATATAGTAGAAGTAACAGGGAGAGAGGGATAGACATGACATTAGTTGGTGTAGGAGTATTATTAATTGGTGTTGCATTTCTTGTGTTAGCCGTGTTCGTAGCTCATGTGTTGAATAATTTGGCTGGTGTCTTGGACGGAGTGGATAAAACTGTTCAGCAGCTGCCTGGACAGCTCGATGATATGTTGAATGAAACATCTAATATTATTCGGGAAAGTAATCAGACTTTAGCTGACGTAAATGTGAAAATGGAGCAATTGAGCCCATTATTCTATATTGTGGGTGATGTAGGGAATGCAACAAGAAAGTTTACATCATCTTTAGTGGACGTAACCGACTCGATGAAAGAGAAGAGTGAGGCAGGTAAAGGTATTGCCGATACGAATAAATTAGGTGGTATATACGGTTCTTTCGCATTAGGATATTACTGGCTGAAGCGACGCCAACAATTAAAGAATGACGATGCTGAAGGGGAATTTACTGGTGGTAACTAAAAATCTAATCTGTTCGATTGCTAGTGGCATTGTGAGCGGTGCAGTGCTTGCTGTTGTGGCAAATTACCGGGATGAGCATGCGGACGCTCCCTCATTACTTGAAAAAGCGCAAGCGTGGGAAAGAAAGCTCTACCAGGATGGTGCAGAGCGCGCGGACCTGATTGAGAAGATTAAACAAGATGCGCGCTTAGTCGCAAAGGAATAATAAAAATGCATGGTACCTGTTTTTCAGCGGATACCATGCATTTTTTTAATTAATGATTATTCGTTGTCGATTACATTTCTCTCTTTACTGAGTTCTCTAGCCTTCAGGATAACCATCATCCCTAGGGTGGCCGCACCATACAAAGCTTCCAAATTTTTCCTTGTGGCGAACGTGCCAGTTTCTTTCCTTTCGAAGTCTTCCACAGCATTCACCATATTAGAGGAGAGTTCATGTGTTGCTCTACCTACATCTCCAACAAGGTAAAAGATAGGAGTCAGTTCCTTTAATTGTCCATTTATTTGCTGAAGCGTGTCTACACCAGTATGGAGGGCCGCATTTGCTTGGTTGCTAATATCTTTTACCGTCTCAGGAAGATCCTTCGTTGTGTCTTTTACGTCAGCTAAAATAGCAGCTATCTTATGAAGCGGTTTAATTAATATGCCAGTTAATGCTAATAGGGCAATTCCGATGATGATTAATCCGATCCCAATCCAAATCATCGTAAAAACTCCTCTCCGTCATTATATATTTATCATACCACGTTATCCTTATTATAAAACGAAACTTTCTTCCGTGGAAGTTTTTGCTCCTTCACCCTAGCTTACCACATATCCTTAGTCATAATCCCTTCCAGTCACCCATAAAATTTTAATAACATACTCAACTTGCGCAGTCTATGTGGAAAAAATGTGGATTGCTTTCATTCGGCGTAAGCGTTTTACACGTTCTCCAGAATGGCTCTCTAATCACCGTTTAGTTTCCCGATGATCGGATGCGCATCCTAAGGTACAGCTGAAGCCTCCTTGGGCTACCGCCCTGCTTAGGTCTAGACTCGTGCTATTCCCACAGGAGTCACCGTCCACCGGGAAACTGAACTGGTAAAGATGATTATGATGAATGGAGATTATTTTAGCACGATGAAGATTGTACTTCTGAAATGTTAAATAGTGCTCCGAATTAAGATTTTCCTCGGAGCAGTCCAGACACCTCGAGACTCCTGCGGGAGGCCGGCTAAGTACGGTCACGTCCTGTGACCAATGCCGGCATTAGAACTTCCTGTTCGTCGATAGGCTTTGGTGAGACCCCGCAGTGGGCTTGCCTACGAGGAGGCTCACCAGCCGCCCGCGGAAAGCGAGAGGTGTCTGGACTGCGAACCTCCAGGTAAAAGTTGCGCTTACGCTGAATGAAAGTAATTAGCAGGTAGTTGAGTAATATAGTAAAGGTGGCGACGGGATGGAGCGTCTTTTTAAACTTGGGACATGGCTCTTTGGTTTGTTTATCTTAGTGTATTTGATTCAAATGCCGATTGAGGAGACGGATACGACTTGGGCGTCTTGGTCACTCCCATTATCAGGAAAAGTGATTGTTCTTGATCCGGGACATGGCGGGCCCGACGGAGGGGCGGTTGGCAAGGATGATACAGTAGAAAAAGATATTGCGCTGATGGTTACGAAACAACTGCAGCGCTATTTACAACAGGCAGGTGCGCTGGTTTATTTAACCCGAGAAGCGGACGAGGATCTTGCTCATGAAGATACGAAAGGACTCTCCCGTAGAAAATCGGAGGACATAAGAAATCGGCTTCAATTTATTGAGGGTAAGCAGCCTGATTTATTTTTGACCATCCATTTGAATGCTCTACCTTCAGAGAGATGGCGGGGAGCCCAGACATTTTATTATCCATCTTTTGAGGAAAATGCACATCTTGCTCGTATGATCCAAGCGGAAATTAGGGGTAATCTAGAGAATACAGACCGGGAGGCGCTAGAGATTGATGGAATTTATCTGTTGAAACATGCAGAGGCACCAGGTGCTCTTGTTGAAATTGGTTTTTTATCAAATGTTGAAGAGCGGGAGTTATTGAAGCAGAAGGACTATCAGGAACAGATGGCAGCAAGTATTTACCGGGGGTTACTACGCTATATTACAGAGCCAGCTGAAGCGGAAGAGTGAAACCGTCATCACAATGCATTTTACTTAGGTTTTCAGTTGTTTATGTTATACTTGAGGATGTACATAAATGCAGATAAGGATGGTGACAACATTGCTAACAAAAGAACAGGTGATGGAACTCTTAGGTCCGGTAAGGGATCCATTTATACATACAACATTAGCAGAAACAGACGGGATTAAGAACGTTACCATTAGGGAGGAAAAAAAGCACGTCAGTGTGAAGATCGGAATTTCCAAACTGAATACCGGCGAACAGATGCAGATGCAACAAGAAATTGTTGGGATTCTAAAGAAAAATGGTGCGACAACCGTAGGACTACGTTTCGAACAATTGCCAGATGAAATCATACGAGAATATCAACCAGCTGTCGATCAGGCGAAAGAAGCTTCCTTAATGGGTGGTGTGAATCCGCACTTTATTGCAGTGGCATCTGGTAAAGGTGGTGTCGGTAAATCGACAGTAACCGTTAATCTTGCAACAGCGCTTGCACGGCTCGGAAAGAAGGTTGGGGTTATTGATGCCGATATCTACGGGTTCAGTGTTCCAGATATGATGGGGATTGAAGAACGTCCAATCGTCCGCGGGAAAAAGATTATCCCAGTGGAACGCTTCGGTGTGAAAGTCATTTCTATGGGCTTCTTTGTTGAAGATAACTCGCCGATCATATGGCGCGGTCCAATGCTTGGTAAGATGCTGAATAGCTTCTTTTCTGAAGTGGAGTGGGGTGACTTGGATTATCTATTGCTCGATCTCCCACCAGGGACAGGAGATATTGCAATGGACGTTCATGAGCTTCTTCCAACTTGTAAGGAAGTAATCGTTACAACACCGCATCCGACGGCCGCATTTGTTGCCGCCCGCGCTGGTCAGATGGCAATGAAGACGAACCATGAGATTCTCGGAGTTATCGAGAATATGTCTTACTTTGAAAGTAAAGTGACGGGGGAAAAAGAACATGTCTTTGGTAAAGGCGGCGGGAAAAAGCTCGCTGAGGTATTGAAGACGAAAGTACTTGGCCAACTACCGCTCCAGCAACCATATATGGATGATGAAGTATTCGCGCCATCCGTTTATCAAGAAGACCATCCAACTGGACAGGAATTCCGCCGAATCGCTGCGAAAATTGTTGCCCAAGTGGAAGAATGAAAATAAAAAAGAGCCTGAGGGCTCTTTTTTATTTTAACCGCCTTTAACCGCCTTTAACCGCCTCCACCACCAGCGCCAGCTCCTTGTTCATTTTGTGTTTCGGCACCTTGTTGCTCATCACCACCACCCTGTTGCCGCTGGTTGTTCTCCTGACCTCCACCATTTTGTTTTGCTTGTTCTTCAGCGGCTTTTAGAAGAATTTCTTGGATTCTTGCTTGGAATAGCGGGGTTTCCAATGTTTGCTGGATTGTTTCTTCCAAATGAGCGCGAAATTGCTGACTTTTTAAGGTTGCCAAGATCAATGCTGTTACCTCCGGATTCTGCAGTAATTCGAGCACCTGCTTTTGATATTCTGCATCATGCATTAAATTCTTCATCCATTTTGTTTGCTCTTTTTGAATAGCTTCTGTATATCCTTTGACAAAACTTGGATCCTTGAAGAGTGATTGCCACATTTCCTTTCCCTTGTCACTCACTAATACTTCATTTATCGCAGATTTCACTTCATCGGATTGGATTGTAAGTTCTTGCTTCACTTTCTCATCTTGGAATAATTCGGTTAATGCTTTTTTACCATCTTCAGTCTGCAAGATATCGACAACCATCTTTTTTGTCTGCTCATAATCTGCTTGATCCTTTGCCGCCTGATTCCCGCCACAAGCTGTTAGGGGAATAATGAAGAGAATGAGGAAGAAAAGCTTTTTCATGATGAACCACCTTTCATTTTATGTCCAGCTCCCGTGCCGGCGACTAGCGGATTTCCAGCACCTCTGTGTAAAAGGAAATCCGATAAACGCTCACGTATGTGGCAATATTGAACTACCCTTCGTCCTAGAAGGCACAATGTGTACGTCGCTACCCGGGCGCTTTGCTAATATGATTGACAAATTTACCAACTATACAGTTAAAATGAGGAAAAAAGCTGCTGTTCGTGTTAAAATACAAACATACGCATGGAAAGTGTAGGAGGATTTACATTGAATATTCGTAAATTGATTAAGTTTTTATTCAATACGTTAGTCATCGGTGGAGCTACTGGTATTATTATAAGTTTTTTTGTTAAGTGGGATACATATGCTGCCTATCTTAATCCAATCAATTGGATGGAATTATTAGGATTACTGACATTTTTTGTTGGTTTAGGCTTTACTTTCGCTGTTGTCAGTATGACTGGATATTTTGCTTACTTATATATTCACCGGTTCGGAATTAGTTTATTTCGTTCTTTTTGGCCAGCAGTGCAGATTGTGTTAATCGTATTTGTATTATTTGATTTAATTTATTTCCCATACAGAGGGTCTGATGGGGAAATAGGAATATATTGGTTGATTTTTGGCACCTTACTCTTCTACCTTTATTCTTGGTTTGTCGCCAAGCTAAAACAGAAAGAAACAAATAAATCTGCTTTTATTCCGACATTGTTTTTCATGATTGTCATTACAACGTTAGAATGGACGCCGGCTCTTATGGCGGAAGGTCCGGATTACGTCTGGTTAATGTTTGCCCCGTTACTTGCATGTAATACGTACCAAATCATTGGCCTACACCGAATCGCAAACCGTGTAGACGGCAAGTCTAAGAAAGACCCAGCTAGAAAAGAAACAACAACACCGAAAAAGAATGTCAAACAAACCGCAACAACAAAAGCGTAAAAA
>NZ_JAXHDC010000074.1:0-8613 GCF_037072045.1 Oceanobacillus sp. MO10714A | reverse complement strand
GAGCAAAACACTTACGCTGAATGAAAGCAATAAGTAGTTCATTCAAATTCGAGATGAGGACGTATATTAGATTTGTGGATACTTGCGGGTGATTCTTTTACATAATGAAAGGCTGTATAAAAGGAGATCCTTTTTATACAGCCTTTTTGCTAATATTAATCATTCACGACTAGTTGGGTTTCTTCAATGCGTTTTAAGGCACCTGGTTCAACTTGTTCAATCGCTTTTGCCGCCTTTTCTAAAGCAAGCTCATATTCATATGCGCGGAATAATCGCTCTGCCTCCACTAATTCAGCAGCAAGCATTGGATTTTTACTCCGGTAACGGTTCGCATATTGAATGACACGCTCTGTTAAATAAGCCTGATCCAGCATCATGTCGATTTTTTCTTTAGCTTGTTCGATTGCATTCTCCGCCTCTAACAATGAGCGGTGGACCGCACCTGTATCTAATGGATGTTGTTCCAGCGCCTCTAATACTTTTTTATTTCTCTGTTGTGTTTCTTCTAAGCTCGTCCAGATAAAGGTTGGCACTCCCGGGATATTACTTTTACGCAAGCGGCGGTGCAATTCTTTAATCTGTCCATACATTTCCGCCAACTTATCTTTTGCCAGCAGCTCATCTTTCCTTAATGTCTGAATCGCTTCTTTAAATGTATCATGCTTTTCCTTCAAGTCATCAATCTGTCCCAAGGCGGCTTCAACTCTGCTGCGCAATTCACTATGTGCAACATCATTCGCCTCAAGACCTGCCAACACTTCTTTCAATTCGTTATTTAAAGCTTGTGTTTTCTTATCAACTGCAAGGAATTTTTCCAGTTCTTCGTCTTCTACATAATAAGCTTTCTTTAGCTCCTCTACTTCTGCCTTTGTTTCTGTAAAGGATGTATGTAGTGTCATGATTGCCTCTTTGTAAGAGGGAACATTTTGGTCCAGATAGTTCTTCGCCAAAGCCTCTTCCTCAAGCAATTCATACATTTCAGAGATTCTTTCTTCCATTTCATCGAGAACCTTTGTACCTTCCTCTAGATTACCTTCTTCAAGCGTCGTCATCACATCGATAATTCGTTGCTGATATGTACGTATTTCTTTTTCAAAATCAAGATGTTCGATATAAAAACCATCTTGTTTCATTTCTTTCATACCGGAAAGCAGTTGATCCAGTTGAGAAGAAAGTTCGTGCTTCGCTTTCTTATACACTTCAGGAAATGCGTGGATCTTCTCATCCAGTTCTTTTAACTCAACTTTCAACTCATCGACGATTCTTTTCGCTTCCATATAGTTACCGGCAGCACTTTCTTCATGGAAATTCTCTAAAGCTGCTTCCAGTTTGTCCAGCTCTGCATCGAAATACCGATCCGCTTTTGCATATTGGTAGCGGTTTTGTGATATTTGCCTGCGCAATTCACGAATTGCCGGCTCGACTTCTTCTACTTCCATTCTGCTCGACTTCTCGGATTCGAGTAATTCTTCTAGCTCGGATAAGATATTGTCGATGCTCCCCTCAATCGTTTGAAGGATTTCTTCTGTTTCCTTTAACACTTTCTTCGCTTTAGAAACCCGGAACTTATCCGCTGCATCCTCTGCATCCAGCAGGTGCTCTTCAATATCAGCAAGTTCTTTACTTACGATATAATCCCATCGTTCCTTCCAAGCTTCAAATTTCACCTGTGTCTCACCGGACAAGGTGAGGTTTTTAATTTTACTGAGTTCACCGGCCACATTCCGCGCCATAATATCCAATTTCCACGCTTCAAGCCGATCGACCTGATCGTACACGCGTTTCCGTAATATTAAACCGATGACGATTAACACAATAATTGCCAAAATAATTCCAATGAATATTTCCATAGCGTACCTCCTAGCCCCATTTCAACAAGAGGATTTATACAAGTAACAGTATGTGTTCAAAAAGGAGGATAAAAAGGACCGAGGTCGGCTAAATTCGCGATTCGTTTCACAACGCCGACTCGAGCACATCCTGTGCGCAAGAATTCAAATGTGGCGAAGCTTCCCGCACCGGAATGTACATCAATGGGTACATAGGAGCGGAAAAGCGAACCAACGCAGAAGTTTGATGTGTCATTTTTACCGGACTTTTGAACAACCTCTAACATGTATTTAAATATATTTCATTAAATCTGTTATGATATAGTATTAATATAGCATGTAATCAGTCACTTTGGCTAAGAAAAAGAAAATTTTGTCTAATTTTTATTATTCCCCGTGAAATTTGTCTGTCAAATCCTAGTTTTCGACAATAAATTTTAGCCAGTTTTGAATGGTTTTTACGTATTTTTTGACAAAAACTTCATGCGAATAGTCACCGATTACCCGGTCTTTCCATTCATTGTGTAAAATATATGGCGTAATCAACATCCCTTTCAGCTGCATGAGCAAATAATCCTTTTCATCCCCCGGCAATTTCTTTCCCGCTAGAACATTATAAAATGCCGTACGAATATGAAAGTTTTCTTTCGCTAGATAGGTGACTACCATTTCCCGCACGAACACTGAATCAAGAGTTAGTTCACGCTGAATAAAACAAGTCAATTGAAGTTTCGACTGTTTATATTGTATAATTGTAAAAATCAATTCATTTAGCCGATCGATAGCAGACCAATTCTCCGCTGCTTCCAGTGTAGCCTCTATTGTTTTCAGATACTCTTCATAATATTTTGTAACGGCATATTCAAGCAAACCTTGTTTCCCGTTAAAATAGTAACTAACGGAAGATACATTCACTTTTGCTTTTTGGGCAATGTCTCTTACTGACGTGCCATGGAAGCCTTTTTGAAAAAACAGGGAGGAAGCAGCATGGATTACTTTTTGTTTGGATAGATTTTTCTTCAATATACTCAGCTCCTTACCTATCCAATACGACAAACTTGCTGGAAATCCTGTAACTTTCGTTCGACAGGAATTTCACCATGTCGAAACCTACCGATAGTTACATATATCTATCTTACTGGAAATGAAGTGCAAAGCTCAAGCCCATTCAATCGGCGAATAGAATAACGAGAAATTAAGGAGGATTATGATGTTTGAACAACTTACATATTCAACAGACCGAATAAAAGCATATGAATTATTAATTAAACAGCTTCAAGCACTCTCTGAGGATGAGAAAGACGAGACTGCGCTGCTTGCTAATGCGTCAAGCTTGTTGAACCAGTTTCTTGATCAAGTGAACTGGGTTGGATTCTATCTTTGGAAGAACGATGAACTCGTACTTGGACCATTCCAAGGATTACCGGCCTGTGTACGAATTCCATATGGTAAAGGAGTTTGTGGCACAGCGATCAAGGAGAAAGAAACCCAACTCGTTGCAGACGTCCATGCATTCCCTGGACATATTGCTTGCGACACAGCGAGCAATTCTGAGATCGTTGTTCCGATTTTACTAAACGAAGAAATATATGGTGTCCTTGACATCGATAGCCCAATTAAAGACCGCTTTGACGAAACCGATAAACATTATCTTGAGAAGTATGTTGAGGCATTGATCGCTTATCTCTAAGCAAAAACGAGTACCCCTTTCTAGGGACTACTCGTTTTTTTCTGATGTATATCCGTCGCCTTATTTAAAATCGCTAGAATGTATTACTGTCTTTAGTATATATTACACATGAGCTAGTTCTGTTTTTCTATGTAAAGTGCTTTATTCATTCTAAACACCACTCTTTTTAGGTGTCTAGAATTAAAATGTACGGAAACTACTAATCAACAATAGATTTTTTATATTTCTAATTGACTTCCCTGCAAATAACTTATATAATATAACTTGTGTAAATTTAAGGTAGCCTTTGCGCTCAGTGCATTGCCACTAGTTTGTTCCTTATGCAGAAATAAGGGTGTATCGTGTAACTCTCTGCTGCTGGAGCGATGGTACAAGAAAAACAAACTAGCCAGTGTAATTGACGTGGTGATTTATTTTTATACAAAAATAAAATCGAAGGAGGAAATGTCTATGGCACGCTATACAGGTCCTGTATGGAAAAAATCTCGTCGTTTTGGCATTTCATTAACTGGAACAGGTAAGGAATTAGATAAGCGCCCTTACGCTCCTGGACAACATGGTCCAAACCAAAGAAAAAAGCTTTCTGAATATGGATTACAGCTTCAAGAGAAGCAAAAATTACGTTATATGTACGGATTAAACGAACGTCAATTCCGTAACCTATTCAACAAAGCAGGTAAAATGAAAGGGATCCATGGTGAGAACTTCATGATTTTACTTGAATCTCGTCTTGATAACCTTGTTTACCGCTTAGGTCTTGCTCGTACGCGCAAACAAGCTCGTCAGCTTGTAAACCATGGTCACGTTCTAGTTGATGGCCGTCGTGTAGATATTCCATCTTACACTGTTACTCCTGGTCAAACAATCGGCTTACGCGAACGTTCAAAAGATCTTGACATCGTGAAAGAAGCAATCGAAGTGAACAGCTTCGTACCAGAGTACACAACATTCAACGCAGACAACATGGAAGGTTCATACACTCGTTACCCAGAGCGTTCTGAGCTTCCAGCAGAGATTAACGAATCTCTTATCGTTGAGTTCTACTCACGTTAAGATTTTAACTTTGCAAACTATAGCATAAAAGCCTTTGAAGTGCTGATACATCAGCATTTCTAGGCTTTTTCTATTTTATCAAGAATGCAGGATAAAGCATAGAAATGTATGTATTTGGGGCTGTTTAGATTTGTATCATCCTTGATTTTCACAAAAATAAAAACCAAAATAGTAATGAATACTACCATGGTTCTTCTCCCGAATCTAAAAACTCATTAATTTTTAATAACGCATTTTTTAAATCAAAATCAACTAATTGTCCAATATAATCTTTTTTATTAAATACATTTGCATCAACAGTTGCAATGTTATTTGCTTTAACATATGATTTTTTATCTAAACCTGCATTTTTCCATTGGAATATAGGAGATTTCCATTTATCATATTTACCTTCAAAATCATTTATCTCCGCACCTGTAATAGTTGCAAAAGATGCGATAACAGGTGAACCATTTTCAAAGTCATATATGACAACTGGTCTTGTTTCAACTTCAGACGTTTTAGGGTAAGTAACTGTTAACCAATACACATCACCAATATTTAGCTTCATACATTACTTTTTAAATTCTTCAAACCACTTAACTTGCTTAGGGTCCTTAGAATCAATATTAACTTTCCCATTTACTGAATTTAAATGTGGAATTCTTCTTGTATGATTTTTTGACTTTATGCTCTTTCTAAGTTCTGCTACAGTCATATCCTCATCCCCTTTACTTCTTTTATCGTCAACATTCATACATATCACATCCTTACTTATATGTATGAATAGTATCGCTGACAATTGTCAATAAAATACCTATGTTTGAAAAACGTCTTTGAAAACATCTTGTATTATAAGTATATCATCTTCATACTTAATGTAAACCTTATAACTAAATATATAAAGGAAACTGCAGACATACAAAAATTTTATGAAGCAATTGATTATCGAATGGCTAAGGGAAAAAATGGATTAGGAATTATCCCCATATTTGCTACGGGCATACCGTGGTTGTTATTTTTATTTCTTTAAAAATGGGAACATGCTTTGGTTCATTTTCGTTTTCGTTTATCTCATTATTTTAACTGTATCCACTTTCCTGCATTTTAGAGAAAAAGCCTGGGCTGCTTTGCATATTGCAATTCTTGATGATATATTAACCGAGCGTTCTCCTAGCAATTCCTAAATAGCAGCATGCACACTTCTTCTACTTGTATCCTACCATGGTAGTATACCGTTAACAAAAAGATGACCAAAATATTTGTATCAGCCCGCTTGATTTCACTACTATAATTAGATAAATAAATGTAGTCAATGAAGGAGCTGACACCTTCCTACATTTCTTCCACCCAATCTGGTACTTTTAAGGAGCAAAGGATGTCCAGTTCTTCTTTTCGTTTGGATGTATATGAGCTAACCTGTTGCAGATCGGAATCAACATATGCGGGATGTGTCATCACTTCTACTGATTCAACAGGCAACCCATGTAACTTTTCAAAAAGATCTCGTCCGACACCCTCACCATAAAAACCAACATATAATGTATCAGTTAGTAGTATTTCTGGTGATTCTTTTAATGAATCGACATAACGCACAGGAACTTGAAAATCCTTTGCCAATTTATAAACAACTTCTTTTAGTGGCTCCCAACCATGAACATGATGGTGACTATCGATGTGATGTAAAGTTAAACCCGTTGCCAGAAAAGCTTCTATTTGAGTACGCCATTCTTTTTCAACTTGATGTACATCTGGTGCTTCCATTTCTGCGAATGTACTGTTAAATTTAAACGTGCCTGCTTCATTTATTAAGTCAGAAACATCATCACGTAACGGCTTGCCCCATGTTAGCACGAGATGAATCCCGACTCGTAAATTTGGATGTTGCTTCGCTTGTTCTACTGCGTATGCCACGGCATTTCCGTTCATCATTAATGTAGTTGCATGTACAAACCCTTCTTCATGCGCCTTGATAATACCATCTGTCACACCTTTTGTTAACCCATAGTCGTCTGCATTAAAAAGTACTTTCATCGTATTTTACCTCCCATTAGTACGCGTTTACTTATTGGACAGTAAATAGTAAGAACCATACATCCTTCCTATTCCTCTGTAAGATAATTTCTTTCGATTAAGAAATTCGTCTTATCTCCTCGAAAATAAGCTCGAGAGAACTCGATCCTTCTCCCCTTAGCATCTTTTGTAACTGTCTCAATATAAAAACAAGGCAAACCCTCTTCACACTTTAAATGGTTACTAATACGTTGGTCAACAAGCGTAATTTCAATATTTTCTATTGTTTTGGCAACTTGAATATTAAAATCTTCTTGAAACGATGCATAAAGTGACGTTTCGGCATGTTCTTGTGTAATACCAGGCGCAATATTCCATGGTATATATGCAATTTCATATTGGGTAGGATCACCATTTGCTTGTCGAACCCGCTCAATCTGCTGAATAGGTGCATCGATTTCAACTTGAAGTACCTCAGCAAGATGTTCATCCGCTGGAATTACCTTAAGTGCAACCAATTTAATTTCGGCCTTTTTCCCTTGAACTGCAACTTGATCGCCATATCGTTTTATCGTATGAGAAAGTGTCTGTTTTAATTTTGGATCAGCGACGTAGGTTCCTTTTCCTTGCTTTCTAATTAAATACCCTTCTAATGTTAATTGATTTAACGCCGTCCGCACTGTCGTTCTACTCACATTAAAATCTTTGCAAAGCTCAAGCTCTGTTGGAATTTGGTCACCTTTTTTATATTTATTTGTTTTAATTCGATCCAATAATTCCTCTTTTATAAATGCATGCAATGATTGATTTTTTTCCATTTCTTAACTCCTTCTTCTTCTATACTTTGAGTGTACAAGAAATAACAAAGAATGACAATACAAACAAGTTGTTATAACAAATTGGATTATTTTTATAAAATGTATAGACATATACCAATATGTATGATACATTCTAACTGAGGTATGGACAAACTTTTATTAACCGCTTTCACTAGCGTTTAAAGAAAACAACCTTCACAATACTTACTACAATCATGAGAAGGAGATGACTTTTATGTCATTAAAAGTAACAATTATCGGTGGTGGGTCAAGTTATACCCCTGAGATAATTGAGGGGATGATAAATCGTTACGATAGTTTTCCGGTCACTGAAATTGTCCTCGTTGATATTGAAGATGGGAAAGAAAAACTCGAAATTATTGGTAACCTAGCTAAACGGATGATTGAAAAGGCAGGTAAACCAATTCATCTATCTTGGACTTTGGATAGAAAGAAAGCGTTAACAAATGCAGACTTTGTATCTACCCAAATTCGTGTTGGTGGATTAAAAGCAAGAGAAAAGGACGAACGTATTCCTTTAAGCCACGGCTTTATTGGACAGGAGACAAATGGAGCAGGCGGAATTTTTAAAGCCTTCCGTACAATCCCTGTACTCATGGATATTGCAAAAGATATACAGGAACTTTGTCCAAATGCATGGATGATTAACTTTACCAATCCAGCTGGAATTGTAACAGAAGCATTAATGAAACATTCTGCTCATAAAAAGGTCATTGGTGTTTGTAATATTCCTTTTAACATGCGTCATTCTGTTGCAGAAATTTTACATGTCGAACCAAACGACGTAAACATTGAATTTGTTGGGATGAACCATTTCGTCTTCGGTCAAAAAGTAACTGTAAAAGGGATTGATCGTACAGAGGAAGTATTAGCGAAATTACGTGATAGTCTTGATTATTCACCAGCAAACATTGTAAGCCTTGGCTGGTCCAAAACATTTATTGAAGCGATGAAATTATTACCTAATCCTTATCATGAATACTATTTCCATACAAAAGAAGTATTGGCTAAAGATATAAAAGCCTATGAGGAGCATGGTACAAGAGCTGAAGTCGTTCAAAAACTCGAGGATTCACTATTTGAATTATATAAAGACCCAGAACTTTGCGATAAGCCAAAAGAGCTGGAAAAACGAGGAGGTGCTTTTTATAGTGATGTTGCATGCAGTCTAATGGATTCTATTTATAACAACAAGGAGGATATGCAAACA
>NZ_JAXHDC010000073.1:0-10248 GCF_037072045.1 Oceanobacillus sp. MO10714A | reverse complement strand
GCCGCATGAATTGGTTGTTATCCCATTTCATGCGGTTTATCATTTTTTAAATGAAGACCTCTTCAAAAACCTCACCATTCAACGGACGAATTCCCTCATATTTCCCTTTCTCAATCATATAAATATTCATATTCCAAGCCAAATGGTGGGGATATGAGCCTTTCCGAGTTTCATCTCCTTAATGGAAGGGAAACCAGATATTTAACAAGCAATACTTATTAATGAAACAGCCAACCAAACAAGTATGATGCAGGTGAATCGTTACACGTGAATCAGCCTGCTCCATTATTCAAAAAAGGAAGGGATACACGTTGAATAATTATCTTTACGGAAACACACCAACTTTTCTCGGGGCAAAGAATCTTTCTTCTTCTCTCGATTCATTAGGAGACATTGACGCTATCGTATACGGAGTTCCATGGGAAGGTGCAGTTACATGGGGCGATTACACAGGATGTGAACTTGGACCGAAAGTAATACGGCTGACATCTGCAAGGTACAGTGGCTACTTGCCGGAGCTCGACCATATTGACGTATTCGAACATATCAAGCTTGGGGATGTTGGTGATGTAGATGTTGTTCCCGCTGATGTGGAAGAAACGATGCAACGAATTACAAATTTCTCGGGTAAGCTTTGGGAGAGCGGGAAATTTCTAATCGGTCTCGGCGGAGATCATGGCATCACTTACCCCATCTTAAGGGCACTTACAGAACAAGGAAAGAAAGTCGGCATCATTCATCTGGACGCGCACTTCGACAACCTTCCTTCCCATCAAGGTGACCAGTATGCGCGTTGCAGTCCTTTTGCCCGTTTATATGAACAGGAAGGTGTACGCAATGAAAGTATTATTCACACAGGTATTCATGGACCGAGAAATCAGCCTGAAGCAGGTCGGAATGCCCGCGATGCAGGTGCTGTTACGGTAACAATCAACGATATCCGAAAGCATCATGATTTATCGGAGCTTGCCCGTGAACTTCATGCCCAAGCGAAGGAAGATGTGGACTGTGTGTACTTGAGCATTTGCAGTGATGTTTTAGATTTTGCTTTTAATCCCGGCGGTCCTGTTGATGGAAATGGACTTACTTCTTTTGAACTTGTAACACTCGTCCACGAAATCTGCAAGCAAGGTGTCATTGGCATGGACTTTGTGGAAATATATCCGCAGCAGGACGCAAATCAAAATTCTGCCCACTTTGTTTCTACAGTTATTTTATATGCGCTCGCGGGTTTGATTAATAGCAAATAGTAATATTGGCAGTTCAGCACAAGTATAAACAAGGATACTTGTGCTGTTTTTAAATATAGACGCCCCAGTGAGAAGGGCTAAATAATATTTTCTGGGGTCGAAAAGTAACAGAACCGAAGATGAAATGAAGGTGGAGGAGAAAAAATATGGCAATACCTAATAGAATAAGTAACTCTGATTCAGGGAAAAGAACATGGAAAGATAGATTGAATATCATTGGGCCAGGGGCAATTGTCACTGCTTCCTTTATTGGTCCTGGCACCGTAACAACTGCGACACGAGCAGGAGCATCATTTGGCTTCGCATTGTTGTGGGCGATCGTTTTTTCCATTATCGCAACAATTGTGCTTCAGGAAATGACAGGAAGGCTCGGAATCATTACGCGGAAAGGGCTTGGGGATGCGGTCCGCGAACAATTCATAAATCCAATATTGAAATACGGCTCCATGTGGCTTGTGATTATTGCTATCAGTGTTGGCTGTGCCGCTTATATGGCGGGTGATCTGCTCGGCACATCACTAGGCATTTCCACTATTACCGGAATACCGACGAATGTACTTGGACCGATTGTAGGAGTCATTATTTTATTTCTCGGCCTTTCCGGCAGTTATAAACTGATAGAAAAATTGATGATTTTCCTCATCGTCATCATGTCTATTACATTTATTACGACCATGTTTATGACACAGCCGGCTATTGGAGAATTATTCAAGGGAACTTTTATCCCAAACATCCCTCCCGGTTCCATCATTATGATTATCGCATTAATCGGTACAACTGTCGTCCCTTACAACCTTTTTCTTCATGCTTCAAATGTGCAGGAACGCTGGAACAAGCCGTCTGATTTAAAAGATTCGCGATGGGACACGATCATATCCATTTGTGTGGGAGGATTGATTACTGCAGCGGTACTGATTACAGCTGGTGCGACGATCAAAGGTATGGAAATACAAAGTGGCGCTGACTTGTCACTTCAGCTCGAACCAATCATGGGAGAGTGGGCACTGATTTTCATCAGTATCGGTTTATTTGCAGCTGGCTTATCTTCTGCGCTTGCCGCTCCACTTGGTGCAGCGATGACAGTAAGCAGTGTCTTAAAATGGGGCAACAATATGAAAGACAAACGCTTTAAAATCGTGTTTGTCATCATTATATCAATTGGGATCATCGGCTCAGCCCTTGAACTTAATCCTCTGAGCGTTCTGCTATTCGCACAAGCCTTGAATGGTATCCTGCTCCCTGTGATTGCAATTACGCTCCTTGTTATCATGAATAACAAAAAGCGTCTCGGCAACTATACAAACTCTTTAAAGGCTAATATTATCGGCGGAATAGTAGCACTGATTTGTACCGGACTTGGTACCTACAGTTTGGTTGATGCTATCCTAACTTTTCTTAATTAATGGAACGGATTTCGTTCTTTTGTATAAAGACATTTCCTTCCTCCAAACAGACAAAAGGAAAAAGCTATATTATAATGGGAGGATGACTATACAAAGATATCATCAGGGGGAAAAAGATTAATGAAGAAAATTATCGTAGCATTATGTGCCATCGCACTAGTATTTTCACCAATTGGAGATGTTGTTTTCCAAGATCAGGACACAACGGTGGAGGCGAAACGTTATAAATCCGGGAAAAAGTCATTTAACCCAGGAAATAGCGGCATCAACTCTAACAACAATAATTCCTTCTTCCAAAATAATAAAAAAGATTCTAAAGTGAACAAATCCACGACAAAACAAAATACGAACAATAAAGACGGCATGATGTCAGGTGGTCTAATGAAGGGCCTCATGCTCGGTGGGCTTGCTGGATTATTATTCGGTGGGCTGCTTGGTAACATGGGTATCTTAGGATCTATGCTAGGCTTGTTAATCAACGGTCTCGCAATTATTTTCTTGATCTCAGTGGCAGTAAAAATTTATCACTTTTTCAAAAGGAAAAGAAAAGAGGAAGCTAATGTATGGAGAAATTAGTCCTTCCTGAACAAGATATTATTAACGCAATTTGCGTTTATGTTTCTCGGAAAAAACACATAAAACCAGAAGAAGTCGAGGTAGAATTAATGTATGACGATGATACTGGCTTTTCTGCAGAATCATTCTGGAATGGCAGGAAACAAGTACTCGTAATGTCAAACATTATCGAAGCACTACGGTTATGGCTAGATGAATTTCTTAATGAGGATCCTTTCGCAGGGATTAAACTGGAATTAGATGATGAGGCGGGGATTATTGCATACGTTGGGTAAGCTGTAAAACTGGAAGACAACCCCTCGCCACCCACCGGAAGTCACCAAATGGAATCCAACAAACGTCGTGTTACTTGCCGTATGAAAAAGCGAGGCATGCATTGGTATCCAGGAGGTATAGAGGTGATTCAATCGGTGTATACAAACCTCATTCACGATTGGGAAACTAGCCAAAAGTTTTGGATAATCATCCTCGCATTTTAAGTTACGTTCTTGGTATTAGAACGTAACTTAAAATGACCGGGAACCAAGCGAAGACATTCGCGCGATAGCTGAAAAAGCGTACAAAAATAGAATGTCTGAAACACTAGGGTGAAAAGGGTACTGAGAAAGGCTTGGCACAAACTCATTCGATTAATAATTGATACTGAGTTTATTGTTTATGCAACACTAATGGCTTTATACTTGTTAACCTCACAATTTACTTTATCCAGTTTTTATTCCGGAATTTCATGTTATAATTCAAATAAATGATTAATTAATCTCTGGTTCTCTCGTCGGGGCGCCGAATCCTGTTTCTAAATAATCAAAGTCGCACCCCTTTTTTAATAAGCTTCTTCGGTATAGGGAGCATTCCGCACTCCGGCATTCCAGGTCCGCCCTTTGGTCCAGCATTTTGTAAAACAATAATATGATCTTCCGTTACATCAACGATAGGATTATATGTTGATTTTTGTTGATTTTCGACTTTATTTTGGGAAGTTAAAAATAAACGACAAGTAAGACTCTCTGGGATAAATTATTGAATCATAACCTATTCTATATGTGTTAATGTTTCTTCATTATTTTCTATTTGTTTAATCACATTAACTATTACATCTAATGCTTCATTCAATTGTTTATCATTAATGATTAATGGTGGAAGTAAACGGATTATATTACCACGAGATCCTGCGGTAATCACAATCACCCCGTTTTCGTGACATTTTCGAACTACATTCTTCACTAATTCCGGGTAGGGTTCTTTTGTCTCCAAATCTTTTACAAACTCTATACCAATCATCGCCCCTAGTCCCCGAACTTCACCAACAAATTTTGATGGGAATGTTAGTTTAGAACGAATTTTATTTCCTATTTCTTGAGCTCTAACCATCAAATTGTTATTCTCAATATCCTCAATTACTTTAAGTCCAGCAACACAACCTAAAGGGGTCCCACCCAATGTTGTACCTAACTCCTTTTTCTCCGGAGCATCCATTATCTCCGCATTACCTGTCACCGCAGATAAAGGTATTCCAGCACCAATCGATTTTCCCATTACTGTAATATCTGCAGCTACTCCAAAATGCTCCATTGCAAAGAACTTACCTGTACGTGCAAATCCGGTCTGCACTTCATCAGCTATAAATACGATTCCATGTTGCGTACACAATTTTCGTATGCCTTCAAAAAACTCTCTATTAGGGACAACAATCCCCCCATCCCCTTGGACAGGTTCTATTACAATTGCCGCGATTTCCGAAGGGTCCACTGTCATTTGAAACAGATTGTCAATAGCTTCTAATAATTCTATTGTTGTCCGAGTATCCCGGTAAGGATATGGGTAGGGTAAATGATATACTTCCGTCGCCATTGTACCAAATCCTTTTTTAAATCCCTTTACCTTACTTGTCATGGACATGGTCATAAAGGTTCTTCCATGAAACCCTCTTTCAAATGAAATGACCCCTGAACGTTTTGTATATCTCCGTGCAATTTTTATAGCATTTTCATTCGCTTCTGCACCACTATTAAATAAAACGGTTTTTTTTGAGAAATTACCGGGAACTAGGTGATTAAGTTTTTCTGCAAGCTGAATATAGGAATCATACAAAACGACGGGAAATACCGGATTTATATAATGATCCAATTGTCTCTTTAGTGCATCCACTACTGCTTTAGGGGTGTGTCCGGCATTTAAACTTCCAATACCTCCCGCAAGATCAATTAAACGGTTCCCATCTATATCCATTACTATAGCTCCATCAGCTTCAGCGATTCCTATAGATAAATTTGTTGCTAAACCTCTTGCAATAGAATCTTCACGCTTCTTTAATAATTCTTTTGACCTTGGTCCTGGAATTTCTGTTTTTAATTCTATATAACCCATTACTATCCCCCCACATGTTATTTACTCTTATTTAATAAAGCTTTTTATTAGAACTTTCAACCTGATACGCAATTTGATATCAATATTTTCCCGCAAATGGTATCACGTAGATACGTTTTACTTGTAATAGTGTTTTTTGATGTGGACTATAGCTATTATCTATTTAGGTTATGTTTTCTATTGCCTAAAATTCCGTGCAATCTCTTCAATCACTGGTCTGCTTTTCCTTGTAGTCAAATCAATCATCACTTTCGTAATTGTCGCTTCACAGACCACTTCTTCATTTTGATTCATTATTTTTTGTTCAAATACAAAACTCGTATTCCCAAGCTCCTTCGGTATCGTAATCACTTGAAGCTGATCGTGAATTACCGCTTCCTTTTTATACATAATGTCAATCCTCAAAACGACCGTCCCAAGGTTATTTCTATGAAAATCATCATAAGAATAACCAGCGTACTTTATGTACCATGCTTCTCTTCCGCTCTCCAGATAATTAAGGTATACACTATTATTTACATGGTTGAGTCCATCAATATCCTTTTCACTTACAATAATTTGTTTTTCTCCAATATTCAAACTCTCTCTCTCCCCAGCAATCCATTTTTTATATTTAAAACTTTAGTTCTTTATAGAATACCAGTTATGAAAATTACAGCGATTACCACCGGAATAACAAAAGCAAAGATTGGTTTAACAGCATAAGGAATTTTCACTCCTGTTGTTCCAATATTGATTTCATCAATGAAGTTCTCCGTTTTCCACTTAAATACAACATACAAAGAAAGCAAAAGTGCACCAACGACAAGCATTATATTGCCAGAGAAGTAATCAATAAATGTGAATATATCCATACCGAAAATCTGAATGTTTGACCATGGTCCCTGTGATAAAATAGACGGAATTGCCAACACCAAACTAGCAATACTCACAAGCCAAACACTTGTTTTACGATTCAGATTAAATAATTCGGATGCATTAGCTGCTAACGTTTCCACAAAACCAACCCCGGTTGTAAGTGCGGCTACTATAACCAGGAAGAAGAATAAAAGACCAAAAATTGTTCCACCAGGCATTTGATCAAATATAGTCGGCAATGTCAGGAAAATCAAACCTGGTCCTGAATTTGGGGCAACATTAAAAGCAAATATTGCCGGAAATATGACCATTCCTGAGATAAAAGCAACAAATGTGTCAAGCGAAATTACCCACACTCCGTCTACAACTAGATTGGACTTCTCTCTCTTCAGATAACTTCCATAAGTGAAGGCAGCAGCCATCCCAATACCAATGGAGAAGAAAGCCTGCCCCAAAGCCTGCAGTACAGAATCTCCACTAATTTGTGAAAAGTCTGGTTTCAAATACCATACAACCCCCTCCCATGAACCCTCTAAAGAAAGTGAAAATACACTTAGAGCTAGTAACATGATGATGAGTAAAGGCATTAATAGTCGCACAAATTTTTCTGTGCCATCTTTCAATCCTTTCACTACTACAAACGCAAGAATCAACATTGGGATAATTGCGTATCCAGTAACAAGCCATGGGTTTGCGACAAACTTATCATAAATATCGGCTGCCTGATCAAATGTAACTCCTTGAAATGTACCAAGACCTACCTTTACAAAATAAGCAAATAGCCAGCCCATGATCATCAGATAGTACGAAAAGATAAGTAACGACGTAAACACGCCAAGCCATCCTATCGACACCCAAGTACTGCCCTTTTTAGTTAGTTTACGCAAACCAGTAATAGCACCAGACTGTGCTTTTCTACCAAGACCTGCTTCAACATAAAATAAGGGAATCCCAATGACAATAATAATAGCAATATAGATTAATAGAAAAGCTCCACCACCGTTTTCACCTACTAAATAGGGAAATCGCCATATGTTCCCTAAACCAATGGCAAATCCTGCAGCGGCCATGATAAACCCAAATCTTGATCCCCATGTTTCTCTTTTTTTATCCGTTGTAGGATCACTCATGAAATTCCCCTCCCTATTATTTTTCGTATACTTAGTAACTAAACGATTGCGCCTTCAATTATCAATTCATTCTCCGCAAAACGTTCAAATCGAAGTGGACTGAGATCTAATGTTTCATATTTTCCTGTTCGAATCAGCTCAGACAAACCTTTCCCTACAGCTGGCGCTTGCTGCATGCCATGACCACTAAACCCAACTGCCATAAAATATCCTTTCATTTTCGGGTGACCTCCGATAATCGCATTTTGATCTTCTGTATTATGACTGTACATACCCGCCCATCCAGCGGTTATTTTTGCTCTTTCAAAATTGGATATCCGCGTAGCCAATACCGGCCATAGCTGCTCTTCGAAAAAAGAACGATTCCACCTGAAATCAATGCCCGGCTTCACCTTCTCACCAAATCCTGAAATTATCGATGATCCTTCATGCCTGAAATAAACACCGGTTGGGTCTACCGTTAACGGCAATTTGTTTTTCAACGGTTCAGCAATATCAAATTGAATGATTTGTCTCTTGAGCGGAACTACCGGAATTGGCAGTCCTATCTTTTTACTTAGCTCAGGTGCCCATGGACCTGCTGAATTTATTACCGTATGGGCCTCATATCTCTCTCCATTTTTACATTGCACACCAGTTACTTTTCCGCTCTCCGTCGTAACAACATCGACCTCTTCATACACATAATTTGCTCCCAGCTCTTTTGCTTTTCGAGCATAACCCTGCATGACAGAATACGGATCTAAGTATCCATCTTCCCCGCAATAAAGTCCTCCCTGCAAATCTTCATTATTTAATTCTGGGATGATTGATAACAATTCTTCTTGTTCAAGAAACTCTGAAGGTACCCCGAAACTTCGCTGCAGCTCCATCTGCCTTTTTAACTGACTGATGTTTTCATTTTTAGCGAGAAAAAGGTAACCCGGATTTTTAAAATCAATTTCCGCTTTTTCGCCTCCTATCGCCATATCTTCCGCGAATGTCATATATTTTTTTAAGCTATACCTGCTAATTTGTATATTAATTCCTGTTGTAAATAGCTGTCTGATCCCTCCGGCACTTCTTGGAGTCGAAGAAAACTCGTATACTTTATCTTTTTCAAATACGGTAATTTCACCTGTAAATCCGTCATTCAATAAATTATAAGCAATACTGGAACCAATGACACCACCACCAACAATTATAATATCTGTTTTCTTTGACATATAAACCACCTCTCACTAAGAATAATATCCATTGTTTATTTATAATTTTCATTAGTTATACCTTATTTTTTTCTCTTATACTATGGACAATCCGCCTAAATATTTAAGCTTTCTAAATATTTAACCTTATCTATTTATCTTTATTATGATATGATATAAATACAAAAACAGAAGATTGAAAGGGTGGTGTGTAGTGGACCTCTTAGTACAATTTGCACAAAAAGTGGTGGAAGCGGTTTCAAAAATTTCACCATTTGCTATCAGCCTGAGCGATCACAACGGTTATATTATTGGTTCTACGGACTCCAGCAGGGTTGGCACCTACCACTTGCCTTCAAAAGAAGTAATTGAAAAGAACGATCACATTATATTTGATAAAGTACAAATAAAAAATATGGTTAATGTGTATGAGGGCATCGCATTTCCGCTTCAATTTGATCACAAAACAGTTGGAGTCTTGGGAATAATTGGGCCGCCCGCTCAAGTCAAACCTTATGGATTATTAATTAAAAATTATGTTGAAATAATGTGGCAGGAAACTTTTCATCGGCAAATAACGGATATGAAGGCAAAAACCAGGGAAACATTTGCACAATATATATTATTAAATGAAGTAGTCCAAACAGAAAGGGTCAAACAATACTGTGGGGTGCTTGGCATTCCTTATGGAAAAAAGAGCTTTTGTATTGTCATTGATATTGGCAATTCCTTACTGCACAGCGCTAAAAAACATATTTCCATCGACCAGCTGAAAGATAACCTGTTAAGATGCACTCAGGAAGCCTATATATGCACTGATTGTGGGTTAGCTACATTTTTAAATAGCGAAAAAATAGTTGTTGTGAGGCAAGTGGGGAGTGAGGGGGAATACAGGGAGCTCCTGCAGCAATTTGAGAAACAAAGCAGGGAATTAATCAGATTATATAGGATATATTCAATTAAAGACCCTTCAATTGCAGCTGGTAGTCTTTCACCTGCTATTGAACAAGTAAGTGAGTCTTACCATGAGGCAGTGAAACTAATACAGTTCGCCAAAGAACGTAGCCTCGAATCAAACATACATACCATATTTGATTGGGAAATCATTTTAGAACAATTACCACTAGAAACATCTAAAGAATATCGTAACAAAATTCAATTTCGGATCCATACTCTTATGGAACATGATCGATTTAAGGAAATGGCGGATCTCTTTATAGCATACTGCGAAAACAATATGAATATTAGCCAAACAGCAAAAGTACTGTTCATTCACAGAAATACGCTTATTTACAGATTAAAGAAAATAGAGGAAATGACTGGGCTCAACACGAGTAATTTTCAGGACTGCATACTTCTCTACTTGGCGTTAAAAAAATAAAGCAGCAGGTCGTTTACACAGCTTCCATATATATGTGTATCGTTCCTGCCGCTTTTTTATTTATGTGAGAATAGTTGTTTAACCTCTGCATTCATTTTACTT
>NZ_JAXHDC010000072.1:0-10256 GCF_037072045.1 Oceanobacillus sp. MO10714A | reverse complement strand
TTTTTTGGAAATTATCATTTGCGGTGCAACACTTTTCATTTGGCTTGTTGAAGGGACTTGTGCAACTTCTTTTGGTGCTCCAAATCTGTCTAGTGGAATACTCTGTTTTTTATCCAAATCCTTAAATTCCTTGAATGGTCCATTGATACCTGCATTATTGAAGAAAACATCAATCTTTCCAAATTCATCCACAGTCTGTTTTATATAATTCTTCACATCTTCTTCGTTTGTAACATCAGCTTGGACAACTAAAATATTTTCTTGATCCGCATTTAATCTACTAGTGTAGGGAGATCGAATGAAATAGGAGCTTTTATATTTGATCTCCGCCTCCGGTAAACGCGTTTAAAAACGTGTGAGAATTTAAAAAAAGGGTAGTTGAAAAAGGGAACGAGAAACCTCTTTATCGATGTAATTGAATAAGGAGGCTAGAGCCGGCTACATAATTCAGGAATTGGGTTTGTGAGGAGGAGAGCTTATGTTTCGATTAGATAAACAAAATAGAGAAAGATATACGAAAAATATAATAAATGCTTTATATGAAAATAATAAAGAAGAATTTCGTGAAAGCTATATAGAACTTCACCCATCCGATCAAGTAGATATTTTCATTACGTTGGATAAAGAGGGACGGGAAAGAGTGTATATGTTTTTGGAGCCGAAAGAGTTTGCAGTCATCTTCTCTGGCTTGTATTTTATTCATCAGCAAGTTTGTATCGAAGAATTGTCGGATGAGTATTCCTCGGAAATGTTCAATCATATGTTTACAGACGATACGGTAAACTTTTTGAAACGGATTA
Source organism: Oceanobacillus sp. MO10714A (assembly GCF_037072045.1). NCBI lineage: Bacteria > Bacillati > Bacillota > Bacilli > Caryophanales > Bacillaceae > Oceanobacillus > Oceanobacillus sp. MO10714A. The sequence goes on along the minus strand of NZ_JAXHDC010000072.1, from coordinate 9,456 downwards.
ATCAAGCGGAAGCGAAGCATATTTTGGATAAGATGGAAAAGGAAAAAGCAGGGAAAATCCAGATGATCTTGGATTATGATTTGGAAACTGCTGGAGCGGTGATGACCGATGAATATATCACCGCTTTTCCGGAAGAAACCGCAGAAGACGTGTTAGCCAAAATTAGGAGAGAAGGCTCTGATGCTGAAATTGTTTACTATACGTATGTAATAGATAGGAAAGGGTATTTAAAGGGCGTTGTCTCTTTAAAAAAATTAATTATGGCTGATCCCACTGATGCAGTCGAGCATATGATGCATCAACATATTGTCTCTGTTCTGGCAGACATGGGACAAGAAGATGTCGGGAAAATTATTCAGAAATACGACTTACTGGCTGTTCCCGTCGTAACAGAGCAAAATCGCCTGCTGGGAATTATTACAGTGGATGATGCATGGATATCATTGAACTGCAAACGACTAAAAGCTTTGGTGAATTCTCAACGGTGAAAGATGCAACGGAAACAGATACGAGTGCTTTTACAGCAGCAAAAAAACGTGCTCCGTGGATCATTTTTCTCATGTTCGCGGGGATGATTACAAGTGGGGTGATCGGGCAATTTGAAGAATAGAATCCGTTGTCGTCCTAGCAGCTTTTATGCCGATGTTGATGGATTCGGGAGGAAACGTCGGCACGCAATCCCTGGCAGTTTCTGTTAGAGGACTTGCACTCGGAACAATTGATATGAAAAATTTGTGGCGCATGATGAGGAAAGAATTTTCAACCGGCTTTTTAATCGGATTGATTTGTATGGTGCTCATTACCATCTTGATCCTTCTCTTTTATGGGAACATCATGCTAGGCGTAGTGGTTGGACTATCCATTCTTGTTACATTAAGTATATCGGCAGTTGTCGGTATACATGTTCATGGTACCAACTCCTTTTCATTATCTTTGTTTAGCTTTTTCCCTGGATGAGAAGTAGTGAAACGTGCTGAGTAATAGAGTAGGGAAGCGGGAGACTCGAAGTATGGTCTTATGTCAAGAAATCGGACAAGTTAAATGTAGAAATCTCTTAGTTAAATTAAATTTAGTGTAAAATGGATTACAGTTGTTATTACTTTTGATGATTTGATAAAGGCCACATAGCCCGCGAAGCTACCGCGCTCCGCTTGGTGCCCTAATGGTTTACAAAGAAAGGAAAAACCACTCTTTCTTTGCAAACCATTAGGAGATGGGTGATTCTGCTGTGTACCGAATTTGCATTCATTCCCAATTGGATTTATTGGCGTTTATTAGTATTAGCTTACCAAGGCATTCTCAAAGTCGTGTGGTGACTTCATTCCACAATGTCCGTGAATACGGACCGTATTATAAAATGCATCTATATATTCAAAAATAAGTTCATGGGCATGCTTTAAATTTTGGATGACAAAACGATTCAACCACTCACGTTTGATTAGTGCATGAAATGATTCTATACACGCGTTATCCCAAGGGTTTCCTTTGTTTGAGTAGCTGCGTATGTATTCTCCTGCAGGTGTTGCTTCAAGATAGCTTTTAGATACATACTGACACCCACGATCGCTGTGGATAACAACGGGTTGACTAAGTCTCCTGTTTGCTTTTGCTTTTTCAATTGCCTTAACGACATGTTCTGTGGACAGGCTATCCGATAGCTGCCACCCTATTATTTTTCTAGAATATAAATCCATTACGCTAGTAAGGTACACGAATCCCGTTAAGGTATGCACATAAGTGATATCAGTCACCCAGACAGTATTAGGGGCTACTGGGTTAAAATCCCTGTTCAAGATATTCCTTAGTTTGGTGTCAAATTCCGGGTCGATGGTGGTTCTTACATATGGACTAACCCAAATGGCTTTTATACCTTCCTCTCGCATATAATTACCTACCGTCTTTTCAGCTATGATGTGCCCCCTGGACTGTAGAATTGATGCTATTTTTGGTGCGCCGTAAATCTGACGTGACTCATGATAAATTTGTATGATTTCAGTTTTAATATCCTTTTTTCTAACTTTTTGTTTTGATGGTGTTCGCTTTTTCCAGCTATAATATCCCGATGTAGAAACGCCCAATATTTTGAGCACACTGTTAACAGAAATCTTGCGTTTCTTTGCCATTTGGCTAGTTACTTCATAGATTGTTCCTGTTAATTGCTCAGTATGCCCACAGCCTTTTTTAGGATCTCCAAGGCATCCTGCGAATCTCGCAATTCCTTCTTCAGGCGGGCAATTTCTTTATCAGCATCGGAGGCATGATTTCCAGATCCTCGGTGTTCAACCACACCGTCGTTATTCTTGGCGGCTGACACCCATTTTCCGAGTGTAGATTCACCGATTTTAAGATCCTTTGCCGCTTGTCCTAAGGTTTTACCTGATGAATAATAATAATAATTGACTGCATCTTGCTTAAATTCTGCATTAAATTGCTTACGTTTTGCCATATTACAATCTCCCCCAGTTAATAATATTGTACTATATTAAACTAGGAGATTTCTCTATTTGGGTTGTCCTATTTATATTCTAGCATCAATTTTAAACGTTTTGCTCAAAGTTGGAAAATATCCGATAAATTTAGCTCTAGAGAGGGTACTGTTTTTGATCTTATACTCTCCTCAACATGTAAAACATCATATCTGATTTCATTGTTTTTGTCTCTGTTGTATACCAATATATGTCTCTGGAGTGGATCGATAATCCAGTATTCTTTTACATTGTTTTTCATATAAAGGTTTAGTTTCGTGACAATATCGTGGGATATGTTAGATGGGCTCAAAATTTCTATGATGAAATCAGGCGCTCCTATGTGTTCGTTCTCTGTTAGATTGTCTGGATTGCACGTAACAAATAGATCTGGAACAACTATCTTTTTATCGTCATGATTAACTGCGTCAAATAGAACATCGGTAGGTGCAGAAAACACTTCACATTTTTTATCTTTGAGTGCGTTGTACAATTCACCTTGTAAAAAAGTTGAAATTCGTTGATGTTTTATATTCGGCGAAGGAGACATATACACAACGCCATCAACATATTCAAGAACATCATTTGTTTCTTTTCTCATATTTATGAATTCGTTGTAGCTACTGTGTTTTTCATTTAATAAACCCAATATAAACACCGCCTTTATTACATTATACTTGATTGCCCGGACGAATGAAAGTGGAGGAGACATGGGCTTTATGACTTTAACATTTAAATTCGGTACCTATATGTTTGTTTTGTTTTCTTATCCGTTTTGGCATTTTTGTGAAAATGGATATTTCCCCCTTTCGTGACATCCCAATATTAACCCACCATGAATAATATTAACCCACCATGAATAATATTAACCCCACCTTAATCCCTTGTAACGATTCTGTAAATTTAAACTTTTTCCTAAAAAAATATGGTTTAATAAAACTTGTTCAATAAAAGGAGGGAGACATATGGGCCAAATTGATTTGGTGGATATTTCAAAGTCATACGATAAGCAAAAAAACGTATTAGACGAAATCAATCTATCCATTGAAGAAGGGGAGTTTTTTGTACTGGTTGGTCCGTCTGGATCTGGTAAAAGTACGTTACTTCGCATGATTGCAGGCCTTGAGGATATTACATCCGGCACATTGAAAATTAGTAACGAGGTTGTGAATCACCTGCCACCGAAGGACAGAAATCTGTCGATGGTCTTTCAAAATTATGCGCTATATCCACATTTATCTGTGGAGCAAAATATTCTTTTCGGTTTAAATGCGAAAAAAGTGGATAAAGAGGAGCAACAAAAGAGACTTATCGAAACTGCAGAAATGATGGGGCTAAGTGAGCTGTTAAAACGGAAGCCAAAGGAGCTTTCAGGAGGACAGAGGCAGCGTGTCGCATTAGCGAGATCGGTCGTGAGTGAGGCGCCACTTTGTTTAATGGATGAGCCGCTTTCCAATTTAGACGCTAAACTTCGGGGGCAAATGCGAATGGAGATTCGTCGTTTGCAAAAAAGGCTGGGGATGACGATGGTGTATGTGACCCATGATCAAGTCGAAGCGATGACAATGGGGGACCGAATTATGGTGTTGAATGATGGGAAGATTCAGCAGGTCGGAAAACCGATTACCTTATATAATGAACCTGCAAATTTATTTGTAGCTTCTTTTATCGGCTCACCGAAAATGAATATGGGGAAGGCTGTTTTTCATGCTGACCTGAATCAACTTGTGATTGATGATGCACTTCATCTAGAAATAGATCCCGTTATCAACAATGTACCACGCTACCCGAACGTAACGATTGGTATACGAGCGGAACATCTTTACCCTGGAACTGCAGAAAACACTACACATGTTGTAGAAGTGATAAATGTAGAACAGTTAGGAAATGAAACGTTGCTTGCGTTTGAAGTCGGTGCGGAAGTTTGGACGGCTAAATGGTCGGGACAATGGGACGTGCAAGTAGGGGAGAAGGTTCCAGTACATATTGCAATTGAAAATCTATGCTTCTTTGATTCGGATACAGGATTATTGATTAAGCCGGCAAGAGCGGGCAAACAGCAAGAGGTCGTAACGGCATGAGTATGAATAGTACAGCGATTCAACAAACGCCTAAAAGCCAAATAAATTTTGAACAAGTGAAAAAGAAGCAGCGGATGAAAAGTTTTTCTAAAGGCATGTTGTTCTTACTGCCTTCGATTGTTCTGTTTAGCGTGTTTCTATTCTACCCGCTCGCTCGAACCATTTATTTAAGTTTTTTCCTAACGGATGCCGCAGGGGCAACAACCGTTTTTGTTGGTTGGGAGAACTACGTGACGATGTTCACTTCCCCGATTTTCTTACAGAGTATGAAATCAACTTTTTTATTCGTCCTATATACCGTTCCGATTACGATTATTATCAGTTTGTTTTTGGCGGTGATTGCAAATGAGAAATTAAAGGGAATCGGTTTTTTCCGTACGATTTATTCATCAACCATGGGGATATCGGTTGCGGCCGCGTCTGTCTTCTGGCTTTATTTATTTCACCCGTCCATGGGTCCGTTGAATCTGTTGTTAAACGCCATTGGTGCAGAGGGGATTGGCTGGCTGACAGACACGTCTTGGGCACTGTTTGCGATAGCCATTACAACGATATGGATGAATATCGGTTTTACCTTTCTCATTTTATTAGGCGGACTGCAATCGATTGACTCTTCTTTATATGAAAGTGCGGATATTGATGGTGCCGGTTATTTTTATAAGTTAAGAAGAATTACGATCCCGATGCTTTCGCCAACCTTATTCTTTGTGGTGACCGTAACAATTATCAATGCCTTTCAAACCTTTGGGCAGATTGATATTTTAACACAGGGCGGTCCGGTGAATTCGACGAACCTTGTCGTCTATTCCATATACCGGGAAGCATTTGTAAACTATAAGTTCGGATCGGCAAGTGCTCAGGCAGTATTATTGTTCATCATTATATTACTCATGACTTTCCTGCAATTCAAGTTTGGTGAAAGGAAGGTTCATTACCAATGACAATCCCAACAGGTCGAAAAGTTATATTTTATATCTTACTGATTATTTCAGGATTTCTCGTCTTTGCGCCAACATTAATGGCGTTTGCCATGAGCTTTATGTCGAACAAAGACATTATGACGGGAAGCCTGCCTACATCGTTATCCTTTGATAATTATGTCAGGGCGTTCGGGCAGTTCCCATTACTTAAATATCTGTTGAATAGCTTAATCATTTCCTTAGTGATTATGCTTGGACAATTAATTTTATCAAGTTTAGCAGCTTATGCCTTTGTCTTTTTAGAGTTCAAAGGGAGAGATCTCTTATTCTTTGTTTTCATCGCGACGATGATGGTTCCTTTTGAAGCATCGATTATTCCGAACTTCCATATCATCCGTGATTTGGGGTGGATTGATACCTATCCGGGGCTGACCGTTCCATTCTTTGCGATGGCGTTTGGGACATTTTTACTCCGGCAGAACTTTAAACAAATACCGAAAGAATTAAGAGAAGCGAGTCAGATTGCTGGGATGGGAGATTTTAAATTCTATCTAACAGTCGTCTTGCCTGTTGCGAGAACTAGTTTGCTAACTTTAGGTGTGTACGGATTTTTAACCTCGTGGAATATGTATTTATGGCCACTCCTCACAACGACGAACGACAATGTTCGTACCGTACAAATCGGCTTAAAGCAATTACAAACACAGGAGCAATTAAATGACTGGGGTGTCATCATGGCAGGTGCTGTTATCGTTGTGATTCCTACTTTAATTCTTTTATTCCTCGGTCAAAGCAAGCTGCAAAAAGGATTAACGGAAGGTGCTTTGAAATAAGTTGGAGCTGCTCAAAATGAGCGGATGAACGAAAATTTTTATAAAAAAAGGAGTGTAATGAAAGAATGAAGAAGATACTTGCGATACTTATGTTAGGGTTCGTATTATTCCTTGCAGCATGTGGTTCAGATGGAAACGCGGACGAGGCAGCTGATAGTGCTACTGCTGGCGCGGAAGGTACAAGTGAGGGATCTGGAGATAACGAAAAACAAGTCGTTACATTCTGGCACTCGATGGGTGGGGCTGGTCAGGAAGCATTAAATGCGATTGTTGACAGCTATAATAGTTCCCAGGATGAAGTTCAAGTGAATGCAGAATACCAAGGTTCATATGATGAAGCATTGACGAAATTTAATAGTGTTGCCGGTACAGACAGTGCACCAACTATTATCCAAACGTTCGAAATTGGCACGATGTCGATGATTAATAGTGGCAGCATTTTACCAATTCAAGAATTGGTTGATGCAGATGGTTATGATATGAGCGGTTTAGAGGAAAATATTATTAACTATTATTCCTTAGATGGAACGTTCTACTCGATGCCATTCAACTCTTCCACACCGGTTATGTATTATAATAAGGATGCTTTTGAAGCAGCGGGGCTAGACCCGGAAGCTCCACCAGAAACATTTGAGGAAGTAGAAGAAGCAAGTAAGGCAATTGTGGAAGCTAATCCAGACATGAAAGGATTTGCACTGCAGGCTTATGGCTGGTTATATGAACAACTGCTGGCCAACCAGGGCGCCTTATTATTAAACAATGATAACGGAAGAACGGACACACCAACTGAAATTGGCTGGACAGAAGAAGAAGGGAAATCAATCTTTGAATGGGTAGAGCGTATGGTTAATGATGAAACATTCGCTAACTATGGAACGAATGGTGACAACATGGTTTCCGGTTTCTTAGCAGGGGATGTCTCGATGTTCTTACAATCTTCAGCTAGTTCAAGAGATGTGATTGATAACGCACCATTTGAAGTAGGTATCGCATTTTTGCCACACCCGGAGGAAAAAGAACGCGCAGGTGTTGTCATCGGCGGGGCAAGTCTTTGGATGATTGACGGGAAGCCGGAAGCAGAAACAAATGCTGCTTGGGATTTCATGAAGTATTTACAAACACCGGAAATTCAAGCAGAGTGGCATGTGGGAACAGGTTATTTTGCAATCAATCCGGCTGCATACGATGAGCAAGTTGCCGTTGATGCACACGAAGAAATGCCACAATTAAACGTGACGGTTGAGCAATTACAAGCAACAACGTCATCGTTCGCAACCCAAGGCGCATTAATGGATATGATTCCAGAAGGCCGTAAAATTATGGAAACAGCACTTGAAACGGTTTATAACGGTGGCGAGGTAGACGACGCGTATAACACAGCAGTCGATCAATTTAATACAGCAATCGAACAAGCAAACGCAGCACGAGGAGAATAATTTTTAATAAAAGAATGAGAGGGAATAAAGTATGATCGGATGCTTTATTCCCTTTCTGATTATCCATGAAAGGGAAGTGTTACGATGACAGAGACGAAGATTTATGGGCATCGCGGGTGTATGGGAACGTTCCCGGAAAATACGTTACTCGGATTTCTTCAAGCGATCCGCCAAGGCGCAGATGGGATTGAACTGGATGTACAAGTTACAAAAGATGGGGAGGTTGTCGTTATCCATGATGAGACGTTAGAGCGAACGACAGATGGAACCGGATTTGTAAAAGACCTGACCTTACAAGAACTCAAACAATATAGTGCAGGTGTAAAGTATGCTCATCTTAAGAATTATGATCGAGTGAATTGGTCTGCAGAACGTGTGCCAACCCTTCAGGAAGTGCTGGAGCTGTTAGCACCGTATAAAATCGAATTAAATATTGAATTAAAGACCAGTCTCTTTCAATACGAGGGCATCGAAGAAAAAGTATTAGTCCTCGTAAAGGAATATGGGAATGGTCGCAAAGTCATTTATTCCTCTTTTCATTTACCTAGCCTCTTGCGGATGAAACAGTTGGACCCGGATGCAGAAATTGCTTGGTTACTGGATCAAAGGATAGCGCATCCCGAGGATTATTTACATAGTTTGGAGCTTGAGGCATTACATGTATCCAAACGGATTGCATTTTCCGATACCTTTTATGGGAGAGATATAGTGAAGAAATTGCGGATTTGGACGGTTAACGAGCAGGATGAAATAAAACAATTACTCGATTTGGGTGTGGAAGCGATTATTACGGATTTCCCTGAAGAAGCCCTAAACGATCGAAATAAAAGGAAATCCCTTGCTTAAAAAGGTAATCGATATCTTATGTGTAAGTTGTATTGTTTTCGCTGGTGCTTATCTCGTTATGGAACGGGAAGTGGAGCCCGAACCAGCCATCGTTGATTCCCCAAAAGTTATTGCACATCGCGGGGCGAATGATCGCTTTAATGAAAGTACGATTACGGCGTATAAAATAGCTGCTGAAGACGGTGTTGATGCCCTGGAGATTGATTTACGAATGACGGCAGATGGTGCACTCATTGCTATGCATGACGAAACGATCGACCGGACAACGAATGGAACGGGGAATGCAACAGACTATTCATTGCAGGAAATAAAGGAACTTGAAACGTCGGAAGTGTTTGGAGAGCAGCGAACAATGGAAGAAATCCCTACATTAAGAGAGATTCTCGAAACGTTTCGGGACACGGAGCACTATTATATTGAAACGAGATTGGTTCATGGGGAACTTGTCATGGAAGAGCCGTTAATCGAGCTGTTACTCGAATATGACTTACTCTCCCAAGATCTCGTCACAATCCAGTCTTTCTCAGAGGAAAGTTTAGAAAAAATCCAAACGTTAGCACCAGAAATTCCGCTCACCCTTCTGTTTGGCAAAGAAAAATTCAATTTAAAGAAAGCAAAGACGTCTGATTATCCGATTATTGGCATAGAAGCAACGGACGTTACAATGAAAAGTGTTAATGAATTACACCGGCAAGGGAAAGAAGTGCATGTGTTTTTCAATGATGAGGTGACAACGAGGAAAGAGCAGGAGCGGGTGTATGAGCTGAATGTAGATGGTTATTTTACTGATGATATTCGGTTTACGAAAGGATTACTCAAGAAAGATAAGGATTGATGAAGAAGAGGTTAGGACATAACCTTTAGGTGTAGTGTAA
>NZ_JAXHDC010000071.1:0-10360 GCF_037072045.1 Oceanobacillus sp. MO10714A | reverse complement strand
ATGTATTCCCATATAGGTACAGTACGCACGCTAATAAGAACGCGCTCGTGATCATTAAAGTAATGATGCAAAGGAATTTCACGATTTTCCATGTATATCGTCAAATCCACATATTCGGAAGCCGTTACATTTAATTCCTCATAAGCCACATCCATCTCCATATGGATAAAACCATTTTCAGTCGTTGTTCCTTCAACTTCATATGGCGTCCCAGCACCAAACGTCTTAAAATATGTTTCTAGTAACACAATTTCCTGCTTTTCTCGTTTATAGTTTTCAAACCATTCTTCTTTCTCAATGGAATGAATCCAGCCAAGTGTAAATTCGTTATGTTTAAGATAATAAGCGGTATTGTCTCCCGCTAATTCAATGACTGGCAAACGTAAAAGAAGAAGAAAAAGGAGCACGATGAGAAACGCGCTCCCGATCCAGATTCTTTTCTTATTGCTCATTAAAGTATTTTTCAGCTCCTGGATGTAATGGCGCAATGAGGCCGTCTTGAGCTGTATCTAATGATATATCCGCCGCTGCCTGATGTGAGTTAGCTAACTGTTCCAGATTCTCAAAGAAGGATTTCGTTAATTCGTACACATCATCCTCACTTAAATCTTCACGTACAACGAGGGCATTCGGAACAGCTGCAGTTGATACAACGTCCGCATTGTCATACATATCTGCCGGAATTTCATATGGAACAAAGTACGGATGTTCTTCTGCAATTTCAGCAACTTTATCTGCATCTACCGTTACTAGATTAATATCAAGCGTTTCCGATAGTTCCAATACAGAGGCATTCGGCAGTCCACTTGTTAAAAAGGCTGCGTCAACCGTTCCTCCAGATAAACCGTCAGATGCCTCCGCATAACCGAGGTAGTCCACCTGCAAGTCATCATATGTAATATCATGACCATTTAATAAAGCGCGTGCATTTATTTCTACTCCAGAGCCCTGGTCGCCAACGGCCACACGCTTCCCGACTAAGTCTTCAATTGTTTCAATCCCAGCATCTGCCCGTGCAACAATTTGTACGACGTTCGGGTAAAGATTCGCAATTTGTGTTATGCCCTCTAACGGCTCTGAAAAACTTTCCTCTCCATTTAAAGCCTGGCTCAATGCATCACTCATAACAAATGCCATTTCTACTTTTTCATCTGCCATGAGATTCAAGTTTTCAGCGGAAGCTCCTGTTGTTTGTGTACGAGAGTTGACATCGTAAGTTGACGTATAAATATCCGCAAGTGTCGTAGCGATAATATTATATGGACCAGACGCCCCACCCGTAGCAATGGTCACAATATTTGTTTCAAGACCGGCAGAATCCCCATCTCCGCCATCACTGCTATCAGCGTCGTCTCCTCCATCATCGCCACAGGCCACAAGGACGATTGATAATATACCAATCACGAGTAAGCCTAACCATTTTTTCCTCATTTCTTGATCCCCTCTCCCCTTTTTTCTATTTAATATAGCGTTTTCATTATAATATCTTAGTAATATTTTGTCAATTACAATATATTACTCTATTTAAATAATTCTACTTTTATTTTACCTAATAAAAAAAGAGGTGCCATGCACCCCCAAATTACATCACTTCTTCCTAGTATTCTACAATTTTTCCCTTTTCTCTTTCGTCACAATATGAAAAGCTAGAGCAACAAATAAAAATCCACTAACAAAGTTCCCAATCGTCACAGGTATTTGATTCCATATCCACCAGTCTGCCATACTGATATCCGCTCCGACCATCATGGCTGCAGGTATTACAAACATATTTACGACAGCGTGCTCAAACCCTTGAGCGAAGAAAATGAAAATTGGTATCCACATGGCAGTAATCTTCCCGATTGTGGAGGTGGATGTAGCATTCACCAGTACTCCTAACGTAACCATAAAGTTGCAGAGCATCGCCTTCACAAATACAACAACCATCCCATCCCAGCCGTATGCTTTATAATCTAATGTTTTACTTTCTGCTACAGCAATCAATTTTTGTATCATGATTGAGTCCTCAATATTTCCAAAATGTGTAATATAGATTGTGTATAATACCGCATAGATTACACTACCAGCCAAGTTTCCAATAAAAGCCCATGTGAAGTTACGAGCAATATTAGGCACGGTTATTTTATTGCGAAATCGTGCAATCGGCATCGCAACAAAAGATCCCGTCACAAGTTCAAGATTCAATAATAGAGTTATAACAAATCCAGTCGGAAAAATAAGTGCTCCAACAATATCTAGTCCTGTTTGAGTCGCACCAGTAAATGCCAATGTTGTCGCATATCCTAATAATACACCAGCTAACATCGCTTTTATCAAAATGTGACTAATTGGCAATTGCGCTTTATCCTTTCCAGCCACTGCAACAGAATCAATTACTTGAGGTGGTTTCACATAATCCATATCCATCTACCCTTTTCATTATAATAATCATTTGTTCACTATTTCACATTACTTAAGTGCTACGTCCATTATAATCTATTTTCGGGAGATTAAGTCTGACAGTTTTGTGTACATATAGTTATCGACTCGGCTGATAGGCTCTAATCTAAATCATGGCAATAAAAAGCCAGAACCGATTGCAGCACAGCTATCAGTTCCGGCTTAAATAGATTTATGAATAACAGTTCACCTAGCCCCCTTCCCTCACTTTCTCCATTTACATCGATTCCAGACAAAAACACCCACATTCTAATATAACACTCGGAACGTACGTTAGAATGTGGGTTCTCTATTCATTTATTGACTTTTAATCATATATGAAATCATCCAATAAAATTCATATCGTAGCCGAAATTTAATTAATCACTTCAGCAGTATCAAGACTTAGGTGTTTTCGAACCGTTCCATGCGGGTCAATGACATATTTTCTTGCTGCTCCGCCGTCAAACTTTTTATATCCATCTGGTGAGTCACCAATAGATATAACCGTCGCATTCACCACTTTTGCAATTTGTGCACGATCACTTAAAATCGCCTGCATTAAATCACGGTTATATTTCATTACAGGCGTTTGTCCCGTGACAAAATGGTGTGCTTTTGCAAAGCCTAATCCAAACCGGATTTTAAGGGTTCCCTCTTTCGCCTCCGCGTCTACCGCACCCGGGTCCCCTGTAACATATAATCCTGGAATACCGAGACGTCCCCCCGCTCGCGTTATATCCATAATAGAGTTCAGTACTGTCGCTGGTGCTTCCCCGGCATCTCTTCCGTGTCCGCTCGCTTCAAAACCTACCGCATCTACTGCACAATCCACTTCCGGTACACCTAAGATTTGCTCAATTTGCTCACCAAGATCATCATGCTCTCTTAAGTTTACCGTTTCACAGCCAAAGCTTCTCGCCTGTGCCAACCGTTCTTCATTTAAGTCCCCTACAATGACAACCGATGCACCAAGCAATTGTGCAGAGTGAGCCGCCGCAAGTCCAACCGGACCGGCTCCTGCTACATATACCGTCGATCCCATCTTAACTCCTGCACTATAAGCACCGTGGTATCCAGTCGGGAAAATATCCGAAAGCATCGTTAAATCAAGAATCTTATCCAACGCCTGGTCTCTATCAGGGAATTTTAACAACTGGAAATCAGCATACGGAACCATCACATATTCGGACTGACCGCCGACCCAGCCTCCCATATCTACATAACCATATGCAGAACCAGGACGATCTGGGTTTACATTCAGACAAATATGTGTGTCTTGCTGGCGACAATTGACACAACGCCCACAAGCAATGTTGAACGGGACAGAAACAATGTCACCTTTTTCAATGAACTCTACGTCACTGCCGACTTCTATTACTTCCCCCGTAATCTCGTGCCCCAATACCAAACCACTTGGAGCAGTCGTTCTTCCGCGAACCATATGCTGGTCACTTCCGCAAATATTTGTTGCAATCACTTTTAAAATAACCCCGTGATTACATTTCCTTCCGACGTTTAGCGGGTTAACTCCTGGTCCATCGCGAAGAACAAGATCTGGATAACCAATATCCTTCACTTCTACCTCTCCTGGTTTGGAATACACTACTGCTTTGTTTGACAAACGAATCACTCCTTAAAAATATTTTAAAAAGGGTGTCCATCATGTAGGCGTTGCTCTCTAAACCCGATTATATCATGGTTTCATAATAATTCAAATAATTTTGATTTACACAAATTTACAAATTCCAACATAATAACGTCTGTTACGATTTGAATTTTGATAAATATAGCAAGTATAAGTCGATTTCTAGTTAAAAATGTAAACAAACAAAAACTAGAACTGCAATTAATTCCTACAGTTCTAGCTTGATGAAAAGTCTTATTTACTTATTCAAATTCATTTTCAGAAACAATCACACCATCTTCATCTGCATAGACGAAACTCCCCGGTTTCCATTTCACATCACCGAAAGTGAAACTTACGTCCCGCTCACCAATTCCATTCTTTTTACTCTTTAATGGATTCGTTCCGAGCGCTAAAATCCCGACATCCATCGTAGCAAGATCCGCTGAATCACGAACACAACCATTAATGATTATCCCCGCAAGGCCACGAGAAACAGCAATCCCTGCCAAGCGGTCACCCATGAGTGCACAGTTTCTTGACCCACCTCCATTTACGACAATGACAGAACCTGCATGCACCGATTCAAGGGCCTCTTCAAACAAAACATTATCCTCGTAGACGTGAACCGTTTCAATTTTCCCCGCAAAACGTCGCCGCTTCCCGAAAGAACGAAAATCCAACTTACAAACTTGGACCTCGCTTGCATAGTCATCACATATGTCTGCTGTTTTAAAATTACCCATTATCGTTTCCCCCTTTTACTGATCTCTTCTTAACTAGCGAGGATTTCTGCACATTCCTGGAATTAGAAAGATGTCAACCAACATCCATAACCAAAGAATGCCGAGCGGAATGTAACCGATTAAGATCCATTTCGTTGCCCAACCAGTTACCCCTAACAGTAATTGAATAATCCCAGTTCCAATTCTTCCCGTATAAAAACGGTGGATACCAAACTGACCAAAGATAAGCCAGAGGATATATGCTAATGCGATACTTTTTTGATACATGATGTGCCCTCCTGTTTGACTACCTAATCATGAAGTAAAAACACAACTATATTATCTATTATCCCACTCGCACATTTCCTCAAACGCCTAGTTGAATCGATTCACCTTTTTTTCGTTTAACATTAAGCATTTTAATTGAAGCTCTTGATAATTTCTTGTTCCCTAAAAAGGTAGCAATATTCTTAAACTTCATTATAAGCGACGGATAGCGTCCTGTCACGCCTTGAAAGACTAGTTAAAATTAAAAAGAGATACCCTTTAAAAAAGAGTATCCCTTCTATAATTAATAGGCTTTCACACCTACATCACCTTTCATTTTTTCAATAAAATAGTGAAGTTGTTTCTTTGTCCGGTTCAACATATCCTCATCTACAATAACGTTATCACTTGTTTTATCAATGTCGCTGTCCTGGAAATAAAGCCCTTTTAAATTCTGCGCTTTCATCGTTGCCAGTAGCGGTTTCAATGCATATTCCAGCGCTAATAAATGGGAGGAACTGCCACCTGTCATGACAGGGAGCACATATTTATTTTGTAAAATATCTTGTGGCAAAATATCGAATAATGCCTTTAGTACACCAGAATAGGAAGCCTTATATACAGGGGAACCGACAATTACCCCATCCGCTGTTTCTAATGTCTTGGTGATTTCCTTCAGTTTAGGGCTAGTGAAATTTGCAAAAAGCAAATCCTCTGCATCCATATCTTTTACTGAAATATGCTTAACAGTATATCCTTCCGTCTCCGCAAGGTCACCTAAATAGTAAAGGATGCGCTCTGTCCGTGATAAAGCGGACGGACTGCCTGAAACAATTACAATTTGACTCATCATCATTCCCCTTTCCCGATTTTAAACGTGACCCTATTATCAAAAGAATCTTATTCATTTACTCCGCTAACGCTTTTTCTAAATGTTCAATTCCTACTTCCGTAACCTGTGCGTCGAAACTTCCACTAAATGAAGTTTCGTTTTATGATGATACTTTATCTTTGTTGGTATAACGATTTTCGATAAAAGGCAATCCTAAATTTCCTCGTAATGTATCACGTTCATAGTTGCGGTTGAAATATCCTTTTTCTTCTAAAATCGGGACGACAAACTGGAGAAAATCATCATATTGCTTACCCATTACATATAAATTGATGACGAAACCATCGGCAGCTTCGTTATCTACCCACTCCATCATTTTATTAGCTACTTGTTCATACGTACCGAAAAATTCATTTTTCGGAGTTGCCACACGTAATGCAACTTCTCTTAATGTTAAGTTTTCGTTCTGCGCCATCTCTTTAATCTGATCTGTCGTTGATTGGAAACTATTTTTCCCTACATCACCAATGTCCGGGAAGGCTTCATCAAGCGGAAACTGGCTAAAATCAAAATGATCAAAGTAGCGTCCGAGATAATTTAATGCTTCCTCAATGCTGATTAAGTTTTTTATTTCCTCGTATTTCGCTTCAGCTTCTTCTTCCGTTGCACCAATGATGGGAGACAGTGATGGTAATATAACTACGTCCTCACGTTTTCGTCCATTTTTAACTGCCTGATTCTTTAAATCGCGATAATATTCTTGCGCACTTTCCAATGTTGCTTTGTTCGTGAAAATGGCTTCCCCATGTTTCGCTGCGAAAGCAATTCCTGTTTTTGAAGCTCCCGCCTGGAAAATCACCGGCTGCCCTTGTTTCGAACGTTCAATATTTAACGGACCATCCGCTTTAAAAAATTCCCCTTCATGGTTTAAGCGGTGCATCTTATCCGCATCGAAAAATTGGCCTGTTTCACGGTTCCTGACAAATGCATCATCTTCCCAAGAATCCCATAATCCTTTCGCAACTTCCAAATATTCATCTGCCATTTTATAGCGTAAGGAGTGGTCTGGATGATTCCCTTTATTGAAGTTTGCAGCCGTTCCTTCAAGTGGTGTCGTTACAACATTCCAACCAGCCCGGCCACCGGAAATTTTATCCAATGATGCAAATTGCCGCGCGATATTAAATGGTTCACTGTACGTTGTTGATACCGTTCCGACTAAGCCAATTTGTTTTGTTACAGCAGCAAGTGTTGCTAATAAAGTGATGGGCTCAAAGCGATTTAAAAAATGGGGAATCGATTTTTCATTAATGTGTAATCCATCTGCAATAAATATAAAGTCCATCCCCGATTTTTCGGCTTCCTGCGTTACGTTGATATAATGTTCTAAATTGATACTTCCGTCTGCCGGAACATCTTCTGATTTCCAAGAGTTCATATGGCCGCCCGGACCTTGGATAATAACACCAAGTTTCATATTTTTCTTAGACATTTCCTCCACTATCCTTTCTTATTGCTCATCTTCCAGTAAATCCACACCATACCATTTCACTGATAGCTCAGAGAGAGTGCCATTTTCCTTAAGTTTCTCTATCGTATTATTAATCTCTGAAATTAACACATCATTTTCCTCTGTCTTTTTAAATGGTAATGCGACAGGCTGATCTCCAAATGGTTCACCAACAATTTCAAGCGGAATTCCTTTGTCATTAATTTGCGCTAACAAAATCTCTCTCCCTGATACGAACGCATCTACCTTGCCATTTGCAACATCTGTAAAAATGACGTCATTCGATTCAAATGTGACAATTTCATAGTCACCGTCTGGATAGTTCTCTTGCAACACATTTCCATAGTTTGATCCCAGCACGTTCGCTATCGTTTTTCCGCTTAAATCATCTAATGATTGGATATTCTGGGTCTCTGTTCCTGATGCAATGACAGTTTTGGAGTTGTAATATGGAGTGGTGAAATTATAATGCTCTCCTCTTTCCTCTGTTGCGGCAAAGTTTGCTACCGTATCTACTTTCCCAGATTCCAAATTGGCTAAGATGCCATTCCAATCTGTTAACACCCATTCTATTTCATAATCCATTTCGTCAAATATAGCTGTTATAACATCGACACTAAACCCCTTTAACTCATCAGCTTCTTTAAAGTATTGTGGATAACCGTCAGGCCCAGCACCGATCTTTACAACCTTTGCTCCTGCTTCTGCCCCCTCACCGCTAGAACAACCTACTAAAAGGGACAAAAATAGCACACTCATTAACAAAACTAACTTTCTCATTGATTTCTCCTCTATTTCTTGTTTTCTACTGTTCATCTTCCAGTAAATCTACACCAAAGTATTCCAGTGATATTTCCGAGAACTTTCCGTCTTCTTTCAGTGCCTCTATTGCTTTGTTTAAATCAGCAATGATTGCATCATTTTCTTCTGTTTTCTTAAATGGCAAGGCTACTGGCTGGTCGCCAAAAGGTTCTCCTACAATTCGTAACGGTAAGTCTCTTTTACTGATTTGCGCCATTAAATGTTCTCTGCCATGTATGATGCCTTCAACCTTGCCTGATCCGGCGTCCGTATAAATGACGTCCGTTGATTCATACGTAACAGGTTCATAATCTAAATCTGGGTATTGTTCCTTTAATACATTTTCAAAATTTGTGCCCATAATGTTACCGATTTGCTTACCAGTCAGATCTTCTATTTCCTTTAACGTATCATCATCTGCCGCTGTCGCGATCGCTGCTTTGGAACTGTAATAAGGATCTGTAAAATTATAATCTTGCCCTCTTTCTTCCGTTGCAGCAAAGTTAGATGCTGTATCTATCTTCCCCGATTGTAAGTTGGCAAGGACCCCGTTCCAATCCGTCATGACAAATTCGATTTCATAACCAGCTTCTTCAACAATTGCTTTAATAATATCGACACTGAATCCCTTCAACTCATCATCTTCTTTAAAAGATGTCGGAAAGCCATCCGGTACTGCACCTACCGTAATGACGTTATCCCCCTTAGTACCTTCTGAAGCTTCACTCTCTCCGCTTCCCCCACAGCCCGCAACAACTAACAATAAACCTGCTGCGAGAAACAATATGAATCTATTCATTTATTTTTCTCCCCTTTTTGTTTTGACGATTAAGCGATATATGGTTTACTTATCCGCTGTTCATACCAGCCTTGTAATTGGCTATATAGGAAAGTAATCGCCCAATAAATCAGGCCAACCGCTAGATATGCTTCAAAAAATCGTAAATTTGCCGATGCCAGTAATTTCCCTTGCGCTAATAACTCCGTAACACCAATTGTGAATGCAAGAGATGAGTTTTTGATTAACCCGATGAACATATTCCCTGTCGCCGGCAGCGCATTCCTTACTGCTTGCGGTAAAACAATTCCCCGCATCGCTTGAGCATAGCTCATGCCCACGGATGTAGCAGCTTCCGCCTGCCCCCTATCCACAGACTCTAAGCCTGCACGGAATATCTCCGCTAGATAAGATGACGTATTTAAGCTGAATGCGACGATTGCTGCCGCTCCTGCCCCTAGGTCATTGAAAACCGGGAACAATTGAGGAAGTCCAAAGTAGATCATTAACAGTTGAACAAGCACGGGCGTCCCCCGGAAAAAAGAAATATATACTTTCGCTACTTGTAAAAGAACTGGCACTTTATTCACAAGGATAATCGCGAGGATGACACCGATCATAATCGCAATCACCATCGATACGATCGTTAAATATAATGTAATTGGCAAATAGGTGAGTAATTCCGGAATGATTTGCACGACATAACCGAAATCGATATTCAATAAAACCACTTCCTCTTTTATTTACTTCAAACAAATACTGCTAATTCACTTAATAACTCATATGACCTCAATCGTTTCTCTTCATCCAATATTGGTGTATGGATAATGAACTCCTCAACTCCAAAAGCAGATGCAAGCTTATCAAATTCATTTTTCACAAAATCCGGACTGCCCGCAATCATCTCCACTTCCTGCTCCTTGATTTCTGTAATGATTTCATCCGTCTGTTCGCGGAAGGCTTCAACTTGATCAAGAGTTCTTACAGACATCGACCGGCCACTTTCGGTGAAGATTTTATAAATTTTATAATCACTTGCTGCTTGCTCTGCCGCTGTTTGCGTTTCTGCAGCAAAGGAAGCAACCGCAACGATAAATTTCCCTTCTGGATAGATCTTTCGATATTGCTGAATAGCTTCTTTGAGAAAATCATTATTACTGTTTAAAAAGTGAGCATATACGAAGTTCGCGCCCTGCTCTGCCGCAAGCTTAGCACTGTTTGCACTTGCTCCAAGCAGAAATACAGGTACTTTTTCGTCTGGTTTCGGAAGAGCCTCCGCGCCATACAATTCATGGTCTTCCGGCAATGTGTCATGAATAAAATGATGAAGCGTCCTAAATCGTTCATCAAACTTAACATCACTGCCAGCGCCACCGTAACGCAAGGCTTGCGTAGCCAA
>NZ_JAXHDC010000070.1:0-10934 GCF_037072045.1 Oceanobacillus sp. MO10714A | reverse complement strand
CGCATTAAAAAGCATGTTGCTTTGAGAATAGCTTGAAATTATAATAGAGTTACAAAATGAGAGGGGTTATGTATGATAAAAGGTATAATATTTGATTTTGACGGATTGATTTTTGATACTGAAACCCATCATTACAATGTATTAAATGATATATTTATTGAACATGGCAGCACATTGCCACTTACGAAATGGCAAGAGCAAATCGGTACTCAAACCGATTTTTCACCATATGTTTATTTAGAAAAACAACTTAAACTAAAATTAGATCATAATGCTCTACAAGATACATTTGAAGAAAAATTACATGCTAAATTGTCTACAGAAAAAGCGAGAGCGGGTGTGGAGAATTACTTACAATCAGCAAACGAGCTTGGCTTAAAAATAGGTTTAGCCTCAAGTTCAAACTACGACTGGGTATCTACTCACCTAAAAAATCTAAATTTATTCGACTATTTTCACTGCATTAAAACTTCAGATGATGTTGAAACAGTCAAACCTGACCCTTCATTATATTTAGAAGCGGCAAAATGCCTGCAATTAGATGTACAAGAATGTTTAGTCTTTGAGGATTCAGCAAATGGTTCATTAGCTGCAAAAAGTGCTGGAATGTCATGCGTCATCGTACCAAATGAAGTAACAGAAGCGATGGATTTCTGTGAGGTTGATTATCGAATAAGTTCCATGTCTGAGATTAGTCTAGAAGATGTAATCGAGATTGTGGAGAGGGCTAATTCTAAATAGTTGTTTATAGTTGGTCTGGGTTAGATGCTGAGGTATTTGACCGTTTACGTATTTTTAAGGAATTCGATGTATTTAAAACAAAGGTAGATATGAGTATAATTCTTGGATGCCAAATAAGCTTGGTTGTCGTATAATGGTCATAATAAGCACTCCTTCAGTCTTTTTATGGTTTTATTGGTCTATTACCATTATACAAGATTTGGGGAGGTGCTTCTTTTTTGGTTTCTTGAATCTTTCTAATCGGTATTCCGATATTGCCTTGAGGGCTGATCCAATAATCTAGTATTCGGTACTTAAAATAAGTTAATTGATTGGGGGAAGGAGAATGGGAGTTTTGGAAAAATGATTGATTCCTCAGTCGCTCGTATAAACTTTTATTTGGCGGAGTGTTTGAAGGGGAACATATCGGATTTGTTTTTGCTTTTCAAGTATTACCAACTATTATCTTTGTTGCCTCTTCTATTTTGCTTCTATATTATTTAGGCATATGCAATTTTTGTCAACTACTCAGGCGGGACTTTCTCAAAGTTATTAATAAATGAGTAAAGCTCTACTTTATTGGATATGGAGTAGAGCTTATTTTGATTGGCATAGCGCTCTATTCTAAAAAATGAACTGCTGTTAGAAAAAATGGATTGTAGTGGAAACTCATTCTGGCTCATTGATGGGCCATGTGGACAGTAGTTAGCGGTCGTAAAATAAAATGAGATAATAACTTATTTAATTCTTTTCAGTTCCGCTTCCTGATCAATTGAACGTCTAGAAAGAACGTCAACTGTAAGATCTAACTTCTTCAGCTTATTCCGAATATCTGTTATTCCCTCAGCATTCTCTATGACTTGGTCTGAAACGCTCTTAATTTTCCGTTCCAAAGATTTAATATCCTCTTTTGTTGCCATCTTCGCTTCCATAGACTCCATTATCGTTTCCATCGCTGTAATTCTCTCGTTCACAGATTTCAGTTCATTAAGAATTAATTCGATTCCTTTTTCCGTCATTGGTTTTTCTCCTCATTTTAGAAGTCTTTAATCCTGTTCTATCGACGCACATGTAACATCTAGTGTTACCATCAAATTAAAACTAGTATACAATAAAATATATCTTTCTTTTGTTTATCCTATATACAGGATAAACAATATTTTTACCATTATCAAGAACGAGTGTTCATATTATTTTATGCAATTAAAGTCCATTATTCCATTTATTTTCATATATAAGTGTGTGTTCAACAAGGAGGATGAAAAAGACCGAGGTCGGTTAAGACTGAAACGTCCTGTTGCAACATCGACACTAGTACGTCCTGTGCGCCCGAAGTTCGAGGCGGCGAAGCTCTCGGCACCGGAATGTACACTCGTAGGTACATGAGGAGCGAAAAAATGAGCCAACGAGCTTCCACAGGAGGTGGTGAGTTCTACGTTGTCCACAGGACGTGGACGGTTGTAGTAGAACCTCCTCTTTTGTGAAGTGTCCTTTTCACCGGACTTTTTGAACAACCTCTATAATGGAACACAGAATTGCTTTGTTGGAATTGTTATAATGAAAGACTTGCAAAAAAGTTGGGAGTCAGTTTGAAAGACACTCCCGCATCCATATCTATTCCTGATCAAGAGGGAGAGTTACGACATATCAATATAGAAAAAAGTTGCATCCGATGGAGATTCGTATGGAACTGCAGAAGATAATGAATACGGCTATAAATTTGAAGTGGATAACGAATTAGATTGTGACCAGCATTTGTTGTTTGAAAGATTGGTGAAAAAAGTGGAACGTGCGCTGGAAGCTATCTATATAAAAGAGGGGACATTTCCAAATGGGCAGTATTATCAAACGATGCGTGGAGATTTGTTGGTAGGCAGAATAGAAAGCAGTGAAAATAGTTGGGATATTCCAGTTTTGGTCATTGATGATAAAGCCTTTTCCTGGGATGAAGTAGGAAAAATATTGATGAGTAACGAAGGTTTTCTGTTTTCGAATGGGTGTTTTTGATATGACGGATGATATGGATTGATGAATCAATGGTGGGTGCAATCTCTATTTTAAGAATTGCACGCATACCCAAACTTTCTAATTGGGTACCATAAGAAAAAGAGAGCATATTATAAAACATAGGCTCTCTTCCTTTATATTTATTGAACTAAAAAACGTTCCATTTCTTGTTTATTTAATTCCTCAGGAGTAACCCCTATTTCTTAGGGAATTGGTGTCTACCCCAATATTGAATAGAAGGAGACCGAAACTGATAATAACTTTAATCCCCTTTAATCAAAACATCAATCCCCCCTGCATTTCAACTAAATTATTAACTTATTCGTTAATCTGATATAATTTATATAAAGGTGGTGCTATTAATGTTAGAACAAAGCAATGAACCTAAAAGAAAATATGAATGGTTAAGCAAATGGGCTAAAATGACCGGTGAACGGGCTAGAATTGATGCAAAAGCTAATAACACATATATCGTATATGAAAGAGACGGAAAACTTGTAAAGGAATTCCCTGATGGTGATATTGTTCCGTTAAACAGTGACGGTGAAGATTAATGCATAGCCACAAACCAATATTCTTTGTATTTGCGGGCAATAACGGAAGTGGTAAAAGTACGTTGCGCAGCTTAATTATTGATAAAATTGGGGTTGATATCAATATTGATCCAGACGCTATCGCTCGACGAATTGACCCTGAGAATCCCGAGAGAAACAGATTTTCTGCCGGTAAGGAAGTCATTAGATCTGTAAATAAGTATATTGACGAAGGTAAAGAGTTTTCAATTGAAACAACCCTAGCTGGGAAAAATGCCATTAAACAAATGCAAAAAGCTAAAGAAATGGGATATGAAATAACGATGTTTTATATTGCGCTAGGTGATGTCCAGCAAAACATTGAAAGGGTCGCAATGAGAGTAAAGAACGGTGGTCATCACATTCCAACTGAAGATATTATCAGAAGGAATAAGACCTCGTTTAAACATCTTTATGAATACGCATATATAATTGATAACTTGATTTTAATTGATAACAGTGAGGATGATGGGGAGATTGTGCTAGAAGTAAATAATGGATTTGTTACTTTCGAAGCAATAGACCTACCTCAATGGTCACTTCCAGTTAAAGAATTATTTAGAAAGAATTAAAAATCTTATCGAGAGAGGTGGAGGGACTGACCCTTTGAAGCCTCAGCAACCAGCAATTTTTTGTATGGTGCTAATTTCAGAAGAATACCTGTGTATTCTAAAGATGAGTTAAGCGTATTGGCATATAATACATCTTTGCCCTTCTCTCATTTTTGATGGGGAGAGGGCTTTTTATGTGGAGGAAATGAAAAAATTTAGCTTTAAAGCCAAGCAAAGCGAGTAGAATAATTATATGGGGAGCACCCCATTAAATTCCAATAGTAAGCACTTGCGAAGCCTGTATATACAAGTTAAACTATAGATAGATGTTACATGTATATACAAGTACTCTCCGGCATTCGTTATAGCGGAACATCTTATATCGCCTTCACCTCACTATTGTTAGGGGGTTAGTGTTGCGAGCATTGGGTAAATAGAATAATAGAGATATGAATAGGAGTGAATAACAATGGCTTTACAGGGGAATGAAAAAGAAATCATTATTGCACCACTAAGTGGAAAAGTTACACCGCTTGCAAATGTTCCGGACCCGACATTTTCTGGAAAAATGATGGGAGATGGGCTGGCAATTGAACCGACAGATGGTAAAGTTGTTTCTCCAGTAAACGGAGAAGTAGTCGTCACTTTTCCAACAAAACATGCGATTGGTTTAAAAACAAAATCTGGAATTGAATTGCTGATTCATGTAGGTTTGGAAACAGTTCACCTGGATGGGGAAGGTTTTGAAGTACATGTTGAACAAGGAGAGCAGGTAAAAGTTGGCGATCCCTTGATTACATTTGATTTGCAGCTAATAAAAGAAAGAGCAGCAAGCCATATTACACCGATTATCATCACGACTGGAGATTTGGTGAAGAGTTACGGGAAAACGAGTGACAGCACGGTTATTGCGGGAGAATCCAACTTACTGGAGCTTACACTACAAGGTGCAAGTGAAACAAATGTAAATACCGTTGAACCGATAGATGGAACGAAACAGGATCCGGAATACAAGGAAACGGCAAAAGAAATTGTTAAAGCAGTAGGGGGGCTAGAAAACATTCATGCTGCAACCCACTGTGTAACAAGATTGCGTTTTGCCCTAGATAATGAAGATGTGGTAGACAAAGAAGCACTTGAAGATTTAGATATTGTCAAAGGAACTTTTTCAACAAATGGTCAATATCAAATCGTAATTGGGCAAGGGACCGTTGATAAGGTATTCCAAGCCATGATCCGAGAAACCGGCTTAAAAGAAGCATCCAAAGAAGAAGTGAAGGCTGCCAGTGGGAAGAAGCTCAATCCGTTACAGCGCGGCATTAAAGTGTTGGCAGATATTTTTATTCCGATTTTGCCAGCGATTGTAACTGCTGGTTTGTTGCTTGGGTTAAATAACATTTTAGTCAATCCGATTTTCACCGATCAATCGATTATTGAGATGTTTCCTTCCTGGGCTGGTTTGGCAGATATGATTAACGTTATCGCTGTTACAGCATTTACGTTCTTGCCAGCTTTGATCGGCTGGTCTGCAGTGAAGCGGTTTGGAGGTAATCCATTATTAGGTATTGTTCTCGGGTTGATTCTCGTTCATCCAGCATTAATGCCCGCGAGTGATTATGCCATCGCTGCTGCGAAAGGTGAAGCACCAACATGGAACTTATTTGGGTTAGACGTGAATATGATGGGGTATCAAGGACAAGTACTGCCTGTTCTCGTTGCTGCATGGGTTCTAGCAAGCATTGAAAAATGGTTGAAGAAGCGCGTCATTGATTCATTGCAATTATTAGTCGTTGCACCAATCGCCCTGCTTCTAACAGGTTTCTTATCTTTTATTATTATCGGGCCGGTTACGTTTACGATTGGTAACTGGATTACATCCGGATTAATAGCTATATTTGATGCTGCACCATTGCTTGGCGGTCTCATCTATGGGGCAGTGTATGCACCGCTTGTTATTACGGGAATGCACCACACTTTTCTTGCGGTTGACTTACAATTGATTGGAAGTACGGGAACGACCTTCCTGTGGCCAATTCTAGCACTATCTAATATCGCTCAAGGATCCGCCGTTTTTGCAATGTTCTTAGCAGCAAAAAATGAAAAACTGAAAGGATTAGCAGGTACTTCCGGAATTTCCGCTTGGTTAGGTGTGACAGAACCAGCCATGTTCGGTGTTAATTTACAGTATCGTTATCCGTTCATTGCAGCTATAATCGGAACGGCCATTGCAGGTGCTTTCATCACGGTTGGAGGTGTACAAGCTTCTTCAGTTGGTGTCGGAGGTATCCCGGCTTTCTTATCCATCGCAAATAGCATGGGTACATTTTTCCTTGGCATGCTAATCGTTATTATTGTTCCATTTATCATTACACTTGTTATTGCAAAACGGAAACTAAAAAAATAGAATTGTGATGAGATTATTCGTGTTCGAAACGTTTTAACATTAAGAGGCTTCGGGAACAAGGGGATTGCTTAGGCAGTCTTCATGTTACCGATGACTTTTCAATTTTCACCTAAAAAACAACAGGAAAGGGGTCTTCAACATGAGTGAGGCATGGTGGAAAAGATCCACAGTATATCAAATTTATCCGAAAAGCTTTTATGATACAACAGGGACGGGAACCGGAGACATCCAAGGTATTACCCGCAAGCTGGACTATATTAAAAAGCTTGGGGCGGACATCATTTGGCTGACTCCAGTTTATAAATCCCCTCAAAACGACAACGGCTATGATATTAGTGATTATTATGCGATCGATCCTTCCTATGGGACGATGGAAGATTTCGAGGAATTACTTTCAGAGACACATCAGCGCGATATGAAACTGATTATGGATCTCGTTGTGAACCATACCTCGACAGAACATGAGTGGTTTCAACAGGCGGCTTCATCAAAGGATAATCCGTTCCGCAACTTCTATATTTGGGAGGACGGAGAAAACGGTGGACTTCCGAATAATTGGCAGTCCAAATTCGGTGGTCCGTCATGGGAATGGGATGAAAAAACAGAGCAATATTATTTGCATTTATTCGACGTGACACAGGCTGATTTAAACTGGGAAAATGAAGGTTTACGTGAGAAGATTTTTGAGATGATGCGCTTTTGGGCAGAGAAGGGGATTGATGGCTTCCGTTTGGATGTTATTAACCTTATTTCCAAACATCAAGATTTTCCAGATGATCATATCGGTGACGGACGCAGATTTTATACGGACGGTCCGAGAGTCCATGAGTATTTGCATGCCATGAACCGGAACGTTTTCTCGAAGTATGATATGCTCACAGTAGGAGAAATGTCATCAACGAATTTGGAAAGCTGCTTACTTTACACGCAGCCGAAACGTGAGGAATTATCCATGACTTTCCAGTTCCATCATTTAAAAGTCGATTATCTGAATGGGGAGAAATGGACAAAAGCGCCGTTCGACTTTTTGGAGTTAAAACAAATCCTCTCCGATTGGCAAGTTGGTATGCATGAAGGGGGCGGCTGGAATGCCCTGTTCATATGCAACCATGATCAACCACGCTCCGTTTCCCGTTTTGGTGACGACGTAAAATACCATAAAGAATCCGCTAAAATGCTTGCAACAACCCTTCATATGATGAAAGGTACGCCGTATATTTATCAAGGGGAAGAAATCGGTATGACAAACCCCAATTTTTCTAAGATTGAAGAATACCGCGATGTCGAGTCACTAAATGCGTATAAAAACTTACAAAAAGAAGGAAAAACAGAAGAAGAAATCATCGGTATTCTGCAGCAAAAATCCCGTGATAATGGACGAACACCAATGCAATGGTCGGCAAGAGAACAGGCAGGTTTTACAACTGGCACTCCTTGGATAGATGTAGCGGATAATTATCCAGAAATTAATACAGAAAATGCGCTGGAAGATCCGTCGTCTATTTTTTATCATTATCAGAAATTGATCGCGTTAAGGAAAAAGTACGATTGTCTTACAAATGGGGATTACCAACTTCTATTGGATAAAGACCCGCAAATTTTTGCCTATACAAGAGATTGGAATGGAGAAAGAATCCTTGTTGTCAGTAATTTCTACGGGAAAGACGCGACCGTTGATTTGCAGTTGGAAAAGGCTAAAGGCGTCCCGGAAGTTTTACTATCCAACTATGAGGATTCTCCGCTAAACCTGGAACGATTACAATTACGACCATATGAGTCGATTGTTTATTATTGGAAGTGATGAACATTGCTGAAGAAATATTTAATGATATACAACGATTTGGTTAGGAAAATCGAGGAAAATGGATGGGCGATTGGAGACCTGTTGCCGTCGGAAAATGAGTTATCTGCAGAATATGAAACGTCCCGTGAAACCATTCGTAAGTCACTGGATCTTTTATCACAAAATGGCTATATTCAGAAAATCCAAGGAAAAGGATCCGTTGTGATTGATCGAAATAAATTTTCCTTCCCAGTTTCCGGAATTCAAAGTTATTCCGAACTGACGGAGAAATTAAAATTAAACAGCAGAACCAACGTGCACACCCTTGAGCGTCTGAAACCGGAGGATCAAACGGCTAAATTTTTAAAGACTGACTCGACGGAATCGATTTGGAATGTTATTCGTACCCGGGAAATCGACGGGGAGAGAGTTATACTCGATAAAGATTATTTCAATGAAAAATACGTGCCGATGTTATCGAAGGAAATTTGCCAGACTTCGATCTATGACTATATTGAGAACAAATTAAATTTTGTCATCGGTTTTGCAAAGAAAGAAATTGTGGTTGAAACACCAACAAAAGAAGACTACGAACTCTTAGACTTAGAAGGCTTCACAAATGTGGTTGTCATCCGAAGTCAGGTCCATTTAGAGGATACAAGCCTATTTCAATTCACAGAGTCCAGGCACCGACCAGATAAGTTCCGATTTGTGGATTTTGCAAGAAGGGTGAATTAGGGGTAGGTTTGAAATAAGTATTATGTTGTATAATACTGCTAATGTGTAGGAAGTTTTTTGAAATAGCGGCACAGCGTTTTTAGTTTCTTTCGTTGTGCTGCTTTTTGAGTATTATGGAGAAGTGGGTTATTTGATGTAAATGGAAAAAGAGAAAATGTTTAAAGATCTGATTAAACGCCTCCATGAGGATATTGCTTTTAAACTAAATTGTGGATTCCTCGTATCGGATGCCGTTCCGTCAATCTCTTGCTCTCGGCTTGTGACAATATTCTGGAGTGCGACATACTGGAGAAACATGATTGCTGGTAGTATGTCAGGAATTGCAGTTTTCAGTTTATTTGATGCAGGTCTAGTGGCAGGACCTAGTCCGGGTTCTATCTTTTCTTATCTTGCATTAACACCAAGGGGTAATTTCTTAGGGATCATTCTAGGTGTACTCGTTGCTGCTGTTGTTTCTTTCATCATTACATCTCTTATATTGAAATTTGATAAAAAAGGTGAAGATGAAGAGGACCTTGAGGGTTCAATTGAAAGGTCAAAATCTATGAAATCTGAAGGCAAACAAGTTCTAGGCAATGTTAATCATAACGATACTGACAATATCTCTGACAAGAAAATTAACAAAATCTCATTTGTTTGCGATGCAGGGGCCGGTAGTAGCGCCTTGGGTGCAACGACTTTCAGAAAAAGACTCAAGAAAGCCGATATTGCCTTAAACATTATAGAATAGAAGACGCCCCGCAGGATTCAGATATAATTGTTGTTCATAAGGATTTATTATACAGAGCGCGAATGGCTCACAATGATAAAACAATCATTTCCATTGAAAACTATATTGATGATCCTAGTCTTGTTAAATTAGTTGATGAACTAAAAAATGATTAGATGTTAAATTAAAACTGCAGTACTTGCAGCATGATTGTAAGTACTGCAGTTTATCACCTTTTTTAAGTAAGCAGCGATAATTATACCACTTTGGATTATTGTATCTATTAATTAAAATTGGTATGGAGTACATCTGTGGAACTTAGTCTCAAAAAGAATTTAATTAATTATTTTAGTTCAGATGTCCAAGTCTTCGGGGAATATCCAAAGATGATAGAAAAAATGTTTGAGCGGAAAAATATTTATATTAAAATGGGACCGGAAGATCGGGATATCCTACGAAAACATACGGTTGATTTTGTTTCTTTCAGCTACTATATGTCATTAACTGAATCTGCAAATGAAGAGCTAAAGAGAACTTCGGCTAATACTATAACAGGGGCAAAAAATCCTTATTTGCCTTCAACAGATTGGGGATGGCAGATTGATCCGATTGGCTTAAAGATTTCATTAATCGAATTATATGATCGTTATAAGAAGTCTCTCCTCATAGTAGAAAATGGAATGGGCGCAGTTGATAAAGTAGAAAATGATGGGTCTATCCATGATGACTACCGTATTAATTATTTAAGGGAGCACTTTAAACAAATGAAGGAGGCCGTTGAAGAAGGGGTAGATCTCTTCGGGTATCTCAGTTGGGGGCCGATAGACTTAATCAGTGTTTCTACAAATCAAATGTCTAAAAGATACGGATATATTTATGTAGACCAAGATGATGAAGGAAACGGTACACTTAATCGAAGCCGAAAAGATTCCTTCTACTGGTATAAAAAAGTAATTGAAAGCAATGGAGAAGATCTGGAGTAAAAGACCAATTCGTATATAGGAGAGGTATACGGTGTTTAAAATTAAAAAAGTTTTAAATTCAAGCGTAGTCCTGGCAGAAAACGAACATGAAAAGGAACATATTTTACTTGGTAAAGGGATTGGTTATGGGCAAAAATCAGGTAATATCATTAAGGAACACCAAGCTGACCAAATGTTCATACCAATCGAAAATACCAAAGTGAAAGAGTTTCTTGGGTTATTGGATGCCATTCCACCTCTATTTATAGACTTGACTCAGCAAATAGTCAACCATGCTGAGAAAAAATTGAACACAAAGTTAAATTCGAGTATCTATTTCACTTTAATGGACCATTTAAATTTTGCGGTTGAGAGATATAATAAAGGTATTAATATCACTAACCGAGTCTATTGGGAAATTAAAAATTACTACCCCGAAGAATTTGATATTGGAGAATATGCTTTAAAGATAATGAATGACAAATTTG
>NZ_JAXHDC010000069.1:0-11337 GCF_037072045.1 Oceanobacillus sp. MO10714A | reverse complement strand
TTTTTTTATTTTTCTTTATCTCCAAAAGCATCATCTTTGTCGGCAACAATAAAAGCGAGGATGATGGCTATGATAATCACTAATCCTGGAGCAACAAACATTAGAAAATCATTAAACATTTCGTTCACTCCTTCTTACCTTGGATATATTCCTCATCAAACAAGAACAGTTTTAATAATAAATAGATCGACGGGATCAGTAATGCGAGCCCGAGTACGAAGACGACAACAAGCGAAATAGCCATTGCTTGGTTGGTGAAGCCTTCATGAATCGTCAAGTGCGGGTAAAGCAGGTAAGGATAATGGGCAATACCATATGCGAAAAATGCAAAAGCAAATTGACCGACTAACAACCACAACGCAGCTGTATAACTTCTTTTTCTCCAAATGAACCACGTAGTCAAAGCCCATAGTACAAAGGAAACGGCAAACATCCACCATAGGTTCATCAGATTTTCGAACAACATGTAGTTATGGTAGCGGAGTTCAATAATAATCCCCGAAGCTGCTACGATTAATGGGATAGCCCAAATTAACGCATATCTGCGCATCAAGTCTCTCGCTTCAGTATCTTGCGCTTTATCTGCATACCATGTTAGGAATACTGCAGAGATGTATAATACAGCTATAATGGCAAGAACGACGATGGACCAGGATAATGGACTCGTAAATAAAGCAAAATAGTCAAGCTGTGGAGTTCCATTTTCAATGGTTACAAATCCACCTTGAGCAATTGCAAGCACAACCGATAAAGCTGGCGGAATAAGCAATCCTGCAATACCGTACATGGTGGCATACCCTTTATGGCCTGCTCGATACGATTCAAAGGCATAGTAGGAACCGCGGATTGCCATCAAGATCAAAGCGATACTGCCTGGAATTAGTAAGATTGTCCCGAAGTAAGTCGCCGTTTTCGGGAAAAATCCAACAATCCCAATATAGAAAAATACAAAGAATACGTTCGTCACGGACCATACTGGTGATAGGTACCGCTGAATAACCTTTGATAGGATTTTCTCTTTACCAGTCAAAATACTATAAGCATTGAAGAATCCAGCACCAAAGTCAATGGAAGCGAGGATGACATATCCAAATAAGAAGGTCCACAGTACGGAAATCCCTAATATTTCTAAACTCATGACTGCTCACCACCTTGTGTAGATTGAACTTTCGCTAATTCTTTTTCGATCGGGTTATTTGCGAACATTTTACGTAGAATAACAATTGTTCCAATTCCCAAGATAAGGTAAAGAAGAGCGAATAGCACAAACATTAATCCAACATAATCACTTGTCGTGGCAGCCTCGCTGACTGTCATAATACCGCGCATGATCCACGGCTGACGGCCGAATTCCGCGAGCCACCAACCAGATTCAATAGCTAACATGGATAGTGGACCGCCTAAAACAATGAGCCAGCGGAACCAGTTTGATTCAACAAATGTGTATCTCATTCGTGATCCAAGCCAATATAAGAAGGATATTGCAATCATCACCATACCAATCGTAATCATAGTGTCGAAGTAATAATGCACTGCAAGCGGTGGTTGTTCCTCTGCAGGGAATTCATCGAGACCAATTACTTCAGAAGATGGACTTCCAAAGGCGAGAATACTTAAAACGTAAGGAAGTTTAATTGCATATTTTGGTTCTTGATTTTCATCGAGTACTCCGTATAACAGGAGCGGAGCACCTTCTCCCGTTTCAAAATGCCATTCGGCAGCTGCAAGTTTTTCTGGTTGGTATTCTGCCAGGTATTTACCAGAGAAGTCACCAATCAATGCTACTGCAACAGCAAAAATTAACCCGGTTTTCATCGTCATATGCAATGCTTTTTTATGATACGTATGCTTCGATCCCTTAATTAGTTTAAATGCAGCTATTGCCGCTAATATAAAGGCAGCCGTCATATAGGATGCAGCAAGCACGTGAGCAATCTTCGTAGGTGATGCCAGGTTAAACATGGCAAGGACTGGGTTAGCATTAACAAGTGTTCCATTTACAATATCAAACCCTTGCGGCGCGTTCATAAAGCCGTTCACTGTTGTAATGAAAAAAGCTGACATCCCAGCACCGACGGCAACTGGTATCAATAGGAGAAAATGAGTCTTCTTATTTTTAAATCGGTTGCCGGTATATAAATAAATACCAAGGAATATAGCTTCAAAGAAAAAGGCGAAAACTTCCATGAATAAAGGTAAAGCAATGATATTACCTGCAAGTTCCATAAAGTTTGGCCACAATAAGGCAAGCTGTAGACTGATGATCGTTCCAGTAACTACACCTACAGCAACTGTAATTACATAGCCTCTAGCCCAGCGTCTAGCCATAAGGATATAGTGGTCATCGTTCTTTTTAATTCCAAGCCACTGTGCAATCATAATAAAAAGTGGTATCCCAACACCGATAGTTGCATAAATAATATGAAACGATAATGTTAGCAGTGTCAGCATCCTGCTCGCAAATACAGGATCATGAAACATAAGCTTTTCCCTTCCTCTCTTTATAAGTTCGTGTACTATTGAACATAAGGAAAAACAGTTTTTACTTATGTTCGATAGTAAAAACTAGTTTCGTCTCTCTATTGTAGCTTATAAACGACGCGAAAGACCCATCTACTTATGACAATTTTTCAAAAACCCGTTACTTTATTTTGCACAAAGCAACGGGAATTATTATCATTACTTTATTTGGTGGAAATTGGCAACGTGAAGGTGAAATTCTCTTCCGCTGTCAGCTCTCCATCTTTATAGGTTCGTTCACTAAATACAACATCATACTTCCGGTTAATCAGAACGACCGTTGCTGAGCGAGTACCATAGTTAGGCGTTTTAATAAAGGATGCGGATAATTTTCGTTCAAGTTCTAATCCTATACCCGTATTCGGCAGCATTGAATCAGGAGCTTCTTCTTCATTTTCGAGAATATGGAATAAATCATCTGTTTTTACATGGTCGGTTTGACGTAGATAATTATCCAACCTTGCTCTTCCTTTAACGACTTTCGGCCACGGTGTGTTTAGTGTTGCGTTGCTTAAACTATGTGTCCCTGCTGGCACTGCAGTAATCGCATTGTCTGCATTATTATAATGAAAGAGTCCGCTTGTATCACCAACGAGAATGTTGAATCCGGCATAGGCGTCTCGCTCGTTACGGATATTATCAAGGAATTGGCTAGGAGAAATGGTTGTCGATAGAAATTCACGCACAATATGCCCCCGTGACTTTTTATCTTCCCCTTCAAGGGAGAAATCACGAATATTTGTAAGAGCAGCAAATCGTCCTGCTTTCGTAATGCCAAGCCAGGTCCCTTGCTGGAGCATATCACGTCCGGCGAGAAGAAAAGGCGCATCAGGCCAATAGTGAGCTTTCTCGGTAGGTCTGTCGTAGAATTCATCTCGATTTGCGGCTACAATTAATTTATAATTCGGATGGTCTTGTAAATGAAAATGAATTAAACACACTACTAATCACCTCTTAACAATATATTATACGCTCGGCCATTCCCGTCCACCAATTTAAAGCTTTACAATCGTCACTCATCTGACAAACAAAGTGGAGTGTCAATGATAAGCCAAATGTTATAATGATAATAATTGATTTCAACACGGAGAAAGAAGACATCATTTATGTGGAAAGTTCATTGAAAGAGTGAACAGCCACTATATTTACAAATCGTTGATGAGCTAGAAAGGAAGATTTCAGATGGTGAATTCCCTTAAGGAAAAATTACCTTCTGAAAGAAAATGAGCTGAACAATTGGAGGTAAATCGAAGTGCCGTTGTTTTAGCTTATGATGAGGATGCTTACAAATGAAGAAAGATATATTATAATTGTAATTACGATGATAAACTAAGGTCAAAGTGTAGTATTTTCAATTCGTTTGTGTTGTAATAGAAGCAGGAAATACCTTATTAAATTCAGTGGTCTATTAGATATATTTCAACTGAAGGAGGAGGGCTTCTTGTGGAATTAAAGATGGAATGGGAAGGGAAAAGAGCTTTTAACGGTGTAACTCCCTCAGGATATCCATTCATTACAGATGGATTGCCAGAGTTTGGTGGAGAGGGGCGCGGACCGACTCCAATGGAAATGTTGCTCGGAACGGTGATTGGTTGCACCGGAATTGATATTATTTCGATTTTAGAGAAAATGAAACTTGCACCAAAGGCCTTCCATGTTCAGGCAAAGGGAGACAGGTCTCAAAGTCATCCGCGTCGTTATAAGGATATACATCTGCATTACACAGTGAACGGTGACATCCCGGAAGATAAATTATACCGGGCGATTGAGTTATCGTTAAATAAATATTGCTCCGTTGTTTATTCATTAAACGCGGAAATTACAGCAAGTTATTTATTGAATGGAGGAGACCAGGTCACAATGGACCTTGATTAAGGGGGAAAATGATGCTTGATTTTAATGCTTTTACAGTTGGTTTGATTATAGTCGTTTGTGTTATTGCAACGGTTCTGACATATAGGGTTTTAAAAGAAGAAGAACACAAGCAAAAGGCATACAAAGAAAGTGGTCAAACGATTGAAGACGAACTGCAGCGATCTTTGGAATATGAAACATCTTCTTGGAGCAGTAATGTACCTATTATGTCTTGGATATATATCGTTGCAACAGTTCTCTCGATTATCGCATTTGTTATTTATATGGCTTAATGGGACAGTATGGTTGCTGTCTCATTTTTCAGTGTATAAGAAACTAATATTCAGTGGGAGTGGTAAGGAAACCCCCACTGAATGAGTTTCACTTTATTAATAGTCTAGGAGAATAGGAATGTATCAGAATTCAGAACGATTTTTGACTGCCTTTAATCGAATCGAGAAGAAGTTACGGGCAATTATTAATAATGGACGGAATATTGGTTTTTCCAAAATGGTACATATGTTGAAGAATAGAAATGCGATTGTTGGAAGATATAGTGATGATCTGCTTGAATTTGCAGAATTACGAAATGCGATTGTTCATAATAAAGTCGATATGGCTCATGTAATAGCAGAACCGCATGAGTCTACAGTAAAGCGGGTGGAACGAATTGAAAAAGAATTGCTCCAACCAAGGATCGTGTCACCGAAGTTTATTAAAGAGGTCATTTCATTTCAGCATGACGAACCATTTACCAATCTACTTGCACTTATTCATGAAAAGAAAATATCAAAGTTTCCGGTTTATGATCATCAGGAATTCAAGGGGCTGATCAGTCAACGGGCGATCACTTTTTGGCTCGCCGGCAATATGTACGCAGCAAATAAAATGCCAATGGAAGTGACAGCGGGGGAAGTCCTCGAATATGAAACGAATGATAATTACCGCTTTATTGCAAAGAATACATCTGTACTAGAAGCGATCGATATTTTCAAAAAACAATTTGGCAGAGGGAATCGCCTGGAAGCCTTACTCATTACGGAAAGTGGTAAGGAAACGGAGCCCTTGATTGGAATCATTACGAACCTAGATATTATTGGACTCAGACAGCCAAATTAACAATAGTAAACTTTTACCATTGCGTTTTTTTAAGATAAGGTATAGAATATGATTACAAGCTACAATGTTCGTATGGAATTAAGTTTTAACCTCTAAATAATGAATAGGGAGTTTTATATCGAAGTTGGAATGTCGGGCCGTCTTTGAACGGAAGACAAGAAGGCTTCTGCAAACACCCACTTGAACAAAGTGAGTGGTTTAAAACTTTTTATTTCAGAAATACGGCAATTGTGGCTGTACCTACATATTATAAAAGGCTGATTTCCTTACTGGAGATTAGCCTTTTTTTGTTTGTTCGTACTGACGTTGCGAAGACAATCACATACTTAGCTTGTAAGGACGCTAACACTTTGATCGTGGTTAAAATGCTCATTCCGATCCATAGACAGAACGGATCTCACCACCTATAATCGAGATATAGAAAAAAGAGCGTTTTACAGATGTTGGGAGTGGGATTATGGGTGGTTTTTTAATATTTTACATCATATTTATTGTGCTTGCCTTAAGTACCGGAATTATCTTTTGGGTAAGGTATCAGTACCGGATACTCTCGGTATTATCGCTTATCTTTGCATTGCTGGCACCTCTTCTACTCCTGTTGACGGTTGCGCAGCGGGAAAAGAAAGAAGCCGGTGCATTTAGTTACTTAATGGAACAGGTAGGGGCTGGAAACACTTGGGCCCGGATTACGTTCATTATTCATATTTATCTTGTTGGTTGGATGTTATTTCTAACCGTTCGCCTGATCATTTACCTTGTGCAATCACCAGATGTTAGAGTGAAATATAAAAAACTACTAGAACAGATCCATAAATTAAAGCGGAAGAAGGAGGAAGGGACATGACGCTTCATTAGTAAATTCGTCGTGTTCTTATTTTTTCTTGCAATGTTTCTGTCTTTTGCATATAATAACAGTAATTCGAAAAAGCAAATAATAGCGATGAAGAGGGAAAAGTAGGATAGTCGATTTTTGGATAGAGAGCTTCGGCTGGTGAAAAGAAGCAAAATTGACGTCACGAACAATGGCCTCCGAGCTGCAGACTGAACGGAATCTAGTAGGTTGTGCCGAGTTGGCGACTCGTTATCAAAACTAAAGTATAGATGTTGTACTTAATGAGGCTGTAAGTGTGAACTTACAGTGAAATAAGGTGGTACCACGAATTGTAAACCCGCGTCCTTATCAATTATGATATTGACGTGGGTTTTTTATGTTTTGCGAAGAAGGGGAGGATTTAGTTGAATAAACATATCGTTCTACAAACAGATTTCGGATTACATGATGGGGCAGTTAGTGCAATGAACGGGGTTGCTTTTTCCGTTGATTCAACACTTAGGATATCTAATTTAACACATGAAATCCCGCAATATAATATTTGGGAAGCATCGTATCGTTTATACCAAACGGTTGCTTACTGGCCAGAAGAGACCGTGTTTATTTCCGTTGTCGACCCTGGTGTCGGAACGGAACGTTTAAGCATTGTGGCGAAAACAAAGGACGGGCATTATATCGTAACACCGAATAATGGGACACTTACCCATCTTGCACATAGCACGGGGATTGTTGCGGCTCGCGTCATTGATGAAAATATAAATCGCCTCCCCCGATCTGGTGAATCGTATACATTCCATGGCCGTGATGTATATGCCTTTACGGGAGCAAGACTTGCGGCTGGTGTAATTAGTTTTGAGGAAGTCGGTCCGGAACTCTCACTTGACGATGTGATAAAGCTAAGAATCCCTGAAGCGACATATTCAAACGGTATTATTCATGGAAATATTGATATTCTCGATAGCCGTTTTGGTAACTTATGGACGAATATCAATCGCGAACTTTTTAAAAAAGCAGGCATTGAGTATGGAGACGTGGTTGAAGTGACGATTGTGCATAACTCGACAAAAGTATATAAAAATTTAATTACTTTTGATCGATCATTTGCAGACAGGCGCCTTGGTGAGCCCTTATTATTTGTGAATTCCATTGATAATCTGGGAATAGCGATCAATCAGGGGTCCTTTGCCGATGCGTATCATATCCGTTCTGGGGTGAATTGGACGATTATAATTGAGAAATAATCTAACTTAGTTGTCATGAGTTTGTTAGAAGTTCACAGGCAGGATTCCGGAAAATTACGCTATACTATAGACATAAATTCACAGGAGAAGGTGAATCTATGCTGGAAATTATTTTGGATGAATTTCATTATTCCACGCTTTGGAATGGTGGAATCCTAATTTATATCGGTTTTATTTTTATTATTTATTTTTTATTATTGCCACAGAATAAAAAATATCCGGTTTGGAAACAAATTATGTTTGTCGCAGGTATGATTGCTGTATTTGCAGCGCTTGGCAGTCCGATTAATGTAATTGCAAGAATTAAATATAGTTATCATATTATTCAGCTTGTATTATTGGTGCTTGTAGCGCCTCCATTGATTATCATTGGTTTTAAAATAGAGATATTTGAACATGCAAAGAAAATTAACATCTTAGATAAAACACTTAACTTTTTAGCAAAACCGATTGTCGGATTTTTAAGCTTCTTTATCCTTTTCTATACTTACCATATTGCAAGTGTATTTAATTTTGCACGACTGGATTTATATATTAATTATTTCTTTATGCTTGCATTGCTTATCGCAGGAATTCTATTATGGATGCCGATTGTGTCACAGCGCTTTTTAAACACCAAGAAAAAACAGCTGTATATCCTATTCTGCATTCTTTTCTTTATACCGTATAGCCTGGTTTTGTTGTTATCAGACAAGAGTCTCTACCTTGTTTATACAGATGTTGAATTGTTTATGCAATCCCTCACGGTCTGTATGCCAAATATAAAAGAATTACCGCCCGAATTTGCAGCAGCCCTCTTGCCGTTCAATCCGGAAGAAGAACAAATGCAAGGTGGCGTGATGCTTTTAATCAGCCAGCTCATTTTGTTTGGCATCGCTTTTTTCGCGGCATCGATAACTCGTAAAGAAAAAATACATATTTAAACATGTATTTGAACACTTTTAAAACATTCAACGATAAATGGAAGGTATTTGCCCAGGAGGTGTGGCGGATACCTTCTTTTTCTAATATAATAGATTAATAGAAATCGAGAGGAGCAAGAGTTTGAAGAGAAAGAAGTGTTGGTTGAAAGTTGTCGGAATCTTACTTGTCATTCTAGTGATATTGGATGTTGGAGCTGGAGTCTTCTTTTATAAATTGGCGATTGAACGGGGAACAAAGGAATTCTTGACTGGAAACGCAGATTTGGAAGTTTCTGCTGAGGCGATGGATGTATTTACGAAAGGGGATTGGCGTTCGTGGGCCGATACCCGGGACTTTGAATATTGGCAAATGGAGTCGTTCGATGGACTTACACTTCAAGGTTATTTTTTAGAAGCAGAAGAACCGACAAATAAGACGGTTGTCTTCGCGCATGGTTATCTTGGGCGCGCTCAGGATATGGCTTTATTTGGACAATATTATTATGAAGAGCTTGGGTTTAATATGTTTACCGCAGATAGCCGTGGGCATGGTTTGAGCGAAGGAGATTATTATGGTTTCGGTTGGCATGACAGGCTTGATTATGTCGCTTGGATTGATCGGATTATTGCTGAACTCGGTGAAGATACAGAAATAATACTTCACGGTGTATCGATGGGGGCGGCAACGGTTTTAATGACGCTTGGAGAAGAACTGCCAGATAATGTGAAGCTTGCCGTAGCGGACAGTCCGTATTCTAGTGTCTATGATTTATTTGATTATCAGTTGGATCGTATGTTTAATCTACCAAGCTTCCCGATCCTTCCAACAATGGGAATGGTAACGGATTTTCAAGCAGGTTATTCATTGAAAGAAGCATCTGCACTTGATCAGGTTGAAAAAGCTCAGGTACCGATCCTTTACATTCACGGTGGAAAAGACACCTTCGTTCCAACCGAAATGACGAAAACACTTGTTGAACATACGAAAACAGATACAGAGATGCTGATCGTACCCGGAGCAAACCACGGCGAATCCATCGTCCTCGACCGCGAAGGTTACCTTGAAGCCATGAACAGCTTTTTTGATAAACATCTTTATTGATAGACAAGTTTAAATATAGGACTGGAACATAGCTATTTTATCCATAGTAGAATAGTTATGTTCCAGTTTTTTAATTAACTGGTAATAATCTTCATTGACCGAGAGTACAACTTTTGTTTGAACTGCTCTGTAGAGGCAAACGAGACGAGCGAATGGGGGGAAAGCCTGTTTGCTTTCCAATTGGTTCGAGAGAGATGGACTGATGGGAGAATAAAGTCCGTTTGTTTTCCAATTCGTAGGAGAGAGATGGACTAATGGGAGAATAAAGTCCGTTTGTTTTCCAATTCGTACGAGGGAGACGGGTTAATGGGAGAATAAAGCTCGGTTCTTTTCCCAATCGAACAAGATGAGCGTACTAATTGGAAAATAAGAGTTGTTTGTTATCCCAATTCATCGGGTTGAGTATTCTGATGGGTTAATAAAACCTGTTCTTTTTCCATTACAGTGACGTGAGTGGACTAATAGGAGAATAAAACGATTTGTTTTCCGATTTGAACAAGAAGTGTGCGCTAACGAGATCATAAAGCAATTACTTTACATAATTATCGAGAAGAGATGTGAGTTAATATCTCCCAATCCGATTTTCATAGCGAATCATCCACTGAGATAAAGGAGGGTAGGTAAAATTTATAAAAATTAATTATTTATTTTTATAAACGCCGTTGCATATTTATGCATAAGTGTGTATAATGATGAATAATTAATTTTTAGAAAGCGAGTTGTTCAAATTGAGGAAAGCGGCAATCATAGGTGGAACGGGGTACGGGGCGATTGAATTAATCAGATTGTTACATAACCACCCCAAACTAGAAGTGACAAAGGCAATTAGCCATTCCCAAAGTGGTGAAGTCCTTTCATCAATTTACCCGCATTTGGAGAAACTACATGAAATTAAAATGGTAGATTTGGATATTAAGAGTTTAGAAGCTGAAGTAGATATTGTCTTTATCGCGACTCCAGCAGGCGTTGCAAAGACAATCGTACCCGATTTACAAGATCTCGACTTGCAAATTGTCGATTTATCCGGAGATTTACGGTTATCTTCACGGGATGTTTATAAGGAATGGTACGGGAAAGAAGCGGCACCACAGGAAACGATTAATCAAGCTGTTTACGGTTTAACGGAAATTTATAAAGAAGAAGTTCAATCCGCGAAAATCATTTCCAATCCGGGCTGTTTCCCAACATCTGCATTACTCGGGACGATACCAGCACTCGAAAAAGAGCTCATTAGCCCAAAAGGAATTGTAATTGACGGGAAAACGGGTATATCCGGAGCAGGCCGGACACCTACAGGTACGACTCATTTTCCGGAAGCGAATGATAATGTATTACCATATAAAATTGGCAGGCATCAGCATATACCTGAAGTCGAACAATATTTGTCAAAAACAATTGATGAGCAAGTAACTACGATTCTTACAACTCATCTTATCCCTATGACACGGGGATTGATTTGCACGATTTATGCTGAATTAAATCAAGACATAACGACAAAAGAAGTAATCGAACTATATGAAACGTATTATAAAGAAGATAAATTCATCCGCGTCTTGAATGAAGGCGAGTTCCCGGCAACAAAAGCGGTGCAGGGAAGTAATTTCTGTGATATCGGCATTTGGGTGGACAAAAGAAGTGATCAATTAATCATTGCTGCGGCGATTGATAACCTAGTGAAAGGTGCAGCCGGTCAGGCAATTCAAAATACGAATCTCATGAACGGCTGGGAAGAAGACCTTGGTCTCGCTGCCGTTCCAATGTATCCAT
>NZ_JAXHDC010000068.1:0-12011 GCF_037072045.1 Oceanobacillus sp. MO10714A | reverse complement strand
AAACTTTCATTATTCGATTAATAAATACATTGTTTTTTAATTATTCACATGTTTATACTATATATTATTAGCTATTTTTTCATTTGAATTGTCTATTTTCGTGCTACTGCTCCGCGATATTATTTGACTGCCTCTACTCTTTTTTTAGTAGTAATTATTGATTGCTTTTGGTATTTCAAAAGAATATCTTCCTTAACATAATAGACAAATACTACCGATAAGTCATTGTCATTTAAATCTTTAGTTTCTCTTAAAATATGAATATCTTCCTTCATTGCATAAATAAAGTATAAATTGTTTACCTGATTTGAATCGATTTTAGATACTTTGTAAATCTCTCTCTGCATATTAAATAAATGTAGCGCACGATTAATTAGCCTTACTGTTGCAACACTAATAGTAAACAAAATAACATTAGTTATTCCAAAGAAAAACATAACAGGTAATTGATTGTATAAAGAAACATCTTCTTCTAG
Source organism: Oceanobacillus sp. MO10714A (assembly GCF_037072045.1). NCBI lineage: Bacteria > Bacillati > Bacillota > Bacilli > Caryophanales > Bacillaceae > Oceanobacillus > Oceanobacillus sp. MO10714A. Next base: position 11,535 of record NZ_JAXHDC010000068.1, on the reverse strand, counting down.
AGCATTACTCACATAAAACGACATTATTATTATAACTGTAAAAAAAATACCTACATAACTCAATAAAAGGCTACATTTAATGATTTTTTTAGATGTATAGCCTTGTTTTATTAAACTCTTAAATTTAGGAATTGATATAATAGCCATTATAATAAAACATACCGCTATAATAATTATCCACACTAACTGTAATAACAGTATCAACCATACGTTGCCAAGAGGGTTGAACCTTACTCCTATGCTATACCCGGCCGACATCAATCCAAAAGTAAAAATAAGTGATGTAAAAATAATCTCAAGAAAATCTTCCCAAACAGCTTCATATTTAGGGGTTAGCATCTTTTCAAACGGTTTTTTATTCAATACTTTAAAAAATATTTTTATAATAACAAATGATATTGACAAAATTGATATTATAGAAGCTATAATTACGTCTAAGGATGGTTCTCTAATCAATAAATTTAATGAATTTTCTAACAATGTAATAACACTCGTTTCCTTGAATAATATTTCTATAATTACTTTAAGAATAGTTTCGTTTGCCGTACTTTGGCCTAATTATTGCCATAAAGATGACCCGTCGTTATCCGAAGAGAACATTAGACCAAATAGCAATACTCTCTTCAGCCTTAACCTTGTTTGCGTGATATTGCCATTAGCGGCTCATACACGTCTGTCGAACTTAGAAGTGATATGGCGTCAAGAGCCTAATCAAGCAGTTCAAGCCAAGGTAAAAATAATATAGTATTCAAATAGTGGGGGGACCTTCTTTGTCATACCTGATTCGATTGGATGAACTGATTCAGTTGTTGGCTAGTTAGCCTTAAGAAAACAAAAAAGCATAAACAGTTGTTCAAATCATAAATCAGTAGGTTTATCATAATTTGCTTTATTCATTTGGGTAAAATTAATAATTTAGATATCAAAAATACTATACGAACAGATTATCGCATTTAATTGTTTTTATCAATCATTATTGTAAATTAAAAAGCTTTATTTCAAACTTATATAAATTAGTAGTTTGAGCAAGTTTAAATAACTTTTTAGTAGTTTCGCTCTTCCTTGCTTCCAGTCATAATAAAATAGCTCCACTTCATAATTGAAACAACAACAATCAGCCCACCCCACCCAACTAACGCAAAGCAGTTCTGGTACATATATGAGTGACTTTAATGAGTCAGCTAATGAAATACTAAAGGCAATATTAATTACGAGTGTTATTTCAATATTGGTTGGAATTATGATGACTTGGTTCTTTGTCAATCGCATAACTAGGCCACTTTTATTAGCCACTGAAAGAATGGATGAGCTAGCGCAGAGGAATCTAAGCCTTGAGCCAATTAAAGTTAATTCAAACGATGAAACAAGAGTATTAGTTGATTCAGTCAATCGATTGCAATCCGATTTCAGAAAAGTACTAGAGAATATTTCCAATACCTCAAGCATCGTTGCGAGCAACAGTGAAGAGTTGGCCCAGTCGGCGAATGAAGTAATGTCAGGAACCGAGCAAGTCTCTGCAACGATGCAGGAATTGGCCACCGGATCGGAAACAGAGGCAAATAGTGTGACTGACTTGGCATCAGCAATGAATTCTTTTACAACGAAAGTTATAAGGCCAATGAAAAGGGAGAAGCCGTCGATGGCCATTTGAAGCATGTTCTGCATTTGACAAATGAGGGAAATCAGCTGATGGAGAGCTCCGTAGCACAAATGGAAAAAATCGATCGAATCATTCAAGACGGCGTTCAAAAGATACGGCATTTAGATGTACAAGCTAAAGAAATCTCAAAATTGGTAACTGTTATTAACGACGTTGCAGATCAAACAAATTTACTCGCATAAAACGCTGCAATTGAAGCAGCGCGAGCTGGCGAACATGGAAAAGGATTTGCTGTTGTTGCAGATGAAGTGAGAAAGCTCGCTGAACAAGTCTCCGTATCTGTATTAGATGCAACATCTATCGCGGATGCTATCCAGAATGAGTCAAAAATCGTGACGGAATCACTCCAGGAAGGATACTAAGAAGTTACAGCAGGCACAAGTTAAATCGAAACAACTAGAGAAAAACTGCAAAGTATAAAGGATGCCTCCACAGATGTAGTTGAACATATTACGCAAATAACGGAAAATCTTTCTGACATTACCGCAAACACCCAAGAAATGAACGGAACCATTGAGGAGATAGCTTCCATATCAGAAGAATCTGCTGCGGGGATTGAAGAAACTGCTGCATCCACGCAGCAAACAAGCAGCTCAATGGAGGAAATAGCGGGAAGTTCCGAACAGCTGGCAAAAACTGCTGAGGAACTGAATGATGTGGTGCAACGATTTAAACTATAGAAATATTGAATAAATAGGGGATGAACAATGGTTGGGCAATATTGCATTTATACATGATAACAGTTTGTATATGAAGGGGATCGTTAATATTCTTAACGAGGAAATACCAGAGCATACGTTTCAACTTTATAATTATAACGAGATCCTTTCAGGTGAGAGTTGGATTCATTATTACACGGATTTGTTAATTCTCGAATTAAACGCTCAAACGAGTCAGGATAAAATCTATGAAAATTATAAAGACAGGAATTTTAAAATGTCCATTTGGACTTTTTCAGAAGTTCATCGAAAGAAAATAGTAGAATTGATGAAAAAAGGGATCGATGGTTATTTTTACGGTGACCTTGACCTCAATCAATTCAAATCAGCCATTCAAGACATTTTAAAAGGCCAGAAATATTTCCATACGTATTTTTCATCTACTATCCTTAATGAATATGTAAGAATTACAAATAAGTCTGTGACTAGGCCATCCGGTTTACTGACCAATAGAGAATGGGAAGTGTTAGAGAGGATGTCCAATGGCTGTCAAAATGAAGAAATCGCAAAACAACTTAACATCTCGGATAGGACAGTGAAGAATGATGTATCCTCCATCATGAAAAAATTGAAGGTTAAAAATCGGACGAATGCCGTACTTGCTGCAATAAGGAATAATTGGGTGAGGATGTAGGCTACTACTTTCTGCAACAAATAAATGGAAAAAAGACGAAAAGGATCAGAATGGGATTCTTTTCGTCTTTTTGTTGTCTGCAATTTTTCCTCTAGGTGGGTCAAGTAATGCTTGTACGTCCTTCGCTTTACAACTTTGCTTAGCCGTAGATGAAATGACCTTCCAATAACTAACTAGTGACACTTAACAGCAAAATTTAAGTGCACTTTTTTCAGTCATTTCCCTCGTTAAAGTCGCACAAGCCATCGCTTTCTTTTTAACCGTTTTATCACGGTGCAATCGACCGTAAAACTTCAATCAAATCTATTTAGGCGAAAAATAACGGAAGCTAACAACGTGATTCACGAAAGCTAATTCAGTGGGAAATGAGCCGTCGACTAAAAACGCGATTCGTTTCGCAACGTCGCACACTAACATCCTCGGCGTCAAAACTCCCACTGAATGAAGTTTCTTTTATAAATAATTCATAAATGTCGTAGCTATTGAAAAGTAAATCATTAATGCGATAATATCATTAATCGTCGTTATAAATGGACCTGAAGCAATAGCGGGATCAAATTTTAATTTATTAAGAATTAGTGGGAAAGTTAACCCGATTACCGCCGATATACTTAATGTAACAAGAATGGATAGCCCAACAACTACCCCTAGCATGATATTTCCATAAAAAATGAGAATCAAGATGGAAATGAGCACCATACAAACAAATCCGATTAAAAAACCTGTCGAAAATTCTTTTCTAATCATTCGCCACAGATCTTCCACGTCTATAGTTCCAAGTGCAAGTCCTCTAACAGAAACTGCTAATGATTGAGTTCCCACGTTTCCTCCCGAATCCATCAACATCGGCATAAAAGCTGCTAGGACGACAACGGATTCTAATGTTTCTTCAAATTGCCCGATAACCCCGCTTGTAATCATCCCGGCAAACATGAGAAAAACAATCCAAGGTGCACGTTTTTTTGCCGCTGTAAAAGCGCTCGTATCTGTTTCCGTTGCATCTTTTACCGTTGAGAATTCGCCGAAGCTTTTAGTCGTTTGCAGTTCAATTATGTCCATGACATCATCCACTGTAATGATTCCAAGTAAGCGATTTTGCTCCGTTACAACGGGAAGAGCCAATAAGTCATATTTCTGAATAACTTTCCCGATATCTTCCTGTCCCATATTTGCCGGAATAGATACAATATATTTATGCATCAAATCCCGGACTGCATCATTCGGGTCAGCTGTAATTAATTTTTTTAACGTGACAACACCTTTTAAATAACCTTCCTTATCTATTACATACGTATAGTAAACAATTTCAGCGCGAGAGCCTTCTCTCCTTATTTTGTCTAACAAGTTTGCTGCGGTTTCTTCCGGGAAAGCTGTGATATATTCATAGGTCATCACGGCTCCAGCAGTTTCCAAATCATAATCTAGAATCACCTGGATTTTCTCCGCTTTTTCCTCTTCCAACTTACCAAGAATTTGCGTCGCTTCCTCTTGATTAATTCGTTTCAAAAAATTTACCGTATCATCTGTAAACATATTATTTAGCATTTCCGAAGTATATTCATCCGACAATTCTTCGATACAAACTTGCTGATGAATAAAATACAAGCCAGAGAAGATGACGGCAAACTCTTTCGGCTCTAAAAACATGTACACTCTTTCCCGTCCCTCTTTATCCAACGTAATAAAAATATCTACTTGATCGGATGGGTGAAGTTCTAAATAGCTTTCACGAAACTCTTCTTTATCATTTTCATTTAAAGCTTTTATTATATTTTTCGTATATCTTTCTCTATTTTCCTTATCTAATCGAAACATAAGCTCTCCTCCTCACAAACCCAATTCCTGAATTATGCAGCCGGCTCTTGCCTCCTTATTCAATTACACCGATAAAGAGGTTTCTCGTTCCCTTTTTTAACTACCCTTTTTTAAAATTCTCACACGTTTTTAAACGCGTTTATCGGAGGCGGAGATCAAAAGTTTACTCATACCACCATTCACTCGAGCGAATAAAAGTGCTCTAATTACCTAGTTGAAACAAATTCCAGTTTGTTCAGGCGATTAGAAGTACTCATATCATATACATTACACAAAAAAAGCCCCAAGCAAACTTCTTATCACTCGGAACTTTTTCATCTTTCTATTTGAAGCTATCTACGTCTCAGTTCTTCTTTACTCTTTATTTAACTTCATCATAAGCCTCTGCTACCAAAGTCTCCATCAAATCTAAATATTTCTCAAGCATCTCTTCACCTTTTTCCTTAGTTGCGAGAGTAGCATCCCCGTATATACCACTCTTACTCAAATCGCCTAAGGAAATAGTTGACTTCCCATATAAGCTTGGTTTTTCAGGATACTCTTTCACCGCTTTTTCCATATTAACCAATTCAGGTTTTACTGCCAGCATTAAGGAAGTTTCAAACTCACAAGCGTGGACCATGCCATGCCATGTCGGCGATTCACAAATCTCGCTGCGGATCTGTTCTAAATTTGGATAAAACATATAGATAACCGGCATATCTAATTCATCCATCAGCTCTCTCGTGGCATATTTCATACTTGTTTTATTTGAGTCATGTCCATTAACTAGGACTAACAGTTTCACACCATAGCGTGAGACACTATGCGCTACATCTTTTATTATACTTTCCACATGGTGCTGCTGTATGGAAACAGTGCCTGGAATGTCACGCCATACCCAAGAATAACCAAAAGGCATAGCCGGTAACATCAATGCCCCAGTTCTTTCCGATAATCTTCTGGACATCGCTTCCGCTAAATATATATCGACTCCCAAAGGCATGTGGTGTCCATGCTGCTCCGTTGCACCTAAAGGAAGAATAGCAACCGGGAACTCTTCTATAGCTGTAGCTACCTCATCACGATTCATTTTGATAATTTCTTTTGCTAATCCCATGACTATGCCTCCTTTTCCAATAATTGAACAAATGCTTTTGCGTTTTCCTTGATTTTTTCTACGTCTTTTCTTGACGCCCCTCTTGGTACCAGATCGCTTCCAATAGCAAAAGAGGAGTAGCCAGCATTTTTAAACTCATGAATGTTTTCTTTCGTTACCCCGCCGACTGCCATAAAATTCATGTTTGGAAAAGGACCTCGAACATTTTTAATGAATCCAAATCCCAAATCGATAGCAGGAAATACTTTAACCGTTTCGATGCCGAGACTCGCTGCTTGCATAATCTCACCCGGCGAGAAGACACCAGGGAATAGGAGAATATCTTTTGCGCGTACATACTTCGCTATTTCGCGGTCCCAGCCTGGTGTAATGATGTATGTTGCGCCAGCTTCCAATGCTGCATCCACTTGGCGTTCTGATATTACGGTTCCTACTCCGAGTTGGACTTCATCAGCAAATGCATCACTTACTTTACGAATACACTCTAAGCCTTTTGCTTCATCACTTAAAGAAACTTCGAGCCAAGATATACCCGATTCTAACAATCCTTTTGTAATAGGGAGAATATCTTCAGGATCAACCCCGCGGATAATTGCAATTAAGTTACGATTCATTGTCAGCCCTCCTATTAAAATCTAGCTAACCAATTGGCTGGATTATCAACAAAAATAGTATCAATATCTTTTTTATCAATACCTTCATCCAATAATCTTGGGATGAATTTTTTCAAAATATATTCAAATCCAGGTCCACCACCGTATGCGTGCAAGTAAGCCTGACGTCCCATATCTGCAGAGATGAGTAATTGATTAGCAAAACCGTTATCGATCATATTACGGATCAAGGATACGCGTGTACTATCCGGATAATATTTAATCTTGCTTACTCCATCAAATTGTACATAGGCACCTCTTTTTGCTAACTGTAAGTGATAGTAAGGATCAGCATTTCGATCACTATGACCAACAGCGACTAATGATAAATCAACTCCCTCCTCTTCTAAAACATCAAGCATCTCCATCCCCATTGTTCCGGCTTCTGTGTGCAACCAGATTGGTGCGCCAGTTTGCAACTGTGCTCTAGCAACAGCACGGGTAACTTTTTCTTCTAAAGGATGAATTAATTGGTTCCAGGAACCAGCTTTTAAGAAACCAGATTTTGCCTCTGTTCCATCCATTCCGATCGTTACATCTCTCACTAGTTTTTGGGTGATTTCATCAACGGTTAAAGCATCCACCCAGTTTGGAAAATAGATATGCTTATTGAATCCCGAAGTAGCAAGCACATGAACTCCTGTTTCTTTGGACATTCTGACCAGTTTAGAAGCATCACGTCCATAATCCAATGTAGTCGCATCTAGTAAAGCATTTCCGCCAGCCTTTTTAAAGCGCCATAATTCACTAACACTCGCTTCATAGTCTGTCAATTCCAAGTCACGGTCTTTTTGAGATGCTGGGGGATTTGTCCATAAATGTTCATGACTATAAGTAAATCCCAGTTCATCTTTCGCAATATCTCCTAATACTGTTCTAATTTTTTTACTCATTTCTAACACTCCTTCTTCTAGTTGTCTGAAAATTAATTGAGGAACCAATACTGCATGCATGATTTACCTACCGCAAATCATGCATGCTAGAGGAATAAAATTACCAAGCCACTCCGAATAATAAACCTACTAATTTAATTAGAATTATGACAATAATGGCGTCAGGTGAGGCGAACCATAGTCCACTTACTCCATATTCAGATAAACCTACTAATGGGTAAGCGAAAGCAACTAATAAAGAGAAAGTAAGTCCTAGGAAAAATCCTGAAATGATAGAGCCTCTTAATCCGCCGCGAGCATTCCCGAATACACCTGCAGCACCACCCATAAAGAAAAGACCTATAACAGAAGGTAAAACTGCAACTGGTAAAAAGCTAGACATGAATGTAACAATTAAGCCTCCAACTAGTGCTGACAGGAATCCTATTGTTACGGCAACGGGTGCATAAGAAAAGAAGATTGGAACATCAAGTGCAGGTTTTGCTCCAGGAACAATTTTCTCGCCAATACCTTTAAATGCAGGTACAATTTCCCCAAGGAACATCCGAACACCCATTAATAAGATTAAAATACCAACTACAAATTCTAATGCTGTAAAAATGGCGAACTGATAACGGTTAACTCCTCCAGTTATCTCATTTATCACACTAGCATCAACAAACGAAGCTGTAATGGTATAAACCAATACCATGATAATTCCCATTAAAATACTCATATCTTTCAGAAAGTCGAGGGACTTTGGAACTTTTACATCTTCAGAAGACTGATCTTTGTTTCCAAATTTCCCTCCTACCCATCCGGATAGAGAAATCCAAGAACTTCCCCAGAAACCAAAGGCCACACTATCATTTCCAATCACCTTACGTACGGAAGATTGGGATATTGCGGGAAAGGCAACCATTGCGATACCTTGAACAATCGATCCCAACACAATCGTCATTACACTGGAAAGCCCCATTTGACTAAACACAATGGCCATCGTTGCTGCAAAGGAAAACATCATATGACCGGTTAAAAAGATATATTTAAACTTAGTAAACCGCGCGATTAACACATTAATTAAAAACGAAAATATTAATATGAACGCGGTTTCTCTTCCAAGTATTGTTTGGACAGCCGCAGCAATCGCATTATCTTCTGCAACTATACCTGTTAAACCAAAAGCTTCTGTGAACATCGTGCTAAATGGAATTAAAGCATTGACGATAATGTTAGAGCCTTGTTGAAGAATTAAAAATCCGAACAACGTTTTCATCGTACCTTTAATAACATCCGAGGTCGACTTTCTTAAGGCAACCAGTCCCAATCCAGCAATTATTGCGATAATAATAGATGGATTGCTTAATATAGAGACTAGAACATCAATCACTTTTATCACCCCTTAGATAGCTTTTCAATCATAGGAAGTACTTTTTCTTTAATTTCATTTTTATCTAACATGTTGTCAATTGAAATAACGGGAACGTCCTCACTAGATAACTCTGCAGCAATCTCACTGGAAGCTACCATGAAATCACAGCTCTTTCCTTTAGCACTTCCAAGATCTGAAGCTTCTCCGTCTACTGTGTAACCATGGTCCTTTGCCATTGCTTGAATATCCATTAATAACATCAAACTTGTACCAAATCCCATTCCACATACACTAAGAATATACATACGAACCACTCCTATATTGTTATTATTTTAGCTAATTCATCAAAGTCACTTGCCTGCAAAATTTGTTCATGTTTACTTTTGTCACCTAAAATGGTTGCTATTTTTTGAAGCATTTCAATGTGACCATTATTACCTACACCAGCTATAGCGCAAACTAGTTTTACCGGATCATTATTTTCATGCCCAAATTCAATCGGATCTTTTAACCTCACGATAGAGAATCCTGTGGCAACCGCTCCTCGTTCTGGACGAGAATGCGGTATAGCAATACCCGGTGCAATGACGATATATGGTCCTACGCTTTGAAAGCCATCTATCATCGCATCAATATATTCTTCAGATGCGTAACCTGCTTTAACTAATAATTCCCCGCTTAGACGAATAGCCTCTATAGGGTTATCCACTTCAGCGTCTAATAGTACTGCTTCCTCTTTTAGTAATCCCACGCTGCTCACTCCTTAATAATTCTATTACGCTCACGGCCTGAAACTTTAATATGGTATTCATATTCATCTGATCGACTGACCATCTCTACCATTTCGACTGGCGTACCATTTGGTAAATATGTTGTTCTCGTAATATGCATGACTGCATCTTCTGGAGAAATATTTAATGTTGACGCTTCCAAATCAGTTGCAAGCCTTGCTCTAATTTGTTCATTAGCCTCTTCCAGCACGATGCCATAGTTTTCTTCCAATTCTTCATATAATGACTCTCTAGTGAATCCCTTTTCAAGAAAACCCGGGACATATTTTTCCCTTAGATAGTTGAACATCAATGCAATTGGCTTTTCATCCACTAGCCTAATCCGCTCAATACATATTACTTTTTCATTGGGATGAAGGCGTAATTTTCTTTTCATTTTTTTAGAGGGGTTTACTTCATAAATTTTAAGGCTTTTCGTTTCAGGATTTTTCCCTTTTAAAAGCATTTCTTCTGTCCAGCTTGTAATACTATTGGCATCCTGAACAATTTTTGTTGATAAAACAAAAGTCCCTCTACCTTGTATTTTTTCAACGTAGCCTTCTTCTACCAACTCATCAATCGCTTTTCGAACCGTAATTCTGCTGACGTTAAATTTTTCTTCCAGTTCAGATTCTGTTGGAATTAAATCACCTGCCTTCATATACTGATTGATTTCTTTGATCATTTTTTGTTTAACCTGTTTATATAAAGGGATTTTAGACCTAGCCATTAATGTGACATCTCCACCTTTCATTTACAATAGATTATAATGTCTTAATGAATATTATATAATTCATTATAATGACTATATCATTATTTTTTTGCATTGTAAAGGATTTCACAGATGGTTTTATTTGTCTTTTGGGTTTGTTGTCGAATTTTTGTCATCTTTTCTAGACTTTGTAATCGGATCTATATTCACTCGTTAAGTCGGTGATTATGGAAGATGAATTTAGTGGTTCTGGCTTGAAGGTGAGGAGAATCATGTCGAATAGCATGTGGGGAGAAGAAGGTTTAAACTGTTGTATTTTTAATTTAGGTTTGTCAAGTAAACTGTGTAAGTCTTAGTTAGATTTATCCCACTTAACCACAGTGTGAGCTGCTTACCATGGAATTTAGTGCCGATTAAGTATGGCGCGCGAGGCGTTATGGATGGAATAGGAGAGGAGGATGCGGGAATTGGGAATCAGGGCTGAGTAGCTGGGTAGTCTTTAATAAGCTGATTAGGAAGGGATATGATCAGATTCATATTTGAGTCCGGAAACACGAAAGAAATCAAGCGAGTTTCTATCACTCTAAAAGAATATAAAAGCTCCTATTTTATTTGATCTCCCTACACTAGTAGATTAAATGCGTGCGGATCAAGAAAATATTTTAGTTGTCCAGGCTGATGTTACAAACGAAGAAGATGTGAAGAATTATGTAAAACAGGCTGTGGGTGCATTGGGAAAGATTGATGTTTTCTTCAATAATGCAGGTATCAATGGACCATTCCAGGAAATTAAGGATCTGGATAAAAAAAACATGGTATTCCACTAGGCAGATTTGGAGCACCAAAGGAAGTTGCACAAGTCGTGCTGTTCCTTGCATCCGATCATTCTTCCTTTGTAACGAGAACGTTATATAATGTCGATGGTGGGATGCAAGCTGATTAATGTAGTGTATTTTCCGTTATAAAAGAGAGTTAGCATTAGCATCCCTCCGTTTAAGTTGTCTATTTCGCAGTATCGATTTAAGCGGAGGATAATATTTTATACAGGTATTGCAAGTTTTCATAAATCGATTCGGAGTTTTGAGCTTTTGTTCAGATTAGTAAGCCTTCTTCTTATGACCTTAGGCGTTCCCTCTCATCCTCCTCTCTAGAAATGCAGTACCAAAGCTTCAATCACTTCAACAAGCCAAATGAAAAGTGTTGCACCGCAAATGATAATTTCCAAAAAG
>NZ_JAXHDC010000067.1:0-12081 GCF_037072045.1 Oceanobacillus sp. MO10714A | reverse complement strand
AGTTTGGCTGTTTAATCATTGGTAAAATGGTAATATGAACGAATGTTTGTGGTAGAATAGCGTATTTATAAACTTGAAAATAATAAAAACCTCTTGTAAAACGCTTACGAGTAATATATACTTTTACTAAATCGATTTACTAAACCGATTTAGTAAAGAGTTCTAGGAGAAGATAGATGAAGAAGACGACAATAGCGGATGTTGCAAAACATGCCAACGTATCAAAAAGTACAGTTTCTCAATATTTGAATCAGCGCTATGACTATATGGGGGAGCAAACGAAAAAACGAATTGAAAAAGCAATTGAGGAGTTGAACTATAGCCCTAACATTTTGGCAAGGGGATTAAAGCAAAAGTCTTCCACAACGATAGGGGTTATTGTAGCGAATATTTTACATGTGTTTTCTACTCAGGTTATCCGAGCAATTGAAGATTTTTGTAATGAAAAGGATTTCCACGTCATTGTTTGTAATGCAGACGATGACCCGGTTAAAGAAAAACGATATATTGAAATGCTTCGAGCAAAGCAGGTAGATGGCATCATCGCATTTCCTACTGGAGAAAACGTCGAATTATATAAAGGAATAATTGAGGGAAATTATCCAGTAGTATTTATGGATAGATTAATTCCTGAGATTCCCATTAATACAATTTTGCTGGATAATGAACAGGCAGCATTTTTAGCAGTTGATGAGTTTGTGAAAAAGGGACATGAACGCATAGGAGTGGTTTCTCCTCCGTTAACTCAAAAAGTTACACCAAGATTTGAACGGATTCAAGGATACAAAAAGGCCTTGGAGCACCATGGTATCCGGGTTGAGCCGACTTATATTTTAAGTGGAGAGATAGAGGAGATGCATAGAAAATTAAAAGAAATGATGTGTTTACCTATACCGCCAACTGCATTGCTTGCAATAAACGATCGTACGCTAATTGAAATATTAACATACACAAAAGAAGAGCAGCTGCGGATACCGGATGATTTGGCATTAATTAATGTCGATGATGTATCTTTTGCAAGTATTTATAATCCTGCACTGACAACAATAGCCCAACCGGCGTTTGAAATGGGAAAAAAAGCAGCAGAAGTTCTATTTGATTTGATGCATGACAAAAGTTTATCTACCGACACGAAAGTATATCGTTTTAAACCTGAGTTAATCATAAGAGAATCTTGTTGAAGAAAGGTGATCAGCCGTGAAAAATATTATTAACACAGTTGCATTAGAAGTAAAGGAAGTATTAGAAAAAGTTGATTCCAATGAAGCAATCAGACTAGCAGAGGAAATCGAGCGTGTAAACCGGATATTTATAGCAGGGACGGGACGGTCTGGACTAATTGGCAAAGTAGTAGCTATGCGATTAATGCATAGCGGCTATCCGGTTTATGTTGTTGGGGAGACGATAACGCCAAGTATCGGTTCGGATGATTTACTGCTTATTATCTCGGGGTCGGGAAGTACCAGCTCACTTATAAATTATGCAAAAAGGGCGAAAGAGATAGAGGCAACAGTCGCATTAGTTACAACAAATAGAGATTCGAAGATAGGAAGTATAAGTGATTATCTTATTATAATTCCCGCAGCAACTAAGAAACGTTTGGAATCTGAACCAACTACAATCCAACCGCTTGGAAATCAATTTGATCAGTCGGCGCACTTGCTGCTTGATGCAGTTGTTATATATCTTTTAAAAAATAATCCAGATAGAAACAGCCATACAAGTTTGGAGCAAAAACATACAAATCTAGAATAATAGGGAGTGTCCATGAATGAATTTAATCGAACAAATTCAACAAAGTAAAATAGTAGCTGTCATTCGAAACGCAGATGAGAATAATATTGTTCCTATTCTTAATGCTTTACATGAAGGGGGCGTTCAATCAGTCGAGATCACTGCTGAAACTCCAAATGTTTTGCAAGTAATTGATACCGCTGTCAAACATGTGGGAGATAAAATAAATATTGGTGCCGGAACAGTGCTTGATCCGGAAACTGCAAGATCTGTCATTATGGCGGGAGCGAAATTTATTGTATCTCCAACATTGAATATCGAAACGTTAAAGTTAACAAATCGCTATGGAATCTTAAACATACCCGGAGTCCTGACTCCAACAGAAATTGTGACTGCTTATGAAAGCGGTGCCCAAATGGTTAAAGTTTTCCCGGCCAATGCATTCGGACCAAATTATGTAAAAAATATCCTTGGTCCATTACCGCATGTGAAGGCGATGGTTACTGGTGGAATTACGCTTGAGAACATAAATGAATACCTTTCTAAAGGAAGTATAGCTGTTGGAATAGGAAGCAATCTTGTAAACGCAAAGCAATTAAAGAAAGCTGAAGATTACGAACACTTAATACAAACAGCAAGAAAGTATGTAGAAAAGATAAACGAGCTAGAGGGATAAATACTAATATTAATAAGGAGGCTTATCACATGAAAAATTGTAACTATACTTTTATTCTGATCATTTTTATATCACTTGCTGTTCTATTGGCTGGTTGTAATACCAATGATATAGAAGTTGAGGATGATGGAAAAATAAAATTGATTACAGCACATAACCAGACGTCACCTGATAATCCCTACCAGGTCGGTTTACTGAAGTTTAAAGAGATAGTAGAGGAAAAATCTGATGGGAAAATAGAGGTAGAAGTGCATGCGGGTACAATTGGTACAGAAGAATCGCAGCTAATTGAGAAGCTGCAGCTTGGTGCAGCCGATCTTGTAGTCGTGTCGCCTGGTCTTATGACACAAACAGGAATTCGAGAAGTAGATATTTTTTCTGCTCCATATTTGTTTAATAGTTATGATCATTGGTTAAGAGCAGTTGATGGAGAAGTTGGGGAAGAAATGGCAGCAATTATCAATGAAAAATCCAATAATTCTTTTAAACTAATAGGCTATTGGTCAGCTGGGGTTAGACATTTCTACGGGAAAATTCCTTTGGAAACGGTGGATGATCTGAAGGGTCTTTCTCTAAGAACACAAACGTCTGGAGTTATATCTGATTTCTGGAAGGAAACTGGTGCAATCCCTTCATCTATATCATGGGGCGAATTGTATCAAGGTTTGCAACAGGATGTTGTTGACTCTTCAGAAAACGCTTACCCGTTTTTTGTGCAACAGGCACATCACACTACCTCTAATGGTAAGTATATAACGGAAACAGCTCATGATTACACGACCAGACTCGTCTTATTTAATGGAGAAAAATTTGATAATTTCCCAGAAGAATATCAAGAAATTATTTTAGACGCAGCTGAACAATCTGTAGTCGCAGAGCGTGAAGCAACGAATGCACAGGATATCGAATATAAAGAAAAAGCTATATCTGATGGAGCGATCATCAACGAGATTGATAGGGAGCAATTTATTGAAATTGCAAGGCCAATCCTGGATGAATTTGTAAAAGAGATTGAAGCTGAAGAATTATTGCAGAAGATAAGAGAATTAGAGTAAATAATTGAAGGAGGTCATATCATGAAGCGTTTCGTAAACATACTTGAAAAAGTACAAATCATTACTGGTGTTATATTTCTATGTATATTCTTTTTCATTATTATATTGCAAATAGTCACCAGACATTTGGGTGTATCTGTCATTTGGACAGAAGAGGTGGCGAACTATTCCTTTATTTGGGCAGTCTTTATGGGGGCTGCAGTAATGGTGAATCGTAGAGAACATTTTAATTTTGATTTCTTAATCCAAAAATTGCAAGGGAAAAAAAGAATGTCCTTAAGTGTATTTAATGATTTGGTTCTCATCGTTTTTAATATTTGTATATTTTTGCTAGGTTTGCAAGTTGTAACAGAGTTTTGGAATTATACTTGGGCAACAATACCAGAAATGAAGATGGGATATGTCTGGTTAGCTATCCCAATCATGGCAGGAACGATGATTATTTATTCAGTGTCCCATTTAATTAATCATGTCCAGGCAGTAAAAGTGAAGGGGGTAAGTGAATAATGGGATTTTTATTACTCGGCTTATTTATTATATTAATGATTGTTGGTGTTCCAATAGCATTTGTTATCGGGATAGTCGCTTTGTTAGGTATCTTTGGAATCCCTTACACACCTGAGGCTACCGTGCCAATGTCCATGGTTAATGGGCTGGATTCATTTGTTTTGCTTGCGGTTCCGTTGTTTATATTAGCTGCGAATTTAATGAACTCTGGTAAAATCTCAGAAAAACTTATCAACCTTGCTTTAGCAATTGTGGGACCAGTTCGCGGGGGACTGGCACATGCAAATATTCTTGTATCGATGATGTTTGCTGGTGTATCTGGTGCAGCACAAGCAGATACTGCCGGTGTTGGGAAAATACTGATTCCGAGTATGCTTCAAAAAGGATATGATAAGGAAACCTCTGTTGGGGTCACAGCAGCATCATCAACAGTTGGAGTCGTTATACCGCCAAGTATTCCAATGATCATCTTTGCAGGTCTAACGAATGCATCAATTGGAGCGTTGTTTCTTGGTGGAATTATACCTGGTATTTTAATTGGCTTAGGAATGATGGTTTTCGTCTACTTCATGGCAATTAAACGGGATTATCCTAGAGATGCGCGTGTTGAGTTTAGAAAGTTCATGAAGTTATTGATAGAGGCTATCCCAGCACTGCTAACTCCAATCATTATCATTGGGGGGATTATTACAGGCTTCTTTACTGCTACGGAAGCTGCTGCAGTAGCTTCCGTATATACACTACTTGTTTGTATGTTTTACTATAAAACGTTACACGTAAAAGACTTGCCAGGTATTTTAATGGATACCCTCGCACTGAGTTCTTTATCTTTATTTGCATTAGCTGCAGCAAGTGCGCTAGGAGAATTAATGAGTTATTATCAATTGGGATCGCTTGCGCAGGAGTTCTTTACGAATAATGTAGGAACAGAGTGGTTATTTATTATTATCGTGATTGCATTCTTCTTGTTTGTTGGAACGTTTATGGATGCAATTCCAGCAATGATTTTATTTGTCCCTGTCATTCTTCCGACAGCATTGCAGTTTGGAATTGATCCGGTTCATCTTGGGTTGATTGTCGTTATTACATTAGCGATTGGATTAATTACGCCACCTTATGGATTATGTTTATTACTTGCAGCAAAAATTGGAAATATGTCCATTGAGAGATCGTTTTTAGCAGTTATTCCATATATTGCAATAATTTTGATTGTGTTACTGTTTGTTGCATTCTTCCCGGAAATTGCATTTTTTATTCCAAAAGTGATTAACCCTGGATTATTTTAGCAATAGTTAATAGTTTATGAGGAGAGATAATAATGAAAAATAAACAGAAGCAGATGGCTGCTGAAGCTTCTATAGAATTTATAAAAGATGGGATGACAGTCGGACTGGGTTCTGGCTCCACCATCAACTTCATGCTTGAACAGCTTGCTGAACGTGTGAAAGAAGGCCTTAAAATTAACGGTATACCTTCTTCTTTAAAAACAGAACGATATGCGAAACGATTAGGAATCCCGTTGAGTGATTTTTCAACAACGACAAAGATTGATATAGCGATTGACGGGGCTGACGAAGTGGATCCAAACCTCCATCTCTTAAAAGGTGGTGGTGGATCACTTGTTAGGGAAAAAATTGTTGATCGAGCAGCTGATAAGCTTATTATTATTGTTGACTCATCAAAGGTTGTATCTAAATTAGGTGAATTCCCGCTCCCTGTTGAAGTACTGCCATTTGGGTTTGAGGTGACAACGGAGCAAATTTCAGCAGCTGGATGTGTCGCGGTTTTAAGGGAAAAGGATGGACAGCCATTCGTATCAGATAATGGAAATTATATCTTAGATTGTAAGTTTGACAGTATTGAAGACCCACAAGCACTGCATGAAAAATTAAAAAGCATCACAGGAGTTGTCGAAACTGGTTTATTTCCGCAAATGGCTCATAAAGTGATTGTTGCAAGAGAAGGAACGGTTGACATTTTACAAAGGTAAGTGTCAAGAGGAGGTAGCTGAAATGAATGACGTGATTACAATTGGTGAGGCTATGATTGCATTTAGCCCACAATCAACGGGACCAATGAAATTCGTAAATATGTTTGAGAAAAAAGTTGGTGGAGCGGAGTTAAACCTAGCAATTGGTTGCTCGCGCTTAGGGCTGAAAGCAGGTTATATTAGTAGATTAGGTAACGATGAATTCGGTAAATATATTTATAATTTTGCCCGTGGTGAAGGGATAGATATGTCACAGGTAAAGTTAGTGGATGGTTATCCTACATCGTTGAATTTTAAAGAAATTATGGAAGATGGAAATGTCCGGACATTTTATTATCGTGATAAATCTCCAACACTAGCAATGAAGCCTGAAGATTTGTATGAAGAATACTTTAAGACTGCAAAAATACTCCATATAACAGGTATTTATCCGGCAATTGGTAAAATTAATATCGATGTTATCTATAAAGCAATCGAATTAGCGAAGAAAAATAACTTGCTAATTTCTTTTGACCCAAATATAAGGCTTCGGATGTGGAGCAAGGAAGAGGCAAGTCAAGTGCTAGCTGAAATTCTTCCACATGTTGATATCTTGTTAGCTGGGGATGAAGAAATGGATATTATTATTGGTGAGAAGAATCCTAAAGCTATCATTGAAAAGACGAAAAAAATGGGAGTTACTTATATAGCTGTAAAGCAAGGTGAAAATGGCTCTGTCGGCTATTACAAGGGGGAAATTGTTGAAGCGCCACCTGTAAAATCTAACAAGGTTGTTGATACGGTAGGAGCTGGAGATGGTTTCAATGCAGGTGTGCTTTATGGAATTTTGAATAAGTGGCCACTTGAAAAAACATTGCATTTTGCCAATACGATTGGTTCGATGGTTGTTAGTGTTGTTGGCGATAATGAAGGATTGCCATATTATGAAGATGTTCAAGGGAAACTAGGTGAAATTGAACGTATCGAGCGATAGAAATGAGGTGCAATAATGAAGCTACAATTAGCATTAGACAGACTTACTGAACAAGAATGTTTTCATTTGATGGAAGAAGTAAAGGAACATATTGATATTATTGAGATAGGGACGGGTGTTATCAAAGAGTATGGCATGATGATTGTAAAAGAAATGCGAGAGCGTTATCCAGATAAGTTAATCCTTTCAGATATGAAAACTTGTGATGCAGGCAGGCATGAAGCGTACCAGGCTTTTAAAGCCGGTTCAGATATAATGACAGTTATGGCATTATCGTCTGACTTGACGATAAAAGAGGTGTTGCACACAGCTGAAGAGATGGGGACTCAGGTGATGGTTGATTTGCTCGAGGTACATTCAAAGGAACGAATTAAAGAACTTGAACAGCTAGGTGTAAGGCTTGTTAGCCTTCATATTGGGAAAGACAGACAAGCAGAAGGAGGTTTTACAACCGATTTGTTTTCTCTAGTAAAGGGATCACCGTTAGAAATAGCGGTGGCAGGTGGGATTAATTTGGAATCACTGCCTGAAATTATCGAAGAGAAACCAGATATCATCATTGTCGGAAGTGCGATAACAGCAGCAGATAATCCAAACCTTGTAGCTTCGGAAATGAAAAGGATAATCAATCAATATTAAAGTTTTATTATAAAGTAAAAATTTGGTTTCATTAATATTGAAAGAGAATGATGAAAAGAAGCTGATTGCTGGAGTTCTAAGTGCTTTAATATTTTATATAAAATTGTTGTAATTGCTTAAGAAAAACAGTTCTGGGACAGGTACTCGTCCAAGACTAATGAGACAGTCTACAAGGAACCTGTCCCTCCGTCCATTTTCCACATTAATTTCTCCACTATTTTAAAACAACTGTTTTAAGTGATTTCCCCAGCATTTTATTCAATATTTTATTATTTCATACCATAGTTGTTTATCATTAAATATTAAGAACTAAAGGAAAATATGTATTTAACAATTGGCATAAACTATAAATTCGCGGTACATTTTTTCAATAGCAATATAAAAAGGAACAAATGACGTGATACCCAAGCCATGTGTTGTTAACTCCTCTGTGGTTGTTACGTATATATTATAAGGCGACATTTGTGCAAGTTTGTTATTTTGAAGATTGGTAATGGTGATAACCGTTACCCCCTTTGCGTTGAGTTGTTTAGTTTTGGATGCGATTTCAGGTGTGTCCCCTGATAAAGAAATCGTAATGACAACATCTGAGGCATTCATACCACGGTACATTGCATCAAATTCTACTTGATCATGTATAAGGATAAGATATGTCTGAATTATGGAAAACATACGCTGACATTCAGCTGCGCAAAACTGTTGAGCCGTTCCAGTTCCATGTATAAAAATACGATTAGCATTTAAAAGTATTTCACTAATACTTCGAAAATCGACTGTATTTAAATTTTTAAATGTTTGTAATATATCAGAATGGAGTGTTTCGCTTAAATTTCCAGTATGATATTCAGATTGGCTCTCCCATTTTAAAAATGTTTTAAATTCACTAAATCCGTTAAAATCTAACTTTTTGGCAAGTCTATGAATAGATGAACGAGAAACAAAACAAATATCTGCCAACTCATTGATACTGAGATTATAGCATTTATCCTTATTACTTAATACATACTGAAGGACGGACAAATCATTTTCATTCAGTTTTTCATAATTCTAATTAATAAGCATTACTAGTTTCATTGAGTTCTCCTACCTTATCATTAGAATTACTTCCATTATAGCATTTCATATTTACACTGGGAAAATTCCCACTTTTTGAATGCGCTCTCATACTTATCATTTCCTTCCCTAATGGCTCTAATCCTATTGAATCGGCCCATTGCCAACACTATACTAAATGTATCAATGAAAAATGATAGAATATTTTTCGTTGACATCCATCACATTGAAGGAGGCATACGATTGTAGAAAGCCAATGAAAAGTTATTCTTAGAAAATGTTTATCAATAGATTTACATGGGGGTGTAAATTATGAAGGCGGTTCGAAGATTTGGAAGCGCAATGATTGTGCCAGTTCTCTTGTTTCCATTCTTTGGTATTATTGTAGGTTTAGCTACCCTTTTCAAAAACGAAGCTGTCATGGGAGAATTAGCAAACCCTGATGGGCTTTGGTACCAAATATGGTCATTGATTGAAAATGGCGGTTGGACAGTCTTCAATCAAATGGAGCTGGTTTTTGTAATCGGTTTACCGATATCTTTAGCCAAAAAAGCACCTGGTCGAGCGGTCTTAGCAGCTGTAATGGGCTACCTGACATTTAACTACTTCATTAACGGTATTTTAGATATTTGGGGGCCAGCGTTTGGTGTTGATTTTGCAGCTGAGGCTGGTGGAACCAGTGGATTAAAAGAAATTGCAGGAATTAAAACATTAGACACTAATATAATTGGTGCTATCTTTATTTCCGCTATCGTCATTTGGCTTCATAATCGTTACTATGACAAAAAGTTACCAGAGGCTGTAGGTATTTTCCAAGGTACTCCTTTTGTAGTAATGATATCATTTGCAATTATGGCACCGTTAGCATTTTTTACAAGTTGGTTATGGCCAATGGTACAAGATGGTATTGCTTCTTTGCAGGGATTTTTGGTTTCATCTAAGTATATAGGTGTGTGGCTATTTCATTTTTTGGAACGTATTTTAATTCCTACAGGACTACATCACTTTATTTATACCCCGTTTGAATACGGCCCAGCAGTCATAGATGGAGGAGCAAAACCATATTGGATTACTCACTTAACAGAGTATTCTCAGACAACCGAGTCCCTAAGAGATATTTATCCAGGCGGTGGATTCTTACTACAAGGAAATATTAAAATGTTCGCTTCCATAGGTATTGCTTATGCGATGTATCACACAGCAAAACCAGATCAACGTAAAAAAGTAGGTGCATTACTGCTTGCGGCCACATTAACTGCTGTATTTGCAGGAATTACAGAACCACTTGAATTTACTTTCTTATTCATTGCACCATACCTATTTGCAATTCATGCTTTATTAGGTGCAACAATGGTTACAATAATGTATGCTTTCGGACTCGTAAGCGGTAACATGGGAGGTGGTCTCATTGAAATTGCTGCAACTAACTGGGTTCCGTTAATGGGTAATCATTGGGGTGTATATCTCACTCAAATTATCATCGGAATAATATTCATTTTCATATATTACTTTACGTTCAGGTTCTTAATACTAAAATTTGATATCCCAATGCCTGGACGAGATGATAAAAATGAAACAACTCTTTATACAAAAGAAGATTATAAAAACAAAAAAACAGGGGAAGCATCTGGTGAGCAAGATGATTCTGTAAATAATGATTATGCGACCAAAGCAGATGTTTTTTTAGAAGGACTAGGTGGTGTAGCTAATATTGTAGACATCACAAACTGCGCAACGCGTTTAAGGGTCACTGTAAATGATGAAAGTATAGTTAAAGAAGATGCTTACTTCAAAGAGCTTGGTGATGCTCACGGTGTGGTAAGAAATAAAAAAAGCATTCAAATTATTGTTGGATTATCCGTTCCGCAGGTCCGTGATTCAATCGATCAAATACTAAATAAGAATCAGTAAAATTTTAAGGAGGAAATAAAAATGAGGAAATTTTCTATTACAATTGCTGGTGGAGGTAGTACATTTACTCCAGGTATTATATTAATGCTTTTAGAAAACCTTGATCGTTTCCCAATTAAAGAAGTGAAACTTTATGATAACGATAAAGAAAGACAAGCAATAATTGCTGGGGCTTGTAAAGTATTACTAAAAGAAAAAGCACCTGAAATAAATTTTGTTGAAACTACTAATCCTGAAATAGCTTTTACTGGCATAGATTTTGTTATGGCACATATCAGAGCCGGAAAATACGTAATGCGTGAACAAGATGAAAAAATACCTTTAAGACATGGGGTAGTTGGACAAGAAACCTGCGGACCAGGTGGTATTGCATATGGAATGCGTTCAATTGGTCCAGTCATTGAACTTGTTGACTATATGGAAAAGTATTCACCTGATGCGTGGTTCTTAAACTATTCGAATCCAGCTGCAATTGTCGCAGAAGCAACGCGAAGATTACGTCCAAACTCAAAAATATTAAATATTTGCGACATGCCGATTGGAATTGAAGAATTAATGGCATCTTCCATTGGTTTATCTTCTAGAAAAGAATTGGATGTAAAATATTATGGTCTAAACCACTTCGGTTGGTGGTTTGATATTAGAGATAAAGAAGGAAATGATCTGTTACCCGAAATTCGAGAGCATGTATCTAAGCATGGCTATGTAACAACCGATAAAAGTAAACAACATTCCGAGGCAAGCTGGAATAGCACATTTGCCAAAGCGAAAGATGTCCAAGCACTTGATCCTGAGACAGTTCCAAATACCTATTTAAAATATTACTTCTATGCAGATGATGAGGTTGCTCACTCTAACAAAGAGTATACAAGAGCTAATGAGGTAATGGATGGTCGCGAAAAATTTGTGTTCGGTGAATGTCAAAAGAT
Organism: Oceanobacillus sp. MO10714A; assembly: GCF_037072045.1. Classification (NCBI taxonomy): domain Bacteria; kingdom Bacillati; phylum Bacillota; class Bacilli; order Caryophanales; family Bacillaceae; genus Oceanobacillus; species Oceanobacillus sp. MO10714A. Next base: position 614 of record NZ_JAXHDC010000067.1, on the reverse strand, counting down.
TATTGACAATCAAACTGCTAAAGATACAGAACTTGAAATTGATGAACACGCTTCGTTTATCGTTGACTTAGCACGTGCCATAGCTTATAACACGAAAGAACGTATGCTTCTAATCGTTGAAAACAACGGTGCTATCAATAACTTTGATTCTACAGGGATGGTAGAAGTACCTTGTGTTGTAGGAAGTCAAGGTCCCGAACCATTAACAATGGGAAATATCCCTCGTTTTCAAAAGGGATTGATGGAACAACAAGTAGCAGTTGAAAAGCTTGTTGTAGAAGCTTGGATAGAGAACTCATATCAAAAACTATGGCAAGCATTGACACTTTCAAAAATTGTTCCTAATGCTAGAGTGGCAAAAGAACTGCTAGATGATCTATATGAAGCTAACAAGGAGTTCTGGCCCGAATTATCTTAAGTGTACCATTACAAATGTGATAAAAGAGTAAGTTTAAAAAATCGAAGAGAGGTATTAATTAATGTAGGTGAATCTACCTCTCTTCATATTTCTAATATTTTATTAGCTGTAGTTTATCCAGTAAAGGAGCGGGGAGAGGAATCTAACAGCTCATCATACAGTTGATTAGACTTTTCAATCAGCTGATCACTATATC
>NZ_JAXHDC010000066.1:0-12325 GCF_037072045.1 Oceanobacillus sp. MO10714A | reverse complement strand
AGTGCTCCAGTTTGTACGTTGATAAACGGGCGCTTGCGCCTTTGATCATGGATTGAATTACAGGAACTTATAATATATACTAACAATTAAAATAATTGAAGGGATGATGCTAATGATCCAGCAACAATCAATTCCTCCTCTACATGAACTTGCTGTCATTTTAGATGGAAAACTGCTCCGTCTTGAAGAACTTCCCATTGAAGACAAGCTTGTTCGCTACCTCTTATCTGAAAACCTCTTAGCAACAAAACCCGCCCTCCAAAAATCATTTCTCCGAACAAAATGCATGCGCTGTGGTAATGAAACTGCCCGCAAATTTGCGAAAATACCCTGTAAAAAATGTGAAAATACCCATTTTTATTGTAGAAGTTGTATCGATATGGGGAGACTGATGGAATGTGATGCCCTTTATTATTGGAATGGGCCACCAGCAGTCTGGCCGAAACATGAAAATCCGTGTTCATGGGATGGAACATTAACTAGGGCGCAAGAGAAAGCTGCTTTACGAATTACAGAAGCAATTATAAATAGGGAGAAAGAAATTTTGGCGTGGGCGGTTTGTGGGGCGGGGAAAACGGAAATGCTTTTCCCTGGAATCTCCAAGGCATTGGAAAAAGGGATGCGAATTTGTTTGGCAACACCACGGGCAGATGTTGTCCGGGAGTTAAAGCCTAGGCTGGAAGAAGCTTTTCAAGATATCCCAATCCAAGCTCTATACGGTGGCAGCAAAGATAAGCATAAACATGCACAACTTCTAATTGCAACAACCCATCAACTCCTTCGTTACAAGGAGGCGTTTGACGTTATGATTATTGATGAGGTTGATGCCTTCCCCTTTCACGCCGATCCAGCTCTTCCATTTGCCGAGAAGCGCTCTCGCAAATCAACTTGTACAACAATCTATCTCACTGCAACCCCTAGGGAAGTTCTGAAAACTAAGATTCGCCGAGGCAAATTGGCGCATGTTTTCGTCCCCCTTCGCTATCACGGCCATCCACTTCCCGTTCCACAATTAAAAATGTGGTATGCACTAAATAAAGAACTTCCGAAACAGAATGCCTCTAATCCGCTCTTCCGCTGGCTTCTGAACAGGAAGAACCCGGAAAGACAGCTCCTTTTATTCCTTCCTACAGTAGAATTGACCAACCAACTGAAAACTACATTTACGAATTTAATGCTCGAACACAAGCTCATCAACCATCCTGATGAATTAGATGCAGTTCACGCTGCTGACCGGGACAGGGAGGAAAAAGTCATGTCTTTCCGTGACAAAAAGTTAAAAGTTATTTTGACAACGACTATTCTTGAACGCGGTGTAACTTTCCCTTCTGTTGATGTTGCGATTCTTGATGCTGGGCATGATGTATTCGATGAAGCAGCCCTCGTTCAAATAGCCGGTCGAGCGGGAAGAAATGCGAACGATCCAACAGGGGAAGTGATGTTTTTCCACGACGGGAAAACGGAGGCAATGCTTGCTGCCATTTATTCGATCAAACAAATGAATAAGCGAGGAGGTTTTTAGAATGAACTGTTTATGGTGTGAGGCAGAACAAAGTAGAAATATAGGTTGGAATAATTTCTTGTCTTTAATGCAACCATCCGAACTATGTGATTCTTGTGTGACGAATCTAACGTTCTTGCAGGATTCCCCGAGTCGTTGTGCGAAATGCAGCAGAGAAATCACGGAAGAGACTTGCTTTGACTGCCAACGTTGGGAAAAACGCACTCAAGGTGATCCACTTCAATTGAATTATTCTGTTTTTCAATACAATCCTTTCCTGCAAGAGGTTATTGCAAAATGGAAATACCGCGGTGATTATGTTTTGGGAGAATTATTCCGTCCTTATTTGCGGAAAGCGTTCTTTAAAAAATTCGGAAAGAAAAAGAAAGAATTAACAGCCGTCCCTATTCCTTTAAGCGAGGAAAGATTAGCAGAGCGCGGATTTAATCAAGCGGAAATGCTTGCCGATTTCTTGCCGGTCCAAACAAAGTCTGTATTCATTCGAATAGATAGTGAAAAGCAGTCCAAGAAGAACCGTAAAGAACGAGTCACAGCTAAGAATCCTTTTTCACTCACTGAAAAAATTAAAACTCCTGTTCTTTTGGTCGATGATATATATACAACAGGAACTACATTACGGCATGCCAGCGAACTATTAATAAAACAAGGTTGTCCGCAGGTTTATGCATTAACGCTCATTCGTGGATAAAATGTTATAATGAAAGAAGAACGAAAAAAAGGGGAATTTTTCATGGCAGAATTAGCTAACTGTTCCCGTTGTGGAGCAGTCTATGTAAGGACGATTCGCGATATTTGTCAGGATTGCTATAAGCAAGAGGAAGAAGCATTCCAGACCGTATATCATTTTTTACGTGAGAAAAAGAACCGGAAAGCAACGATGATTGAAATTGTGGAAGCTACGGGTGTAGAAGAAAAAATGATTATGAAATTTGTTAAAGAAAGGCGTTTGTTGCCGACAGATTTTCCAAACCTTGCTTATCCTTGTGACAGATGTGGTAGAGGTATTACGACTGGTAAGCTTTGTGAGAATTGTCAAAACGAATTGAAGAGTGAACTTGCTATACTCGAAGAAGAGGAACGGACAAAACAAGAACGTGAAGAAAGAGAACGAGAAAACGTCTATTTTTCTTTTAATAAGGATAAAAACTAAATAATCCTTCATAACTTTGATTAGATGCCGATACTATTAATAGGTGTAAGTATAAAATAATTGCTCGTTATAGATAGATGGGAGGAGGAAGAGGAATGAAAATCAATCGACCGAATCAACTGAATTTCAATCCTTATAAACAACAGCTCCAAAAACAGACAGAAATGAAAAAAGCTGCAAAACGTTCGGATGAGCTACAAATTTCCAAGGAAGCTCTTAAGCTTCAGGAAAAAGGTCAGCCGAATAATAACCGTGCCAAAAAGGTTCAGGAAATCAAACAACAGATAGAAAATGGAGAATACAAAGTGGACCATGAAGTTGCTGCACAGAAAATGTTCGAGTTTTGGAAGAAGTAAGTTTAATGGGGAACAAGTCCATTCAAAGGAGGACCTATTAGTCCATGAATGAATTAAGACAAGCATTAACTGAATTAGTAGGCCTGCATCGGGAACTGCTCAGCATATCTGTTGAAAAAATGGAAGGTATCAAAGTTGGGAACATCGATAGCCTGCAACCTCTTTTAACCAGAGAACGGAAGCTTGTGCAAAAGATCGAGCAGGTGGAAAAGATACGCATTCAACTTGTAAATAATTGGATCGAAGCAGAAGAGATAACTGATGCAGAACCGACTATTACGTTCATACTGGAACAAATGACGAACGAAACGGAGAGGCTAGAGCTTGAAGAAGTGACGATTGAATTAACGAAGGTCATTACTGAACTGAAAGCTCAGGAAAAATTGAACATCGCCCTCATTAACCAATCCATGCAATTTGTACAAATGTCATTGGATTTAATGAGTCCGTCTCTAAAAAATATGAATTACTCGAATATGGATAAACCTGATGTTGAACAACCAAATCGATCCATATTTGATTCGAAGGCATAACTTAAGATAAAGGAGTAACAGCAAATGAGTACATTTCACGGATTGGAAATGGCAAAACAAGCATTATTTGCCCAGCAATCTGCTTTACATACAACTGGTCATAACATTGCAAACGCAAATACAGAAGGTTACTCGAGACAACGAGTGAATTATGTGACTGATATAGCGATGCCTAGCGCTTCAAAAAACCGAACGGGGATTCCTGGCCAAATCGGGACTGGGGTAAAAGCCGGTTCGATTCAGCGCATACGCGACCAGTTTCTTGATGGCCAGTTCCGCGGAGAGAATAGCTTAGCAGGGTATTGGGAAAAACGCGCGGACGCTCTTGGACGCATGGAGGATGTATTGAATGACTTGGATGATACTGGATTGTCCCAAGTGATGGACCAGTTCTGGAGTGCGCTTCAGGATCTTGCGGTGAATCCGACGAATGGCGGTGCACGTTCCGTCGTTGTTCAGCGTGGAAAGGCCCTAAGCGAAACATTTAATTATCTTAATCAGTCCTTAACGCAGATACGGAGTGATTTAAAAACGGAAATGAATCATGCCGTGGAAAGTGTCAACCGGATCTCAGAGCAGATTAGTGACTTGAATACACGGATTAAAGCACTTGAAATCAATGGCTATGTTCCGAATGATTTATATGATCAGCGTGACCTGCTTATTGACAAACTATCCGGAATCATACCGATTGAAGTGAGTTACGAGAAATCAAGTGAGCATGTTGGTGACGTCGCCCAAGGTCTTGCAGTGATTGAAGTGAAGACAGAGGAATTCACCGATGCAGATGGAAATATACAGAACGGTTATAAGCTTGTTGACGGAGCAAACTTAACGTACCAGTCGATTTCCCTTGAAGAAGCAGAAAGTGATGGCTTTTCTTATATTAGCGGAATTCAGCTTGATATAGACGGGGCCCCCCTAAAATTGGATACGGGAAAAGCTGGGGCATTGCAATCTCTGATTGATACTTACGGCAGTGGAGAAAATGAAGGAGAATTCCTGAAAGGTCTTAAAGATTTGGCTGCACTACGGGATAATTTTATCGATGCATTTAACGCGGTTCATCGTGAAGGAGTTCCAATTGGAGAGACTGACGGACCAGTTGATTTCTTTGTGATTGATGAGGATGGCAATATGGCTGTAAATCAAGATATTATTGATAACCCTAAATTGATCGCTGCAGCGCTTGAAGGAGAAGGCGACGGGAAGAATGCTCTAGAGCTTGCAAAAGTGTTTGATGAGGCAGGAATAAAAGAAGCTTACTCACAAATAACTGGTTCATTAGCCGTTCAAGTAGAGGACGCTGAAAGAATGAGAAGGAATACAACCGTGTTAGTCAGCCAGCTGGAAAACGATCGACAATCCATCGGTTCCGTTTCGCTGGATGAGGAAATGACAAACATGATTAAGTTTCAGCATGCGTACAACGCAATGGCTCGTTCGATGACGGCAACGGACGAATTATTGGACCGTATTATTAATAATTTGGGGCTTGTAGGAAGGTAGGTCATAATGATGCGTGTTACACAAAGTATGATTTCAAATAATCTATTAAGCAATTTAAATAGAAGCTATGCAAAGATGGATAAATATTTTGATCAGTTGAATACGGGGAAGAAGTTCAGCCGTCCATCCGAAGATCCAGTTGCAGCTTTGAAGGGAATTGGCTACCGGACGGAATTGCACCGAATCGAACAGTATCAGCGGAATACCGGTGAAGTGCAAAATTGGTTTGACAATACAGATGCCGCATTGGAACAGGCAAATAGTGGTTTGCAGCGACTTCGTTATCTCGCTGTCCAGGCAAGTAATGGCACATATGGTGAAGGCGAGCTAAAAAATATAGCTGAAGAAGCCGAACAAATTAAACAAGACCTCATCGATGTGGCAAATACAAAAGTAAATGATAAATATATTTTTAATGGTACGAAAACCAATGAACCGCCTGTCAAAATTGTAGACGGGGAAGTCGTTCCTAATTTTGATGAAAACGCGGTTGAAATCGAGATTGCAGCTGGTGTGAACATAACCGTGAACAGCGATGGGAATAAGATATTTACTGACGAAGAAGCGGATATGTTTGCAGTAATTGATTCGTTCATCGAAAGCTTGAAGAGTGGGAATGCTGACGGAGAAATCGACCAAAGCATTGCCGCTTTAGACGGAGTTATTGATAATGTAATCAATGCCCAGGCCGACCTTGGAGCGCGAATGAACCGGTTGGAATTGGTAGAGAACCGTCTAGAACAGCAAGAAATCGTAGCCACCGGATCTTTATCCGCAAATGAAGATGTGAATTATGCGGAAGCAATTACAAATTTGATTACGCAACAAAGTATTCACCAGGCGGCACTTGCCAGTGGTTCACGGATTATTCAACCAAGTCTTGTTGATTTTCTTAGATAAATAATAGAAGCCCTTAGCCCTATGAAAGGACTTTGGGTTTTTTTCTATGAAAGAAACCAGTCCCAAAACACGGTCGCCAAACCATGGAATGAGAGGAAGAATATTAATGAAACTTGATACGAAATATTTAGGTGTTGTAGAAATCGATGAAAGGAAAAAGATCAATTTTCCTAATGGTCTCCCGGGTTTCCCGGAAGAGACAGAATTCATTATTTTAGAATTGCCGAATAATGCAGCATTTCAATTACTGCAATCAACGAAAACGAGTAATCTTGCCTTTGTAATTACCAATCCATATCTATTCTATCAAGCGTATGAATTAAAGCTGGATGAAGATTTGCTCGATCTATTAAAAATTACAGCTAAGGAGGATGTGGCAGTCTACGCGATTGTGACATTGAATAAACCATTCTCGCAAAGTACGATGAATTTACGAGCCCCAATCATTATTAATACGAAGCAATTAATCGGTAAACAGTATATTTTAAGTGACCATACGTATTCTTCCAAGGTCGCGATTGCCCCAGACGAGAAGGGAGCTAGAACATGCTAGTTTTAACGAGAAAGAAAAATGAAGCAATCCAAATTGGGGACGATATTGAAATCAAGGTGCTGGGGATGGAAGGAGATCAAGTAAAGCTCGGGATTGAAGCACCGAAATCTGTAGATATTCACCGAAAAGAAATTTATTTGGATATTAAGGAACAGAATAACGCAGCAGCCAATCTTACGCTCGATTTGCTTGAGCTAATGAACGACAACACATTGGACAAGTAATTTGTAAATTCCCCTTCAAAACTTCGAAAACATGCCGATACTACTAGTAGATATATATGAGGGGGATGAATAGGGATGGCGATAGAAAAGATCGGATCTCAGCCAATCATTCAGAGCAACATTCAACTTAAACAAGAGAAGTCAGTTGATAGACCTATAATAGCTACGAAAGAAAACCAACAAAAAGAAAATTCAAATGTAAAAATTGAAAAATACGGTAAAATGCAAAGAGATGCGGTCGAAGAAGCGGTTGATAATCTCAATCAATTTTTAGAACCATCTCGCCGCAATTTGAAGTTCGAATTACATGATAAGCTTGATAAATATTATGTGACGGTAGTTGATTCAACAACGGATGAAGTAATTAAGGAAATTCCACCAAAGAAAATTCTCGATATGTATGCGGCGATGGCGGAATTCATGGGATTACTTGTCGATGAAAAAATATAAGGAAGTGAGCATATGCGTATAGGTGGCTTGGCCAGTGGTATTGATACAGATTCAATGATAAGAGACTTGATGAATGCGGAACGGATTCCGTTAAATAAACTCCAGCAGCAACGGACGAAAATGGAATGGCAACGTGACGCTTTCCGTGACATTAATAAGCAGATTGCCGAACTGGAACTGCTAATTGAAAACATGCGGTTAACTAGTGGCAATACAATTAACCCGAAGACAGTGAAATCTTCTATGGAAGAAGCAGTGACTGCGACAGGATCTGCTGTAGCTGGGAATGGTGCTTTTAAGATTGCTGTTACGCAACTTGCCTCTAATGCAATTAATAAGGGAAATGCTTCTAAGGAAGATATTGAGAGTAAAATCTCTGAATACGCTGATAAAGAGGTTTCTTTTTATACTTATGATGTAGAAGAAGGGGAAATGAAAGAGCGCAAATTTACTATCAGTGAAGACGATACGATTGATTCGATTGCAAAAAAAATCCAAGGTGCAGATAAAAATATTCGTGCCTTTTATGATGAAACATCGAAGACTTTTGTAATGGAAACGAAACGTTCTGGTAATTATAATACGACCGAAGAATTTGGTGGAAAAGAAATAGGGTTTGGAGAGGGAAGCGAATTTTTCCTTGATGTTCTTAATATGGATCAGGAACAAGAGAAAGGTGGAACAAACGCAAAATTCACCTATAATGATGTTGTTGAATTAGAGTCAAAGGATAATCGCTACACATTAAATGGTATGACATTTACCTTCCATGATGTAACAGGAATAGATGAAAATAATAAACCAATTAATGCAACACTCACAGTTACAAATGATATTGATAAAGCTGTGGAAAATATTACAGAATTCGTCAATAAATATAATGAACTCATAACAACATTGAACGGAACACAGCAAGAACCAATTTATCGCGATTTCCCACCACTTACGGAAGAGCAAATGGAAGAAATGTCTGAAAGGCAAATCGAGCTTTGGGAAGAAAAGGCGAAAAGCGGACTATTGCGCAGAGAATCAATTATTCCATCTGCCTTAACAAGTCTCCGCTCGACCTGGTCGTCCACTGTTGATAATGACGGGGCATTTCGCCTAATGGCTCAAATAGGAATTACGACTACGGAAGATTATATGGATGGTGGGCTTCTTAAAATTGATGAAAATATATTACGTGAGAAGTTAGAAGAAGATGCAACATCTGTCCAAAATCTGTTATTCAATAGTTCGGAAGGTCCGAGCCGAGGGCTGTTAAATCGGGTAGAAGACTCGCTCGAGACGACAATTGGTAAAATTGAGAAACGAGCAGGAAAAGGTCACTTTACGAACCAGATGTATACGATGGGGCGCGAACTTGAAACGATGGAAAAGCGGATTAAAGCATTTGAAGATCGCTTAGAGCAAGTGGAAGACAGATATTGGCGTCAATTCTCCGCAATGGAGCGGGCAATTTCCATGATGAACAATCAATCGGCGATGTTAATGGACTTCGGTGGTAATATGTACCAATAAGGAGTGATACAAGATGAATAGAGCATATCAAACCTATCAAAATAATGCAGTAAATACAGCATCTGGCGGAGAATTAACCCTTATGCTTTACAATGGTTGCATAAAATTTGTGAAGCAAGCTATGAAAGATATGGATGCAAATGACTATGAAGCGAAGAACAGAAATATTCAAAAGGCGCAAAATATAATTCGTGAACTATTAATTACATTAGATCCAAAAGTGGAGATATCTAAGCAATTCCAGCCACTTTATGAATTTATGCTTAATGAATTAACAGCTGCGAATATCGATAACAGCCCTGAAAAGCTAGAGAATGTTCTTGGTCTTGTAACTGAATTCAGAGATACATGGAAACAAGTACTCCTTCAGCATCGTAAGCAACAATATTCCCAAAGGCCAACAGTCTAATGGAAGTATTGGAGAAAGTCTATGAATTGACTAAAGAGTTGACAACATTACTGGAACAACCCGTAACATCAAAGAACCGGGATGATGTCATTCAACAGTTAAATGAACTTATTGAGGAACGGGGAAAATGGATGGAGCAACTGTCTCCTCCATACTCAGACGAAGAAATGAAGCTTGGTAATGAAATCGCCAAGTTGAATCCAAAAATTCAGATGAAAATGCAAAATCTTTTTACGGATTTAAAGACAGAAATGAAACAAATGCAACAACAAAAGAAATCCCAACAATTTTACACAAATCCTTATAAAAATGTATCCACCTTAGACGGTACCTTTTTAGACCGTAAAAATTAACAAGAAGGAAGTGCCATAACCTTTCGTAATCACAAGGTTAAAGTTATGGCACTTCCTTTTAATATACAAGAGAAATTGTCGATCACTTTCATACAGCGAAAGTATTTTGTGCATTCATTTTATTGGCGTTCTAATTACCGTTCAATTGCCCGGTGGACGGATGCTTTCCGCGGGCACAGCCGAAGCCTCGACGCACAGGACGTGGCGTACTTAGTCTGCCTCGGAAGGAAACCGCTTCCTGCGGGGTCTCCGAACTCGTGCTATTCCCACAGGAGTCACCGTCCGCCGGGCAACTGAACTGGTTGAGAGGGTTATAATTAACGGAAACTATCCCACTGCGATGAAAGTTCTAATTCCTAATATAAATAGGGTTCCAAATTTGGCTTTCCCTCGGAGCAGTCCAGACACCTTGAGACTCCTGCGGGAGGATAGGCTTGGTGAGACCCCACAGGGCGCTAGCCCGAGGAGGCTCACCAGCCGCCCGCGGAAAGCGAGAGGTGTCTGGACTGCGGACCTCCAGAGGTAAGTTGCACACCACTTACGCTCAATGAAAGTATTTTAACAATTCATTGGAAAAACAACACTTTTTTAAAATATCCATGTCTAGCCATATACTTTGTCGACGAAATTTGGGTTAACAAATTTGCTACATGGAAGAGGAAATCTAGCGAAATATGAATCTAGTACAAAGATATTGTAAAAATTAATAAAAAAATGTTTCCAGCCTAAACATTGTTATATCAAGCTTTACCATTGCCCATCAGTGAAACCATTTACACAACGTAAACGTTTGAGGAGGAAAAGTACCGGGAAACATAGTATACTATATATATAAAGAATTAAAGGAGGACACTTTTATGAGATTTAACATTCGTGGAGAAAATATTGAGGTTACCGATGCTATTAGAGAGTATGTGGAAAAGAAAATCAGCAAGCTTGAGCGCTATTTCGATACTACTCAATCAACTGATGTTCATGTAAATTTAAGTGTCTATAATGATGAGCAGCGCATCGAAGTAACAATTCCAATGACCGACCTCCTATTACGTGGGGAAGTACGACACGACGATCTATATGCAGCAATCGATTTAGTAGTAGATAAGTTAGAAAGACAAGTTCGAAAATATAAAACCAAAATCAACCGTAAATCCCGTCAACATGGTGCACCTAAGCATGTATTTGCGGAAATGGAAAGAGAACTTGCGGATAATGAAGATACATCTGATAACTTTGAAATCGTGCGTACGAAGCGATTTGATTTGAAACCGATGGATTCTGAAGAAGCGATACTTCAGATGGATATGCTCGGTCACTCCTTCTTTGTCTTTAATAATGTAGAATCAGGTGAAACAAGTGTTGTGTATCGCCGAAAAGATGGTAAATACGGTTTAATTGAACCAACACTGTAAGAAATAGGATATATTAGAAGGTTCCAAGCAAATTTTAAACGCTTGGAACCTTTTCACTTATTATTATTTTACTAGTTATGTCCAGCCTCTATTAGAATTATTCCTCTGCACCATAGCTGATTAAATTTGTGAAAATACGATATCCCCCTGGTACTTGACTGTCTATTTGACGATAGAAGACTAGGCTGGAATAAAGGTATGTTCCTTCACCATAATCCGCTAATAGGATACCACCGTCGAATGCCTCTTCATCGGGGTCTGCCATTTCTACGAATGTCTCGTAACGGTCATCCCAATTCATCGGGAAGTAGAGACCGCGTTCCTGCACCCAGTTGTCCCAGTCTTTATCTGTGATCTGGTTTGGATAATTGAATAGCTTGTGCTCAGGCTGAGTCATTGTAACTTCTGCATTTTCATCGGTAACCCGCCATTCAATTGATGGTGAGCCGATCTCCAGATGATAAGGAGCTGAAGCTTCGACATCCCAGTTATCTCCTGGCTTGTGATATTGAACCACAAGGTGACCGCCCTCCTCTACATATTGAAGAAGTCTAGCGTTATTCTCGACTAAATCTGGTCGGGACAAGTTGGCTCTGATACCAGTCACAATAGTATCAAATTGAGATAAATCACTTGATGCTAGGTCTTCTTCTGTCAGTTTTGTAATATTAAAGCCAGCATTAATTAAGTGATTTGCGACATTATCAAATCCGCTTTCAATATAACCGACTTTAAGGTTGTCTGGGATAAGCAATTCAAAGGCTTCACCATCGGCAGCAGATGAATAAAGAAAATATTCATCATTTATATGATCATATTGAATCTCTTGCACTGTTGTGTCAAAGGTTTTTCCATTAGATATTGCATAAGCTTCAATTTCAAAATTGCCTTCCTCTATATCTGCAGGCGGACTAACAGTAAAGGTTACTTCCTGTTCTTCAAAACGCTCTGTGAATGAAACCTCTGTTGTATTTGGTTCACTTGTCCACCCTTCAGGCAATTTTAATGCTACTTCCGCATCTCGTGAATTTATGTCATAGTTCTTAACTCTAACCTTAAGTGGTATATTTTCTTTTACATCTGCGGTATTTACCATTATGCTTTCAGGATCAACGCTAACAGCAAGCTCCGGAAGCACAGCTGCTGTAATGTCGAGTTCTAAAGGAACAGCTGTCTCTGTTCCTTTTTCCTTAAAGGACATGATAGGCTGTATTACAGGTTCATCATAAGGATGATAATATGCTTCATCCTCAGGAACTTCTAAATAGAACACTGCTGTTTTTGTTTCTCCCGGCTTTAAATGTTGGGTATTCGGATTATTGTGTGGAATATCCAAAATAAATAGATGATGCTTACCCTATTCTAAATCGGATAATAGTGTAGAAAATCAAGTTTTGAGAAATCTTGCTCGATTAATCTGTTTATATATTAATGAA
>NZ_JAXHDC010000065.1:0-12364 GCF_037072045.1 Oceanobacillus sp. MO10714A | reverse complement strand
TACTAACGGTACGGCTGTAAAAAAGATATTTCCTACTGTATAATTTTTCATTAACTTGCCGAATGCTTTCAATAAATAATCCGTCGGTAAGTAAATAGATCCAGCTTGAAAATAAATACTAACTCCGATTGCAATGAAGTTAAGGCCGACAAACAAGTACAAACCACGCATGAACATATCACCCGGAATGTAGACCAACTGATGAAGGTATAAGAATAAATCAATAAAGCCTCCAAATATAAAAGCGAGGATGAGACTTTGAGCAATTATTTTCAAACTGAGTCTAACTTTCATCAAGTAACTAAGCAGGAAGGAAAACATATGTAATATAATGACACAGACCCCAACGGAAAATGGTAAGATATATGCTAAGTTTTCTCCGGCGGAAGTCCAGGGAGCACTTCCAAAGTTTGCTACAATCATGAAACTATTTCCTAACGCATTAAGTGAGACTGAAATAATATAGATAAATAATTGCCTTGGTTGAATTTACGGACACCCCCAACTAGAAATTTCTATTTAGCTTTCTTCCTTATTCTTCGTTTTGGATATTTCAGGATCATGAAGATGAGCATAATGAAAGAATAAACAATTGCTAGTAGCAGGTACTTGTCACGGATTGGAAAAAGTGATGCAAGTAACATATATGCAAAGAAAGGAATCGTTGTTGTGAAAGCGAGCAGCTTCCAAATAATCTGATACCTTAATTTCCTTTTCATCAGTTTGGCAATTGCAACCCCAACATATGCCATGATGGAAATAAATAGGAATACGGCGATTGTCAGTGGTAAATAATAGAACATAAAGAAATAGATTAATTTTAATATAACTGGCAATCCACCTGCAAGCCCATCTGTCATTTGCAGTTGCAGAACAAGATGTGGGATTGAGACGATAAGAATCAAAATAAATAAGTAGAATACGACGATATCCATTCCGACTCGATTTAATTTGAACATCGCATTTTTATTAGGTAATTTTAAACTATTAATAAATGCATCTATGAGAATCATTGGCTCCATCCTTATTTAAACATACTTATACATCTTAATTATAGATGAAATCAGCAGGAAATGCTCTGATTGTGATTAATTATTTCCAAGGAAACCTATCCAACTAGAATGAATGTTCTGTTAAATCATGCGGTAAATTATTACCCGGGAAATAATTTCGGGAAATTTCGACAAGAAATAAATAGAGGCATTTGGATAAAGTGAAACTTCATTCAGTGGGGTTCCTTCCCTCCCCACTGAATGTTAGTTGAACCGAATCAGGTATTTACGGACTGTATCTCCCCCCTTCACATGTAGGCTATTCTCATGTTTAGAAGTGGGGGGTATTACAGACCGTTAATACGTGACAAAATGATTTCCCAATAAAAATAATAAAAATCTGTTCGTTCGTGTTTGAGATTTCGACCGTTAACCACGAAAGAAAAATAGCTTTCATGTTATGATAAGAGGACAGCATAAAATAAAACTTCATTCAGCGAGCGTTTTATTGCCCAGCTGAATGCTAATGGAGTTAATCAGGGTGTTACTATCCGTGTTCTACTGCCTGAGTAGATTTGATTCCACTTACTTGGATGCGGGCAGTTAAAGAATAGTTGTACCGTGATAATTAGATATAAAATTGAGGTGTATGCCAGAAATGAACAATACAAAAAAACTGACAGAAGGAGCACTCCTAGCAGGAATATATCTTATTCTCCTGTTCGGTACCTTAGTACCTTTTCTATCAACCTTTATGATGGTGCTACTCCCAATTCCCTTTGTCATCTATACGTCCAAACATGGAGTGAAGCCTGGAATGCTTGTAGTTGTCTTCGCTTCTCTTATTAGTATGATTCTGACGGTAATCTACTTACCGCTCACACTGATGATGGGAGCGGCAGGTTTATTAATAGGACATGCAATAAATAAAGAGCGGACTGCTTATGAAACATGGGCTTACGGGACGTTAGGATTTATCGGGGGCCTGTTATTTACGCTTGCTTTCACGCAAGTTCTACTGGGTGTGAATTTCGTCCAGGAAATCGAAACGATTGCAACAGATCAAGTGGATTGGTATATTTCCCTTATGGAAGGGGTAGGTCTTGAATCAGGGGAAGCCGTGGATATGGAGGCATTATTTATCGAGCAGATTCAGTACTTTATTAAGCTCATGCCAGCCTTCATTGCAATCAGCGCGGTGTTCTTAGCGTTTCTAACACAGTGGATTAGTTATAAATTGTTGAACCGAATGTACAATAAAAAATTATACTTTCCACCATTTAGAAGTTTAAAATTGCCGACGTCGATTATTTGGCTCTATTTAATCGTCATTATCGCATCCTTGATCAGTTCCGATCCGAACAGTATTATGTATGTCGGTGTACAAAATGCACTGATTATTTTAGAAATGCTGCTTGTAATCCAAGGATTTTCTTTCATCTTCTTCTTTACGCATTATAAGAAGTGGTCGAAGGTAATTCCTATCTTAAGTATTGTGCTGACCATCCTGTTTCCATTATTTCTCCTTTATTTCGTTAGAATCTTAGGTATAATTGATATAGGGTTAAATTTGAGGGCTCGTCTTCAAAAAAATAAATAACCTTTAATGGAAGCAAAATTGGAGTGAACAGTTATGCCGGAGTTGAAAAGGAAGCGATTATTAGACAATCATATATGGATTATCTATATCCTATCCGCCATTTTGCTTGCCGTCCTTTTTTATTACGAGTGGATAATTGGAATAGTAGGGGCTGTTCTGCTGCTCGCTTCATTAGCTTATAGTATACAAAGAGAAAATAAGCGAATGGAAGAGCTGCAAGATGAAATTAAGCTAATTTCAACACGCGTAAAAATGGTAGGCAAAGAGGCTTTAAGTGAGCTTCCTTTTGGGATTGTGCTTTACGATGAGAACTATAAAATCGAATGGGCGAATCCTTATATGCGACAATTTAATACGGATGAAGCCGAAGTAATCGGTTCTTCACTTAATTTCTTGTCCGAGGAATTAGTTACCGACATTAAAGAAGACAGAAAAGATACGATTGTTCAGTTAGATGAATACTATTTTCATACAAAGATTAATAAAAATGAGCGCTTAGTTTATTTCATTGATGAAACGGAGCGGGAGCAACTGCGTACCGTTTATGAAAATGATAAGACTGTCTTGTTTATCATTTTTCTCGATAATTATGAAGATATTACCTTGCCGATGGATGACACGGCAAAAAGTCTGTTGAATTCAGAAGTCACCTCTCTCATTAATGATTGGGCGAAGCGGAATGGCCTTTATATGAAGCGCACTTCCCAGGAACGTTTCCTCGCAATTGGAACGAGAGAGATTTTAAGACAGATAGAAGAAGTGAAATTCGATATTCTGGATGAAATCCGGGAGATTACCGGGGAACAGAGTACGAATGTCACGCTAAGTATCGGGGTCGGTCAAGGAGACGTTCCATTGCCACAGCTTGGTGAACTTGCCCAATCTAGTCTTGACTTAGCACTCGGCCGAGGTGGGGATCAAGTAGCAATTCGGGATGAAGCAGGTAAGGTTCGTTTCTATGGTGGTAAGACGAATCCAATGGAAAAGCGGACCCGTGTCCGCGCGCGAGTTATTTCCCACGCAATGACAGATCTTGTGAAGGTGAGCGACAAAGTCATTATTATGGGGCATAAATCACCGGATATGGACTCTGTCGGTGCAGCGATCGGGATTTTAAATATCGCAAAAGCAAATGGTGTCGAAGGTTATATTGTCTTTGATCCGGATGATGTGGATACAGGTGTACAACGGTTAGTCGAAGCGATCCAGGCAGATGAAGAACTGTGGGAACGATTCATTGACCCCGATAAAGCGGAAGATATCATTACAAGTCAGAGTCTAATTGTAATTGTCGATACGCATAAGCCGTCTATGGTCGCCGAGCCAGCTTTACTCGCTAAGACGGAATATAAAGTGGTTATTGACCACCATCGCCGTGGAGAAGAGTTTATTGATAATCCGACACTTGTTTATATGGAACCATATGCATCTTCTACCGCCGAGCTTGTGACGGAGTTATTGGAATATCAGCCCAAAACAATTAAATTAAAAATGCTTGAAGCAACCGCCTTGTTATCTGGTATTATAGTAGATACGAAAAGCTTTACGTTAAGGACAGGTTCTCGTACGTTTGATGCAGCCTCTTACTTACGAGCAAAGGGGGCAGATACGGTACTCGTCCAACAATTACTTAAAGAAGATCTCCGTGTTTATTTACAGCGGAGCAAGTTAATCGAACGGACCGAAATCTACCGAGACAAAATTGCAATTGTTGCTGCAGAGCCTGGAGAAACGTACGGCCCTGTACTGATTGCACAAGCTGCCGATACGCTCTTGACAATGACAGGGGTGACAGCCTCCTTCGTTATTTCCGAGCGGGAGGACGGCCGGGTTGGTGTTAGCGCCCGTTCGCTAGGACAAATCAATGTCCAGATCATTATGGAACGAATGAATGGCGGTGGACATTTAACGAATGCCGCAACCCAAATAGAAGATACAAGCGTTGAAGACGTTGAATTATTGTTAAAAGATATCATTGATGAATATTTCGAAGGGAGAGAAACGAAATGAAAGTGATTTTTGTAAAAGATGTAAAAGGTAAAGGAAAGCAAGGGGAAGTAAAAGACGTAGCGGAAGGCTATGCAAGAAACTATCTCTTAAAAAATAAATTGGCGATTGAAGCAACACCAGGAAATTTAAAGGCGCTTGATGCGAAGAAACGTAAGAACGCCCAGCAAGAACAGAAAGAAAAAGAAGAAGCGATTCAATTAAAAGATAAACTTGCTGATTTAACAGTGGAATTGCAAGCAAAATCTGGTGAAGGCGGACGCCTATTCGGATCAATTACAAACAAACAAATCGCAGAAAAGTTAGCAAAAGACTATGGACATAAAATCGACAGACGAAAAATTGAACTAGACGAACCAATCCGAGCTCTGGGCTACACAACCGTACCAATCAAGCTCCACCCAGAAGTATCCGGTTCAATCAAAGTCCACGTCACCGAACAAAAATAGTGGGACTAGGGTCAGAGCTACTGTCCCAGAAAACTCTGATCAGTCGGCCCTGCGACTCACGAATCTCACGTGAGTCCTTTTTACTTCATGAATCAACAAAGAGAGGAGGAACTACCATGGATCAAGGACCAATCGACCGTACACCGCCGCATAATATTGAAGCGGAACAGTCGGTTATCGGAGCAATTTTTCTGCAGCCTGAAAGCTTCTCCAGTGCCTCGGAAATCTTGATGCCGGAAGACTTTTACCGGGCAAGCCATCAACGGATCTTCGCTGCGATGTTGCAACTGGCAGACCGCGGTGAGCCAATAGACGTTATTACCGTTACCACTTATTTAAATGACCGGAAGCAGCTGGAAGAAGCAGGTGGAGTTACGTATCTCACCCAAGTAGCTGAAAGTGTACCGACCGCTGCGAATATTGAGTATTATAGCCGTATTGTAGAAGAGAAGGCATTGCTGCGCCGACTCATTCGTGCCGCGACAGATATCGTAACTTCAGGATTCGAGCGGGAGGACGAGGTCGATGACGTTCTAAATGAAGCGGAGAAGACCATCCTCGAAGTTTCCGGAAGAAAAAACAGTGAAGGCTTTAAAAATATTAAAGACGTCCTCATCGACGTTTACGATAAAATTGAGCAGCTCCATGAAAATCAGGGAGACATAACCGGTGTTCCAACTGGTTATCAGGAACTGGACCGAATTACGAGTGGCTTCCAGCGCAACGACTTGATTATTATTGCCGCCCGCCCTTCTGTTGGTAAGACAGCTTTTGCTCTGAACGTCGCGCAGAACGTTGCGGTAAAAACAGCAAATAATGTCGCGATCTTCAGTCTTGAGATGGGAGCGGACCAGCTCGTACAGCGGATGCTCTGTGCTGAGGGAAATATTGATTCCCAACGACTTAGGAGCGGCCAGCTCCAAGCAGACGACTGGGGCAAGCTGACAATGGCGATGGGTTCTCTATCAAATGCCGGGATTTTTATTGATGATACACCGGGTGTTCGTGTCAGTGAAATCCGTTCGAAATGTCGCCGGTTAAAACAAGAACATGGTCTTGGAATGATTATGATTGACTATTTACAGCTTATCCAAGGAAGCAGCGGCTCCCAGGAGAACAGACAGCAGGAAGTTTCCGAAATATCTCGTTCTCTAAAAGGACTGGCAAGAGAGTTGGAAGTGCCTTTAATCGCACTATCGCAGCTTTCCCGTGGTGTCGAATCCCGTCAGGATAAACGCCCGATGATGTCCGACCTCCGGGAATCTGGAAGTATTGAGCAAGATGCCGATATTGTTGGTTTCCTATATCGT
The DNA here is from genome assembly GCF_037072045.1 of Oceanobacillus sp. MO10714A. NCBI lineage: Bacteria > Bacillati > Bacillota > Bacilli > Caryophanales > Bacillaceae > Oceanobacillus > Oceanobacillus sp. MO10714A. Next base: position 6,006 of record NZ_JAXHDC010000065.1, on the reverse strand, counting down.
GACGACTACTATGACTCGGAATCGGAAAAGCAAAACATCATCGAAATCATCATTTCCAAGCAACGTAACGGTCCAACCGGTACCGTTGAACTTGCCTTTGTAAAAGAATACAACAAATTCGTTGACTTGGAATATCGCTACAGTGAACAAGACATTCCCCAAGCACCCGTCCAAGCATAAAGCACGAGCACAAGCCTCGTGCTTTTTTGACTTGGAGTGGGCCAGTGGGGTCAGAGCATTTGTCCCATTTGACTGGGACAAATGCTCTGACCCCACTGGCCCCGCTCTCCGACCAAATAGGTACAGACAGATTGGCAAAAGTACGTTAAAATAGAGGAAAGCGTTACATGAAAAGGATGTGGCAAAAATGAATCAAAAAATATTAGTTGTAGATGATGAACAACCAATTGCAGATATATTAAAGTTTAATTTAGAAAAGGAAGGCTACCAAGTGATTGTCGCCAATGACGGTGACGAGGCAATACGTATGGCGGAAGAGGAAGACCCCGAACTCATCCTCCTCGATATTATGCTGCCAAATAAAGATGGAAATGAAGTACTGCGTGAAGTAAGGAAAACAAAGAGTATGCCGATTATCATGCTGACCGCAAAGGACTCGGAAATCGATAAAGTACTCGGCCTGGAACTTGGTGCGGATGACTATGTGACGAAACCATTCAGTAACCGCGAGCTCATTGCCCGGGTGAAGGCGAACTTGCGTAGACAGCAGTTACCGGAAGAAACCGAGAAACCGACGAAAAACATCGTTATCGGAAGTCTTACCGTTTACCCGGATGCTTACGTTGTTTCCCGTGATGGAGAACAAATCGAACTGACCCACCGGGAGTTCGAATTATTACACTACCTTGCACGTCACATTGGACAAGTTATGACCCGAGAACATTTACTTGAAACCGTATGGGGTTATGACTATTTCGGAGATGTGCGTACGGTTGACGTTACGGTGAGAAGACTGCGTGAGAAAATTGAGGAGAACCCAAGTAACCCGGCCTGGATTGTGACACGGCGCGGAGTTGGTTATTATTTACGTAATCCTGATCAGGAGTAGTTGTGATGCATAAAGTCGGATTTTTTCGTTCGATACAATTAAAATTCATTATTATTTATATTCTCTTGCTGATACTTGCTGTCCAGCTCATCGGAACATTTTTTACCGGGCAGCTTTCCAAAAACCTGGAAGAAAGCTTTAAGGACAATGTCTCCAGCCGAATGGAACTTCTTAGCTATAATCTCGAACGTGTTTACAACCGTGAACAGACGGAAACGGAAGAGGGAATGAGTCCGGAGGCAGAAGTTCAAGATATTGTTAATGAGCTCAGCACCGATGACCTTACGAACGTAATTGTCGTAAACAGCCAAAGTAGAATCATCGGTACGAACAATAATCTCGTGGAAATCAATCAGCGGATTACGAGAGATATCATCCAACAGGTGCTTTTCTTTGATATGACAAAGGAAGATGATTTCATCAATGAAAACGGAGAATATGTTTATGTTCGCGTCGACCCGATTCTTGATAATGAGAACAACGTAGTCGGTGCGATTTACTTGGAATCGTCCTTAGAGGGCGTTTATAAGCAGCTGGATGAAATTAATAAAATCTTTTTACAAGGGGCATTACTTGCGGTTGCAATCTCTGCCATTATTGGGGTGCTTGTTGCCCGCTCGATCACGAAGCCGATTAAGGAAATGCGCAGACAAGCCCAAGCAATGGCGAAAGGTGACTTCACCCAGAAAGTAAATGTATATGGAAAAGACGAAATCGGTCAGCTTTCAGAAGCATTCAATGACTTGAACAGCCGACTGAGACATTCCTATGCAACAATTGAAGAAGAACGCTTTAAGCTCAGTTCAGTGCTATCCAATATGTCAGACGGTGTTATTGCAACCGATCAAGAAGGATCAATCACGTTAATCAATGAAGCTGCGGGAATTCTCCTCGGGAAAAATCCGGACGATTTGATTGGTGATGATTTACTTGATGTTTTACAGCTTGATGAAAAGCTTGTCGATATATCTGAACTCCGGGAGAATAGCTCGATGATTATTGATTTCAGCGATGATCACCAGCCGTTTCTCATCCGAACTAACTTTTCCACAGTAAAAGATGACCAAGATGCAATAAATGGTTTTATTACTGTGTTGAATGATGTAACGGAAGATGAAAAGGTTGAACAAGAGCGCAGGGATTTTGTTTCCAATGTTTCTCATGAATTGCGGACACCGCTTACGACGATGAAAAGTTATCTCGAAGCATTGGCGGACGGAGCTTGGGAAGATAAGGAAATCGCACCGAAATTCCTTGAAGTTACCCAAAATGAAACCGACCGGATGATCCGGATGGTGAATGATCTTCTCCAGCTTTCCAGAATGGATGCAGAGGAATACCAGCTCCACAAGGAAGAAACAGATTTTATCGATTACTTCCACCAGATCATCGACCGTTTTGAAATGAATTTGCCGGAGACGACGACAATCAAACGGGAATTGCCGAATAAGAATTATCAAGTATGGATTGATAAAGATAAGATGACTCAAGTACTTGATAACATTATTTCAAATGCGATTAAGTATTCTCCAGAAGGCGGCAAAATTGTTCTCCGGGTAGAAAATAAACGCCATTACTTGCTCATCTCGGTGCAAGACGAAGGGATGGGAATTCCTTACGACCGATTGGAAAAAATATTCGACCGCTTTTACCGGGCGGACCGGGCGAGAACGAGGAAGCTTGGTGGTACAGGCCTTGGACTTGCCATTACAAAAGAACTCGTCGAAGCTCACCATGGACGAATCTGGGCGAAAAGCAGAGAAGGTCATGGGACAACGATTTACTTTACACTCCCACTCATTAAGAGGAAGCGGAGGGACGTCAGATGAAATTCGAAACCGTAAAAACATTCATCCTCATTGTCTTAATTGGAATCAGTATTCTCTTATCTTACACGCTATGGAGTTATCAACCGAACTCCAACCAAACGATTAGCAGTGAGTTTGTAAATAGTGAGATTGATGCAGGGGGATCAAATGACGAAACGAAGCGGAGTCTGATTAAACCTGTAGATATTATTTTCCACACTGACGCAGGTTATTTTGGATTTCAAGATTCGAAATCCAAAGATCAAATGTTTCATCAGATGCAAGATTGGGTTATTTCCAATTATGAGGTTCTTGATAGTGAAGAAGCGACTGAGCGCTCCCCGGAAAAAATAGAACTCATATTTGCCGATGAAATTCCTATGAAAGTGCTCGGCACACTGTTTAATTTTGGGTCAGATGATATTATTTTTCCGAATTGGTCGATGAAGCGGATATACATTAGTTTTATTCATGACAGTAAGTCCTTACAGCTGGAGTTTAGTTCGGATACTTCCGACCAGCGTGCCGTCGCTTTGATTAATGATGCAGAGATCTATGATCAATTATGGCGCAACACGGAGACCTTGGATAAAGAAACATATCAGGAATACCTTGTTATAAATGAACAGACAAACCCGGTATATATTCCAGCCGGCAAGATAAAAATGGATTCCTATTCTATTACACCAACTCAAATTCAACCAGCTTTGTTCGTTAATATCCTATTCACGAATCCTGCTGTTGTACGGGAAACCAACTCACAGACGATTGGAGAAGCTTATTTTACGGATAACCGGCAGATGAGTGTCTATCAGAATGGCAAACGGATGGAATATATTAGTCATATTTCACCGTCAACTGACGAACCGGATCGTGTTATTAGTGAACTGGATTTGCTTGATCGCAGTATCAACAATATTAATAATCATAGCGGTTGGACGTATGCATCTCGCTTGAACCAAGATTATCGCTTGGATGATGTTAATTTGAATAACAATCAAGTAACATACCAAATGTATTATAAAAGTTATCCCGTATTTAATATTCATAAGCTCGCCACCATCCAGCAAAGATGGGGAAATTATCAAAATGGTATGCAGCTGATTGAATATGACCGGCCGCTTTATTTATTCGATAGTGAATTCAAACTGCGAGAAAATGAACTGCCATCGGGAGAAAACATCATTGACCTTTTAGAATCCGATGTGGATGTTACGATGGAGAATATAGAAGATGTTAAAATAGGCTATGAACTGAAATATCAGCAGGATGAACAGGATAGTGAATACTTTGAGATGGTTCCAGCTTGGTACAAAAAGGAAAATAATTCATGGCAAAAAATTATATTTGATGAAGAAAAGCAACCAATGGGAGGGAACTAAGGATGCAGTGGGGAAATATTAAGACATTATTCATCCTTAGCTTCCTCATCCTCAATATATATTTGATCTTTGCCTTTATCGACCGACAGCAAGATGTCGGATATCTCGACAATCAGGAATTACCGATTGAAGACCAGCTCGCTTCAGAACAAATAACCGATGATTCAAAAGCGGTTGATGTAACCGAACTTGCCTATATATCGGTCGTCCAACGGGAATTATCAGATAAGGATCTTGAGGAATTGGATGAATTAGAAGGTCAGACGATAGAAGTTTTTAATAATAATTTAATTATAAGTCAATTGGATAGTCCGGTTAAGCTTTCACCGAATAAGTCCAAAGATGCGCTGGAAGCGGCGGTTCTCCCTCACGTGCTTTACGGGGACGAATATGTTTTTGCCGAGTGGAATGAGGAATTGAATATATTGATGTTTTTCCAAGAGAAGGAAAACCGGCCCATTTACTATAATGAAAATGGCTTGCTACTCGTCTTTCTGAACGATGATAATGAAGTAACCCACTATAGCCAGACGATTCTTGGAAAGGCAGAAGTGCAAGGTGAGCCAGTGCAGTTGAACCAGCCGACGCAGGTGATCGGTCAGCTTTTCAAAGCAAATTATTTACATCGTGGAGATAATGTGTCGGATATAGAAATCGGCTATTATTCTCGGATTACCGCAGAAGGTATTCAAGTATTTGCCCCGACATGGAAAGTGTCAGTGAATGAGGAGCGCGATCATTTTGTCAATGCGATAGAAGGCCTCATTTATGAAAGCAATCAGACGGAATTTTTACTGAACGTCATTGGTGAACATATGATGCGGGTGAATATATTGGATGAGGAAAATGATTTAAGGGAAAATTTCTTACCTATTCTAGAAGAAAGATTAGAGTTAGATAATCGGAGTGAAACAGAATGAGTTTACGCTTTAGTGTACTCGCATCAGGGAGTACAGGGAATGCTTTTTATATTGAATCGAAAAAGGAAAAAATCCTTGTCGATGCGGGTTTGAGTGGGAAGCAGATTGATTTGTTATTTGAAAAAGCTCATCTTGACCCGAGCGAGCTTTCCCGCATTTTAGTAACCCATGAACATAGTGATCATATAAAAGGGCTTGGGATAATTGCGCGGAAATATAATTTGCCGATCTATGCAAATGAAAAGACGTGGAAGGCGATGGAGCATTCGATCGGAAAGCTTACTGTTGACCAAAAGTTTGTTTTTAACCGGGAAGAAGTTCAAACCTTTGGTGATATGGACATTGAATCTTTCGGTGTCTCCCACGACGCTGCGGAACCACAATTTTACACGTTTCATAGTGGCGGAAAAAAAGTAGCGCTTGTTACGGATTTAGGTTATGTGTCGGAACGGATTAAGAAAATAGTGGAAGATGCAGATGCTTATATTTTTGAAGCGAATCATGACGTGGACATGCTACGGATGGGAAGATATCCATGGAGTGTAAAACAACGCATCCTAGGCGATTCTGGTCATGTGTCCAATGAAGATTCAGGGCTCGCACTAGCTGACGTCATTAACAATAATACGAAGCGAATCTATCTTGCTCACTTGAGCTTGGACAATAATATGAAAGACCTTGCCCGCATGTCCGTCTCCCGTATATTGGAAGAACGCGGCATCCATATCGAACTATGTGACACCGATCCAAAAGAACCAACCCAATTATATGATGTAGTGTAATATGAACAGGCTAAGCAGGAATCCCCTGCTTGGCCTGTTTTTTTG
>NZ_JAXHDC010000064.1:0-12640 GCF_037072045.1 Oceanobacillus sp. MO10714A | reverse complement strand
TACTTGGAAAATTGCTTCATGACAGTCATTAATTCCTCAATAGTTTCCTTTCCTTCACCTTGTTTAATAGCATCGCTAACACAATGGTTAATATGTCTTTCTGTGATAGAAAATCCTACATTTTTTAGTGCAGATTGAACGGCACTAATTTGCACTAAAATATCTACACAATATCGATCATCTTCAACCATTTTCTGTATCCCACGAACTTGACCCTCAATTCGTTTCAAACGATTAATCGTTTTCTGTATTTCATCTTTCGTTCTTGGTTTACTTGGGTGATCATGTAAGAATTTCTCTTCCAAATGAATCACTTCCCTTTCTTTTATATAATTACTATACCCCCGTACAGTATATTTGTCAATAGAAAAACTTCATTTTTGACAACATCTTTTAATATTTTATTCCTTTGGATGTTATATGTTTTCATACTCCAAGGTCTATTATTAGCTTATTAATTGTTCTTTACCTATCCGTTTTAAAAATTTATGGAATGTCTCCCGTTTTTTCCCCTTTTCGGCATATACAGCAATGATTTTTTCCACTGTATTGTATAATTCTTCTGGTGTTAAATTTTCCCTCAGTAAAGAACCAACCTCAGCATCTTTTCCTTTCGCTTTACCACCAACATATAAATTATAATGATCTTTATACTTCATTACACCTATGTCACTTAACATTGGTTCACCACAACCAATGATACAACCTGTATAAGCAACTTTTAGGGTAAATGGTACAGGTTTTCCTGCTATACGGCGATTTATTTCTTTTGCCACTGGCATCCCTTCCCTTTCTTCCCCTTTACAAAAATTACAGGTTCTCAAGCTCTTTACGTAATTTCCAACTGGATAACATTTTAAACCAACACTTTCAAATTCTTTAATTACTTCGTCTTTACCATCTTCTAGAATCTCTATATAAAGTTGTTGAAAGGTGGTTAACTCCAGTTCATCTTCCTCATCCATGTATTTTGAGATTGTCATAAGTTGTTTGGAATTGAGTTTAGCACCAAACCCTATGCCCCCATTAACAGCAATTTTTATTTTATTCTCCATATTCTTATCTCCCCTATTTTCAATATTTGTAACAATGGATAATATATATCTATATACAAATTAAACAGTTTTTTATGAAATCATCCTCTCACCAAATAATACTATACCCCCCAAATGTATGTAAAGTGAAAAAAACGGACAAAATTTTGTCCTAAACAATATTTTGAGATTCTTTATCCTCATTATTGTTATTACCTTAGATTAATTTTTGTTGAAATCTGCACAAAAAATGGACATATTTTTTATATGTTATTTAGTGGATAAAACTATTAAAGTCAAAGCGAGTGAATTGATATGTTCGAACTTTTTAATGAAATAGGCATTATGCTAAATGGGCCACTTCAACAAATTGCATATGGATATGAACACATACCGCTGTTATTTGCATTTTTTCTTGGGTTAATTGGCGCTGTTGCTCCTTGTCAGCTAACAGGCAATATCAGTGCAATGACTATTTATGGAAACAGATCATTAGTTGAAAAAGTCCCTTGGTTACACATATTTCTATTTGTTTTAGGTAAAATAGTTGTTTTTTCAATAATTGGTTTAGTAATCTGGTTACTTGGGAAGGAAATACACAGTACTTTAACACAAATGTTCCCGATTCTAAGAAAAGCAATTGGGCCATTACTTATACTGGTTGGTTTATTTATGATAGGTTTATTTGGCTGGAGAAAAACAGGAAAAATGTTTAAAATACCCACTAAATTTAAAGATAGTTATCTAGGAAGCTTTTTAATGGGTGCGAGTTTTACGTTAGCATTTTGCCCTACTATGTTTGTATTATTTATACTAACCTTAATGCCAGTTGTATTAGAAACATCATATGGATTTGTATTACCTTCCGTATTTGGAATTGGAACCTCACTTCCACTTTTATTAATTATTTTTCTTATTTGGTATTTTGGGGCAAGTGGCATTATATTAAAGAGAAGCAGAAAAATAGGGTCACTAGTACAAAAACTTGCAGGAGTTATCATTCTTGTTATAGGTATTCTGGATACTTTAACTTACTGGTAAAAGAGGTCAATTATGTTTAATAAATTATCCTTAAAAATTGGACTATTATTCTTTGTGTTCATGTTAATTATCGAGGTTTTTGTTTATTTTATTCTATATACAAATATAGCAAATGAACGTATTGATGAAGTGATGGATAGTTTATTAGCTCGTGCCAATACACATAGTGCTGTCTTGGAAAATAATCTTGATTCATCAACGTTGGAGCATGTTGCTATCATGGAGTCAGAGTCGGAATTTGCTGTTATTATTACCGATGCCAATGGTAACATCATCATTAATTCCGATCCTGTTGAAAAGGAAATGTTTGAAGTAATTGATCATACGGATTATAAGGATATACCCCGTGTAGGAAAAGTAGTAGAACAACGTTGGTCGGAAAAACAATATATAGCGGTTGATAGCCCCATTACTATTGATGAGGAACATCAAGGGCATGTCTTTATGTTTGCTAATACCAATATTGTAAAAAATATGGTTAATCATTTGAGTGATCAATTTGTCATAGTAGGACTAATCACCATTGTTCTAACCATCTTTACCGTTTTTATTCTTTCTCGTTTTATTACGTTACCATTAATGAAAATGAAAGAAGCCACAGAACAACTAAGCAAGGGGAAAAATAAGGTGCAATTACATATGGAACGAAAAGATGAACTAGGTGAATTAGCTGGTTCTATCATGAGGTTATCTAGTGATCTAGAACGATTAAAAAATGACAGAAATGAATTTTTGGCAAGTATCTCTCACGAACTTAGAACGCCATTAACCTACATAAAAGGGTATGCGGATATCATCAGTAAGCAAGACATAACGGACGAAGATAGAAAAGAATATCTGGATATCATACGGGAAGAAACGGAGCATTTGACAGTTCTAGTTAAGAATTTATTTGACCTAGCTAAAATGGATGAGAATAAGTTTGTAATTAATCGAAAAAGTGTTAGTTTAAGACAACTAATCCAAACGATTGAAGAACGAATTGCTCCAGTAATGGAAGAAAAAAATATTACACTTTCTACTTCATGCCAAGTAAATATCATAGGTAATATTGATCCCGATAGAATCCAACAGGTTTTATTAAATATACTGGATAATGCCAGAAAACATACACCCGATGGAAAGTCTATATCATTAGAGGTAACCCAGAATGATAGGGAAATTACTATAGCTATTTCAGATGAAGGGGAAGGAATTCCAAAAGAGGAATTACCATATCTATTTGAACGGTTATACCGTGTAGAAAAATCGCGTTCCAGAGAAAGTGGTGGAACGGGATTAGGGTTAGCTATTGCAAAAGAAATTATAGAATCTCACGGAGGTACGATTGAAATCGAAAGTGAACTTGGCAAGGGTACAAGGGTTATTGTTCATTTAACAAGAGGTGAATATAATGGTTAAAGCTTTATTAGTAGATGATGAAAAACGAATGTTAGATTTATTAGCATTATATTTGAGACCACATAGTTTTATATGTAAAAAAGCTATTAGTGCTAAAGAAGCATTATCTTTTTTAAAAGAAGAAACTTTTGACATAGTACTTATAGATATTATGATGCCTGAAATGAACGGCTGGGAATTATGCCAAGAGATTAGAAAAGATTCGGACATCCCTATCATTATGGTATCGGCTCGTGAACAGAAAGAGGATATTATAAAAGGGTTAAAATTAGGTGCAGATGATTATGTGACGAAACCCTTTGACGAAGATGAGCTATTAGCAAGAATAGAAGCGGTATTACGTAGAATGAAACCTGCGAGGAAGATTGAAGTACATGGTCTCTTATGGAATGAAGATGAGTTTGAGTTATCATATAAAAATAATACATTAAAGTTAACGCCAAAGGAATTTACCATGCTAGGTTATTTTATGAGAAAACCAAACCAAGTGTTTACTAGAGAACAATTAATTGAATTAATTTGGGGATACGATTCACACACAGAAGGAAGAACAGTTGATTCCCATGTACGGAACATGCGAGATAAAATTCGTCAATCTGGATTTCCCATAGATGATTATTTAATAACTGTTTGGGGTATTGGATATAAATGGGTAAACAAGCCTTCATTATAGGTATAAAAAGGTCTTTAATACATTTATAAAAGAAGACCTTTTGTTTTGACACAAATCTTTTACATAAAATCATAGCCTTATTATACGATACAGGGGTATAGTATGATATAATATGGATAGAAGGATGAATAATACAGAAAATAATAAATATCCATACCAAAGGAGGAGTAATAATGAATAACAAAGGAAATGAAGAGAATCAACACAACCACAATAAGCATAGAGAACATGACCATCATAATCAACATGAGGAACAAAAACATCACAGTCATCAACATCATAATCATGAACATGAAGATATGCATGGTCATCACAAACATGGACATGAAGAACACAAAAATCACGACCACAGTCATGGACATAGTGGGCATCATGGTGGACACGGTGGACATGGCGGACACGGCGGACATCACGAACATATGGTAGAAGATTTTAAGAAACGTTTTTGGATATCCCTAGTTTTATCAATTCCTATTTTATACTTATCTCCAATGATTCAAATGCTGATTGGATATGAAGTAAATTTCACAGGTGATACCCTCTTACTTTTCTTGCTTTCCACGATTGTCTTTTTCTATGGTGGAAAACCATTTTTACTTGGTGCATGGGATGAGTTAAAAGAGAAATCGCCTGCAATGATGATGTTAATTTCTTTAGCTATCATCGCCGCTTATGTATATAGCACACTGACAGCATTCTTTATCGAAGGCAGCGACTTCTTCTTTGAACTAGCTACTCTTATTGTAATTATGTTGTTAGGACATTGGATAGAAATGAAATCCCTGATGGGTGCTTCAAAGGCACTGGAAGAGCTAATCAAGTTAATGCCAAAAGAAGCCCATAAACTGGACAAATCCGGAAATATTGTTGAGGTAACAGTCGAAGATTTACAACCGGGTGACCTGATTTTAGTTAAATCGGGTGAAAAGATTCCAATTGATGGTGAAATTTATGAAGGAGAATCTACCGTCGATGAGTCTATGCTTACAGGAGAATCTGTCCCTGTTGAAAAAGGACCCGGAATGGAAGCGATAGGTGGTTCCGTCAATGGTGATGGTGTATTAAAAGTTAAGGTAAGTAAAACAGGAAATGACACCTACCTATCCCAAGTTATTAAATTGGTAAGCGATGCAGAAAAATCGAAATCAAAGGCCCAAGGCTTTGCGGATATTGCTGCTAAATGGTTATTCTATGTTGCTCTTGTAGTAGGGATTATAACCTTTGCAGTTTGGTGGACTAACGGGGATTTAGATTTTGCTTTGGAACGAATGGTTACCGTTTTAATTATTGCTTGTCCACATGCACTTGGTTTGGCAACACCACTAGTAACATCTAGATCTACTTCCATTGCAGCTAAAAACGGCTTGTTAATTCGAAATAGAGTAGCATTTGAAAGTGCATTTAAATTGGATCGCGTGGTGTTTGACAAAACAGGAACACTTACGGAAGGTAATTTTGGTGTTACGGATATCCATCCAAGTGAGGGAATTAGTGAAGAAGAATTATTGAAATTAGCTTATTCTGTTGAAACACAATCAGACCATCCAATTGCTAAAGGAATTGTAAAAGAAGGAAATGATCGTAATTTAACCCCCCTTGATGTTAAGGATTATCAGAATTTAACTGGGAAAGGGTTAGTAGCTAAAATCGGTGATGCAGAAATTGCTGTTATTAGTCCCGGTGCTATGAAAGCAAATAAAATTTCTTTTGATGAAAAAATTTATGACCAACTGGCTTTACAAGGGAAAACTGTCGTATTTGTTCTTAAAGATAATGTCTTACAAGGAATGATAGCCCTAGCTGATATCATCCGTAAATCTTCTTATAAAGTTATTAAAGAATTAAATGACCGTGGCATTGAGACGGTTATGATGACTGGTGACAACACACGTGTAGCAAATTATGTAGGAGAAAAATTAGGTATTTCCAAAGTCATCGCTGAAGTACTTCCCCATGAGAAATCAAATAATGTGAAGTATTTAAAACAAAATGGAAAAAAAGTGGCGATGATTGGAGATGGAATTAATGATGCGCCCGCCTTAGCGGAAGCTGATTTGGGAATTGCTATTGGTGCAGGTACAGACGTTGCGATTGAAACAGCTGATGTCATATTAGTTAACAGTAATCCAGTAGACATTTTAAATATCATTAAATTGTCTAAGGCAAGTCGCAGGAAAATGGTTCAAAATTTAGGATGGGCTGCTGGGTATAACATTGTTGCTATTCCTTTAGCTGCAGGTGTATTGTACAATGTTGGGTTTGTCATAACCCCTGCCGTCGGAGCCGCAGTTATGTCACTCAGTACCATTATTTGTGCAATAAACGCTCAATTATTAAAAATCGATTAATAGAAACAAATAGTTTATGTTTGGCTAAGCATGTATGGTATTGCTTAGCCTTTTATTTTTCTGTAGGTAAATTCTGTTCATAAATAGTACAAAGAATCTGCTTAATTTCTGCAAACTTGTAACGTAATCTAACAGAGAGTGTCTTTAGATAATACCACCGTTATACTATATTTCCTATAAGGAGTGATACATACTTATGAGTTTGGAGGAAACGAAAAAGAAGAAGAAAAATAAAAGGAAAAACAGATTAATTTTTAGAACTTCTATATTAATTGTAATGGTTGGAGCTATTATATTTGCATTAGTGTCTAATATACAAGCGGATAAAACCATTTATCAAGTCGGAGATGAAGCACCTGACTTTGAATTGAAGCAAATTAATAAAAATAATGAATTAGAAACTATACGACTAAGTGATTTTAAAGGGCAAGGTATTATGCTGAACTTTTGGGGTACTTGGTGTAAACCGTGTGAAGAAGAAATGCCCTACATGCAAGAGCTTTATCCCGTATATAAAGAAAAAGGAATTGAAATCATTGCAGTTAGTTTGGATAATACAGAATTGGTTGTAGATCGATTTATTGATAAATATGATCTAACCTTTCCAATTCCCCATGATAAAACAGGAGAAGTCAGGGATTTATACAAAATAGGACCAATTCCAAGTTCCATATTCATTAATCCGGATGGGGAAATTCAAAGGATTGTAAATGGGGCCTTATCATTAGAAAGTTTGGAGAGTTACTTTAAAGAAATATTACCAAAACAATAGACTATGATTTTCTAATAAAGGGGGATAAAATTTTTGAATGAAATAAATATATTTCTAGCTTTTGGTGCTGGTTTCCTTTCTTTTATTTCACCGTGTGTATTACCACTATATCCGGCATTTTTATCTTATATTACCGGAATGAGTGTAAGTGAGATAAATGAAGAAAATAAAAAAATGAATAAAAAAGCTCTTTTACATACCGTTCTATTTTTACTAGGGTTCTCAAGCATTTTTATTATGATTGGTTTTACCACCTCTTATATATCGGAATTCCTATTAACCTACCAAGATGCCATTAGACAAATTGGTGCTATTTTAATTATTTTCTTTGGACTAGTGATTGTTGGAATTTTTAATTTTAAATTTCTAATGAAGAATAAAAAAATCACATTCAAAAATCGTCCCGGCGGTTATGTTGGTTCTTTCATCATAGGAATGGCATTCTCTTTGGGATGGACTCCTTGTACCGGTCCAATACTAGCTATTGTGTTATCATTAGCTGCAACAAATCCTGATGTTGGTATGATTATGATGATTAGTTATGTTTTAGGTTTTTCGATTCCATTTCTATTATTAGCATTGTTTATTGGTAAAATTAAATGGATTAAAAAACATAGCCTAAAATTAATTAAAATTGGTGGATATATTATGATTTTCATGGGAGTAGCACTATTCTTTGATTGGTTGACAAAATTAACTTCCTTCTTAGCTGGATGGTTTGGTTTTTATGGATTTTAAAAAATATTTTACATAATTTATCTATTATATCTGCACGAATAATGCATATTTGAGCATTATAATTTGTCTTGTAGAAATTGTTACAATGTAGAATATCGTTCGTTTTACATGGTAATATATATTAAGATTTAACAAATTGGATGAAAAAGGAGTCGAACAATATATGAAAAAAGGATTATTGGCAGTAATTGGATTATTACTTATTTTAATAGTTGCTGCTTGTAGTGAAAGCGAAAGTACATCAAATGAAAAAGAACCACAAGATATCAAGAAAATGGTCCAAGACTACAGTGTCGGGGATTCCGATGCTGTGTCTGCTTCTATTACTTCAGAAGAGCTTATTGTAACTGATAGTAATGATAAAGAGACTACCTACGATCTTCCCGAAGATGAATTTTTTGTTTCCATCGCACCATTTGTTGAGACAACCCACCCTTGTACCAATCATAGCTTAACTGGTTGCCAAGGAGAATTAGTAGAAAAAGAATTTGATGTTTATATTGAAGATGAAGATGGTAATGTGGTTGTTGATGAAACTATGACATCATTCGAAAATGGATTCATTGACTTTTGGTTGCCACGTGACAAAACATACAACGTGAAGATTCAATATGATGGAAAAACAGCTGAATCTGAGATTTCCACTTTTGAAGGTGACAATACTTGTATAACAACAATGCAATTAATCTAGTATTTTTACCTCGTGATACTTTTTAAAAAATAGAATAAAGATTATTGGGAAAAAATTATATGATTTTATAATATTTTCATTAGAATCGAGTGTTTTTAGATAAAGCACTCGATTCTTTTTTGCTAAATTTTACTATATTTAGGATTCTTTCTTTGGCTCCCTTTTATCCTTATTACTACTGACTGTAAACGAAATTAGATTTATACCTGATAATCAAAAAATAATACGGAAAATAAAAATTCACACTATGATTGAAGCACCCTTGTTGGATAAAAAATTGTATCAAGGGGATAGTAAAATTTGTACTTAATCTTGAATCGAAGGAGGATTTTCAGATGGCAGTGTCTTATGAAGAATGTATTAAAGCTTGTTTAGAATGTATGGAAGCTTGTAATGGGTGTTATGATGCTTGTTTAAAAGAAGAGAATGTAAAAATGATGGCGGATTGTATCCGCTATAATAGGGAATGTGCAGACATTTGCGCATTAGCAGCAAAAGCAATGCAATCGGATAGCCCTTTTGCTAAGCAGATTTGTAAGCTTTGTGCTGACATTTGTGAAGCATGTGGAAAAATGTGTGAACAACATAACCATGCTAATCATTGCAAGGAATGTGCTGAATCTTGTTTTAAATGTGCAGAGATTTGCCGAACAATGGCATCTTAAATATAAAAACGGTGAACTTGTGTCACCGTTTTTATTAATTTGTAGTTATGATTAATACTTTTTCTGTATTTAATTATTTAACAAGTGTTGAAAATGTTGATAGGTTTTTACCTGTTCCTGAGTATCTGCATGGGGAACAAATGACCAACCCATACGATTGATAAAATCAGAGTATCTTTTTTGAATTTCTAACTGTTGCAAAGCCATTTCCACATGAGCATTTCTAACATTTCTATTTTTCATTAATAAAGCAGAAGTATAATTTTCATTTGACATCAATTTAGCACCAGCATGTGCTTCTAATGCAATCCATTTATCGTTGTATTTATTAACCCCCGTACCATCTGCTCTTTGGTTGCTTACATCATACATATTTAAATCCGGAACTTCAACATACTCATTATTATTAGGATTAATTAAAAATAACATTACCCTAACATGCGACATCATGACATTTATCTGGAGAGCAATAATACCTTTCAAATCTGGATTTGTAGTATTAATATGATAGACTTTTAACTTATTTATCATTCCTTCGTGTGTAGACAAATGTTCGGCCATTAAGCCAAGATCTACAGATGGTAAAGTTGACATATAACTCACCTTTCATTAAATAAATTCCCTTTAATATATGCTGTTTAATGAAAATCTGTTATTAATGCCCACTCTTATCTAGAAAGTGAAAATCAAGTGGATCAATGTAATTCAATACCAAAAATAATATTACAATGGTAAAAATCATTAAGAATGGATATTTAAAAAAGGAAAGAATTTGGTGGTTAGCTTGTTTACGAATCGATTCTTCTGCTGCATATAAAACAAGTAACAAAACCATTGTTATCAACACAGCTATAATATTAATGATTGCATTCGGCCTAGTCATTGCTACCATATCTCCAAGCATGGCTCCCATCATCCCCCCCATTAGTCCAGAAAGTATGCCATCAATGACAGCAGGAAGACCTATAGGTAATCCTGCTAAAAAACCAACAACCAATCCAATCAATATAACGTAAATGGTTGATTTAAATAAATCACCATGATAGATGACTCCTAAAATAGTTCCCATTAGAATTCCTGCCGACATCCCTAATGACATGGAAATCAACATTCCATTCATTTTAGTTACCCAATTTCGGTAATACGCTACATATATAATGGTTGTTATAACTTGGGTGGCACACAACAAAAGTATAAAAAATAATGAAATTGACATTATTTCAACCCCAATCTTAGTTTGTCCACTTTTATTGTATTCACTGTTAACATGCATTATGATATACCCATAGGAGGTTTATGTATTTAAAAATAAACATAAAAGAGTTAACTGCATAAAACTGTAATTTCATTATTAATGAGTTTAGATATTCCTTATGCTTAGTTAAGATAATAATATTTACTTAGCGAAAAACGCTCCAAGTTTTCAACTTAGAGCGTTACTAGGGTCTTATAGTTTGGTAAATACTTCAAATAAATCACATTAAACATACATTCCTTCAATGCTTTGGAAAAAGAATAGAAACCTTCGTTCCAATATTTAATCTACTATCTATCTGAATTTTCCCTTGATGTGCATCTACTAATGCCTTCACAATGGACAATCCAATACCTATTCCACCTGTTTTCCTATCTCTGGATTTATCCCCACGATAAAACCTTTCATAAAGATAAGGAATGTCTTCCTCAGCAATTCCAATCCCTTCATCTTTCACAAGGAAACCTATATAATCAGTAGAACCCTCTAGCTTTATCGATACCTTTTTTCCTTTTGGGGTATATTGAAGAGCGTTATTTATTATATTCGTCAAAATCTGTGCAACACGATCACGATCCGCTTTAAACCAATATTCTCTTTTAGGTTTTTGAATGTTTAATATAACACCTTTATCCTGAAATACTGACAAAAATTGTCCTTCCATTGAACGTAATATTTCACCTGCTTCTATATTAGTTTTGTTCAACTTTATTTGTGGATTTTCAGCGGCAAGTAACTCTTCTAATTCACCGACAAGGCGCACTAAACGCATCAATTCATCATGACTTTGCTGCAACCTTTTTGGCGTTGGCTCAAATATCCTATCCTGAAAAGCTTCCATTTGACTTCTTAGTGTCGCAAGTGGGGTTCGTATTTCGTGAGCAAAATCAGCAGTAAACTGTTTACGAAGCACCTCTTCTTTTGATAATGATTCAGCAAGTCGGTTAAACGATTCACCAAGTGGCTTCATTTCATTTGACAATTCCTTAACTGGTACACGCGTTCGCCATTTATGGTCTTGTAATTCTTGAATAGCTTTTGATAATTTTCGAAACCCAGTTGTTAGGCGCTTAGAAAACAATAGGCTAAACACGAACGCTAAAACAACTGTAACAATAATAGCAAGATAAATATTCGATTTAATTGTATTTAAAAAAGCAATGTCTTCCCCTATCATTTCCTCTGGGTAATAAACTTCCATATTGCCTATATGTCTTTCATCAAATGTTAAATCATAAGAATGTGTCTGGTATTCCGTTTTCATATCGGTTTCCGAATGCATCCCCATGCTATCCATCATTCCAAGCATCATCGTTGTATCAGCTATTATTTGTCCGTCTTCATCAGAAATTCTATAAAATAAATTATCCGTCATAGCTTGTTGATGCATTAAATTTGTTAGTTGGTTATCAATAAGTTCCCCTGTTTCTTTATAAGAATTAATTGCTTCATTTTCTATAAGTTTACTGCTTTCCTCTCTATTATTTTGTAAATATTCGTTGAATTGATCTTCAAACCCCCATAATATAGAGAAACTAGTAAGAAAAATACCACAAAGTGACACAACTAATAGGTAAAACAGGATTTTAGAACGAAGTGACAATCGACGCATCAGATGTTCCTCCAAACCTATATCCCATCCCAAAAACAGTTAAAATATATTCTGGGTGATTATTTCACATAAAGAAGTCCACCAATATCCATGCTGAGTCCACTAATTCATTCGATCGAGTCCACTTCACTTTAAAATAAATACACACATCAAGTCCACTTTTTCACGGTTCAGGTCCACTTCTTGTCCTTCTTTCGGTATATTTAATTTTGGGAGCATTCGCTTTCAAACAATATCCGAAAGGAGGCCTTTTTATGGCCAGAAAAATTCCAGCTAAGTTAATTCTCGAATACCGGGCAATGGGACTGTCTCGCAACATGATCGCCAAAACAAAGAATATAGGGAAGAGCTCTGTCAGTGACGTGTTCCACCGTGCAGATGAATTACATTTAGCGTATGAAGACATTAAA
>NZ_JAXHDC010000063.1:0-13282 GCF_037072045.1 Oceanobacillus sp. MO10714A | reverse complement strand
GAGGTGTTTTGTTATATATCCTTTGTTAGGAAATTCGTTATTACTCCGGAATCTGACCCGATTGTTAAAGTATCACGCTATAGTTTAAAAAGAAAAGAGACGCTTATTAAACAACATCCTAGCTGTATTAATGTTTCAAAATTTCTCCTCTGATCAAGGTTTCATTTATCTTACAATCACTATATGTATAAGATGTTTGACATTTTGTTTGCTGCATAATATAATTAAAAATGTAAAATATGTTTGACAAAAAGGAGGGAGGAACGGGCATCTAATGTTAAATCGTATCAGGGAATTACGTAAAACACAGAAAATGTCACAAGAACTTCTTGCTAATAAATGTGATGTGTCCAGACAAACAATAAATGCTATTGAAAATAATAAGTATGATCCAAGTCTTGTTCTTGCATTTAAAATCGCAGCTATCCTAGATATAACAGTGGATGAGCTGTTTCAATTTCAGTTGGCAGAAAGCAAAAGCGAGGAGGAATCTAATGAGAAATAAAAAACTAAAAGTATTAACTGGCATTGTTTTAAGTGTTATCACCCTTTTATTTTTAGGGTTATATATTATAGATTTTTTAAATGATAGTGAAAATCCAGCACCTGATATTCTGCTATGGGTTGTTGTTATTTTAACATTCTTTTATTCAGCAACATGGGGCGATGATTCAAAAGCTGAAGAAGATGAAATGGGCCAACAAATTAAGAATATAAGTGGAAAGATAAGTTACTATATTCTAATAGCTTTTCTATTTGTTCTTTGGTTTGTATACAGTCAAATAAATGAATCTGATTTAGGCAGTATCTTTTTGCTTTCTGCATTTTGTATTGGAGTTATCATATTTCCAATCGTTCAATTTATGGTTGCCAGAAGATTTATGAAAGACTAATCTTCTTTTCAAAAAGAAAATTATTTTAGAATGGTCCAAATACTTTTTTAAAATCACTCGTTCAATTTGTTTTTCCCGAATGGACGATTGGTACCGTTGGTAAAGAGGTGAATAGGTGACAATTAATTTTTGTTCCAAGTCATTTTCCTTTATGTATCGCTCTTTGTAGTACGTTCTTGTATTATTTTCTAGATGGTGAATATCATCCAAATTAACTTTTTGATTACTCACGTTAGGGAAATTGCTTTGCAAAGCACCGTATTAAAAGCCTTAGAGACCTTGTTTTATCAAGGATTCGAGGCTTTTTTACTTTTCTTGATTTTTTAGGCTAAAGCATGAAAATGAACGTATTTGGGGCTAAATTGGGGCTGATTAATATTAATCAGTATAGGCGTATGTAAGAGAATGGGTATATTTCAAAAAAATGGGTATTCGGATTTTGTGGTGGAAAAGGGCTTATAAGTCTCCCTTTTCCAATTTCTTAATAAGTGTGGAAAAATCGACACCATAGTTTCCTGTTATCACGTGGTCTGTTACTTCATCCCAATATTTCAATACAAAATCCCTTTTCATAAAGTATCTTCATTCTATTGACTTTAACGTAACGTAATACTTTATAGTAGTAATTGAAGGAGGCGCAAAGTGATGGATATGAAGGTAAAAGAAGTGGCAGAATTGGTTGGTGTTAGTATTCGTACACTTCATCATTATGATCAGATTGGATTGTTGTCCCCAAAAGAAATCACTGATTCTGGTTATCGGCTCTATTCAGAAGAAAACCTTGAAACATTACAACAAATTTTATTTTTCAAAGAACTTGGATTCACCTTAAAGGAAATTAAAAAGATTATTAACAGCCCCTCATTTAACCGACAAGAAGCATTGATTTTACAACGAAAAATGTTGATTGAGAAACGAAATAAAGTCGATAAAATGATTGAAACCATTGATAAGACGATTAAACATATGGCGGGAGAAATACAAATGACGAATGAAGAGAGGTTTGAGGGAATTAATGTTGGATTCAACCAATTTGAAGAAGAAGCTCGCCTTCGTTGGGGAAATAAATCTATCGATGAGATATACACAAAACTAAAGGATTGTCCAAGATGAACAAAATGATTTACCTTATAGATGGGATATGATCTTCAATAAACTTGCATGGCTTCGTGATCAATGCCCCAAATCCTAAAAGGTACAACCAACAATTAAAGAATGGTATGACTTTTTAAATAAAAACTTTAGTAACTACTCCCTTGATACCTTTTATGGATTAGGTCAACTCTATATTAATGATGAACGTTTCACAAAAAATATAGATCAGTATGGTGAGGGTTTAGCAAAACTCATGATTGAGGCGATGAAGGTCTTTACGAATAATCAAATAAGAGGTGGTAGCAATGAAAATAATAATTGAGGATACCATTGAACAATACGAAAAATTGTTTTCAATGGAAGAAGATAAAGAAAATTTTTATCGGTACTCAATGATGAAGCCCTTTGAAAAGATGTGGAATATGATTAATGTTCCATTAAAGGCTAAGCAACCTAATGGGTATGATGTAATAATGGCTACAAATATGCTTGGTTATCTTAATGTATCAGATACTCAAATTGGAAGACAAGCATTAGAAAGTTTAAAAGAAATTCAGGCTCTTCAAACAGCACATAGCACTTTAAATCATTGTATTAATTTTATTGAAAAAAATAATATAAATATTAATACTGATGAATTGAGATTTGGTATGTATATAGCTGACCCGAAGAAGCTCGAATTACAAAAAGGTTATTGTGGTTTTGGAGGAATTCCAGGGTTTATTCAAGTATCTATTTACCCAAACTCCTATAATATTCCAAGGATTCCTGCTGTAATTGCACATGAATTCCATCATAATATCCGTTTTTCATATTTTGATTGGGATCATGGAGACGTTACCGTTGGTGATTACTTAATTATAGAGGGTTTAGCTGAGTCATTTGCAAAAGAACTTTATGGAGAAGATCTTTTAGGACCTTGGGTTACATCTTTTGATAAAGAGGACTTGGAGTATTCAAAAGAAGTTATAAAGGATGCTTTAGATATTAAAGGGTTTGCTGAGGTCAGCAGTTATATGTTTGGTGATACCATTGCAAAAGAACAAGGCTATCAACCTGTTGGCTTATCACCATTTGCTGGTTATGCAGTAGGCTACCAAGCAGTACAATCTTTCATGGAAACCAATAATGTGGGGATAGTAGAAGCTACCTTACTTGGCACAGATGAAATACTAAGCAATTGTGGACTGTTTTCTAAATAACCTGTTTGTACTAATGAAGGCATTACTGCGATAGCTAAGTAATGCCTTTCTTATTTAACTGCAATTCATATGATTTTCTTATTAAATGCTCAATAAAACAAAGGGAAATGGAATAATGACAATTAATATGCTCAATCTACCAAGTTTTAAGATTCTTGATATGAAGGAGAGTGAATATGATTATAGGTTCTTAGTTGAGACTACATTGCCATCTCCTTCTTATTGCCCAAAATGTGGTACAGTTGCTAATCTATATAAGCATGGTAAAAAGGAACAATTATTCTTTGATTTGCCGATGCATGCTAAACGAGTTGGCATCTTCGTTAAAAATGTAATGGGTGTGGGGATACATTCTATTCTTTGAATGTCTCCCAGATATTGATGAAGGGCGTTCTGTTACCAATAGGCTAATTTAATTGGGTTCAAGGAGCAAGCAACCAGAATTTTATATTTAATAACTAATTGAGGACAAAAAAGATGTTGTATATAGCATAAAAAGGAATTCAAATGCCTATGTGGTGTTTAAACAGAATAAACTCCCTACGAAGCGATAAATGACGTATAAATATCATATGGTACTTGCTACCTCTATCTATTCTATTACTCATTCCAGTACAGGGGAGACCAATCGATTAGTAGAATCCACTGAAGGAGAAAGATCGTTCGGTTATGTCAGTTAGTAATCTTTACCTTCCGCCGTCAATGAAGGCTTATTTATGTGAATTCCCATTAAATCTCCTGTAAGCATTGCTAACTTCGGTAATCTTCTTAAGCGTGAATGTAAAAGCCAAACGATAGAAACAAATAGAAATCCTAACCCTGCAAAAGAAAATGTTAGAGTACTACTGGTTACACTAGCAACATAACCACCAACTATGGAACCAATTGGCATAGCAATCGCACTCATACTACCAGATACTGTATTTATACGCCCCAAGAGTTCGTGTGGAACTACGGTTTGTAACGTTGTTGCAAAAATGACATTTGTACCACCAATGGGAATCCATGCAAGAGCAAAACATACTATAGCGATAGATGTAATCGGAAATATTGCTGCAAGGATCCACAATAGTGCACTAAAACAAAAGGATATTGTTACAAAAATACCTAACCGAAATCTTCCCATCCACGATCCGCATAATGCACCAACTAATCCACCAACAGACATAGCTGCCAAATAAAAACCGTAAAACATCGGACCTCCTCGTACATCTGCAAAGGATGGCAAAATTGCCATAGTAGCCCCGATACAAAAATTTGCAACAATCGAACCAATTAAAAATACAGCAATTAATGAACGATAAACAACACGAAATCCTTCCTTTAAGTCAGTAATATATTGCAAAATCTTCTGTTTTCCAGTTCTGCTATCTTTTTGTTCAACCTTTCTAGGCAATTGTATCAAACTAAACAATATTGCTGCCATCGCAAAAATAATGGAATCGGCTAGATATAACAAAACTACTCCAAAAAAAGTGACAAGAATACCTGAAATAGCATTAAACACTAGATCAATTCCCTGATAGGCAAAAGCAAAATAAGAATTACCTTTAATTAAGTGCTTTTTTTCTAAAATGATAGGTAATGCCTTTGTTTGTGATGGATAAGCGAATTGCTGAATAAATGAAGCGATTGGCATAATGATTAATACAAGCTGAACTGTTAACAAGTCAAAATAGTATGTGATTGGAATTAAGAAAATCAATAATGTTTGAAGTAGTTGGGTAACGATTAACGTTTTTTTTACTTGCCATTGATCTACAAAAGGACCGGTAATAAACTGTAATGAGGAAGGCAAAAGCGTTAGAAATCCCGCAAGTCCTGTGTAAAATGCATTTCCACCCAGCTTATAAACGAGCCACATTGTAGTGACATAATACAAACTGTCCCCAATATTTGTTACAACCCTACCGATTAATAAAAATAAATAATTTCTGTTCTTAAAAATATCCATCCAACTCTTTCCCCTTATTCTTTCTCATCCGTTTGAAAACCAACGGTAGTAATATAATATTTATTTTTCTTACCCTTTGATTGTAGGCCCATATGGTGTAACTCTTTTAAAAGAGCATAATACTTTATTTTCCATTGTGTAAATTGCTCTTCCGTTGCCTCCAGTTCCCAAGTAGAAGAAATAAAACGTCGTTCCAATGGTTTTTCATTCGGTTCTCTTGTTTCGAAGGATTCGGCGGGAGCTTCCCTAATTTCTTGTTTGGCACGTTCTAGAATTCCATACATTAATTGTTTGGTTGTATCTCTTATTTCCTTTTTTCTCGGAAGAAGTTTTTCAGAAATTTGGAAATCAGCCGCCACTGCTTGGTAAAACTTCTGTACAATACCATTTTTTTCTTCCGTTTTTACGATTTGGACTAACCCATTTTTCTCCAATTCCTTTAGGTGGTAATGGATCTTCCCGCGTGCGATTGACAAAATCTCAGAAAGTTGTTGACCAGTATAAGCACGCATCACCAAATGCATCATCATTTCGGCACGTAACGGATCACTTAATGCTTTTAACTGATTAAAATCATCAATAATCAAATTATTTTTCATCTCTTTAATAACCACCCTTTGTAAAATAAACTAAAACGGTTAAAAATATTTGACTGTATTATACTATAAAAAATTAAAAAAAGGAAATGAATAACTGCAACAGAATCTGTCAAGTATTTACGGGAGCTATTCTCACCTTTAAGTTTTATAACCATATTTTTCTAAAAAAACAGGAAATATTTATTAGGAAAAATCACTTTTTCTTATCAGAGAACTTCAACTATAAATTTAATCGGAAAGACAGAAATCCCTTTGGATTTCATGATGTCTGTGATAATAAATCTTGAAGAAATTTAAAGAACTATCCTCTAACCGTCATGTGTATCCCTATCTGTATCGTCTAAAACCCTGCAAAAATAAGTAGCACTTTCCATATAGTTTATATTGATTGCTACTTGCCAGAACAGACATATGTCTCAAAGGAATATTATTATTTATCATTTTCGTTTTTTTGCTACTTCAAAGTGAAGGATTTCTTGTTCTCATAAAACTATTATTCTTTTAATAAAATATTCATTCCAATCTTTTAATCATCAACTATTTATCAAAATAATTAAACCAACAATAGCCATAATCCACGACAATGTTGCTCCCTGGTTTTTCTCTAACCTCAATTTTATTTTCATTAATGGTTCCCGAAGCCATTGTTTAAATAATAAATGTATTCCAATAAGAATGAGCGGTGGAAGTACCATAATGAAGTTATAACCTGCTAGTATGGGAATCCATTGAAATGGATTTAATTTGACTGTTGTCATGATGCCGATAGCCGCAAAATAAGGTAATGCTGTCCCGACTTCAATTAAACCAGTCATTAAGCCAAGCATAACCATGGCCAACATACTTTTCGACTTCGGTTTATATGTTTTAGGGGTGGATTTAGCTGGTACAAAAAAACTCCCAATAAATAGCCCCAAACCTAAATAAAACATAAATTGACTGAGTATAACACTTTCATCGAAACTCGGAAACTTATGGAAAATACTTCCAACCCCCATCATTAAAAATATTCCTACAGTAAAATAAAAGATGCCAACCGTTAACAGATAAGCAAATAACCTTCTGATTAATCGCTCCTCTTCCATAAGTAGCATATAAACAGTTACACTTAACGTTGTCGGACTCAATGTGTCCACTAAAGCTAATATGCCTATCGGAATTAAAAATTCAAAACTCACTTTATATCATCCTTTTCTTGCATTATTGGCTAAATATTCACAATAATGATTTTTACACAATAAACACAAAACACTTAATAGGATAGGAAAAGTACGTCAATTATCGTATAGAAATATTCCCCGAGGCTGTTTTTATTCCAATAAAATAAATTCCTTCATTTGCTTTCCCTTCAATCGATTTATCATTTTGCTTTTCTATGTCAATTGGTACAGTAATTGTTTGTAACCCACTTGCTGTCTTTGTCTGTAATTCAATGTCCGGTTGTATCGTATTCAACGATACAACTACGTTTCCGCTCGATGTTGTAATATTTACATCACTATGGAAATCCTTGAAGTCTAGTGTAACATTCCCGCTTTTCTCATTTACTTCGATATTTGTTGTTTCAAGGTCTTCCGATGTTACATTTCCGGATGTTCCATTAATAATAACTTTTCCTGTAAAATCTTTTGAAATCTTGACTATGAGTTGATTATTTAAATTAATTTTCGGACCAATGTTAAAGATCCTTTTCTCCATAGATATGGATACTTCATTTGCCTTTTCGGATACATCAATATTTTTATTTGAGTGTAACACTTCTAAATTTGACTGTTCTACACTGATTAGATGAACATTTTCACTTCCATGGTCAATGTAAATAGTATCAATACCATCAAGATCAATTGAGTGTACAACTTCTTCTTGATTAAAATTACATCCCGTTAACAATATCATGCTTAAAAAAATAGTAATCAAATATTTTTTCATCTTTATCCCTCTTAAAAATAAATTTTTATAAAAATCCATCTATTCTACCTTGAACAATTTTACAGATGAAACTTCAATGTCGCTTATTTTCATAAAAATCCCATGCCTCTTCTATTAAATTTAATATATCCTGTTCTATCGGATAAAAGCCCATCTTTGTTGATTTTTCTGGTGATTTACGTATTTCCCATAATTTATTAAAAAAATCATCATTTTCACCAAATGTATCTATTGCCTTTTCATACATACAATGTATAATTTGCTGAATTTCTGGAGAATTAGCACCCTTATGTTTGAATTTTTTCAAATCAACCAAATAGGAAATCCATTCAAGAGAGTGCGGATCATCACTGTCCATTTTCGGTAATTTGTTAAGTAATTTCCTTTCACCTTGATGAAAATATTTATCACGAAATATATTTTGTTGTTCATTTTTACTCTGATACAATTGAATTAATTTATTTATATATGTCAAATCAACCGAATTCTCAATTTTTAGGGTGTTTAAGAGTCCTTTTAGCGTTTTTTCTATTTGAATAATTCTTTGTTTTTCTTGCAAAATATAGTTTAACTGATTTTTTAGTCCGATCTCCCAATCCCAGTTTTTATCAGATAACATCTCCTTTATCTCGATTAAACGAAATCCTAAAGATTTTAAAAATTGGATTTCCTGAAGTTTTTTTATCTCCTTTTCACTATATAATCGATGCCCACCTTCTGTTTTTCCAGCTGGAGGCAATAAATTTATTTCATCATAATAACGCATTGTTCGAACAGAAACTCCAGTTTGTTTTGTTAATTCTTTAATTGAAATCATTTCCCTATCACCTCATTCTGACTATAAGTATATAAGATTACGTTACGTCACTTTCAAGTATCTCTCCTGGTCTTTGCTCAAAATATTTTTATTCCCATATAAATTGCAATGCACCAAATTAATATCGCATAAATTTTATTTATCCATTTTAGAATAGTTCCATTTTTATTAAATCGGCCAACTCTTTTCCCAGCATAGCTAAGGCAAAGAACCAAACCCAAGAAACTACAATACACGCAATTGTAAAAATCCATTTTTCATGATTTTGATAGAGCAATGAGTTCGTCCCAATTACCCCTATCGTATCCAAAATGGCATGTGGATTTAGTAAGGACACGGAAGCAGCAAACGTAATTTGCCTTTTTGGAGAAAATTGTTTATTTTCTGCATCGTTCAGTTCAGATCTATCCTTCCACATTAGCCAACCTATATATATTAAGAAAATAAATCCTATTGTATATAATAAAACACGAACCCATTCAAAACTTAAAAATAATAATCGATACACCTGCTACTGCCAATGAAATAAGAATCGTATCACAAATACCAGCCGTTATAACAGCTGGAAATGCAGACATAACTTTTATGAGTTGCTCCTTGATTAAAAATATTTCGTACTCCTAAAGGAATTATTAATCCAAAAGCTAAAATGATTCCATGAACCAAGGCTTCCATCTTTTTCCCTCCCATCGTATTTTAGAATAAGAGAATTTACTCTGTTTGTCTCCAACCAATTGGTTGGAAAAATAGCCAACCATTTCATATAATTATTAAAAATACGAGGAGGGTTGAAAGATGGGTAATATAGAATGGAAGCCGAAAAAATCCTCATCATTACCTTTACATCTACAAATCTACAATTACATAAAAAGGAAAATTTTGAATGGAGAATGGTCTATTGGAATGAAGTTACCGTCACAAAGAAACTTAGCAAAACAGTTTGATGTTAACCGAAGTACAATTATTATGGCTCTTGAAGAACTTTCCGCAGATGGTTTAATTGAATCGAAAGTTGGAAGTGGTACAACAGTAATAAATAATACTTGGGGAGTTCTAGCATCGTCACCTCCTCCTAATTGGATTGATTATGTACGTTCTGGTATTCATAAGCCCAATAATAACAGCGTACAAAAAATTAATGAGGCTGAAACAAATCCTCATATAATTCGACTAGGAACCGGTGAACTTTCCCCCGAACTGTTATCTTGTAATCAACTAACAAAACTGTTGCAAATGGATATGAGAAGTAACCTATCTTTAGGGTATGAAGGACCTTAAGGGAGCATTCACCTCAGGGAAACAATTTGTGATTATTTAAAAGGAAAGGGCATCGAAACTTCGCCTTCATCTATATTGATTGTTTCCGGCGGTTTACAAGCTTTACAATTGATTTCAATCGGTCTGTTACAACGGGGTTCAGTTATTTTTCATGAATCACCTTCATATCTTAATTCTATTCATGTTTTTCAATCTGCCGGCATGAATTTATTCGGTATCCCTATGGATGAGGAAGGGATCAAATATGCATCCATTGGTCGTTTAAAACGACAGCACAACCCTGCTTTAATCTATACAATACCATCGTTCCACAATCCAACAGGCACTCTAATGTCTGAAAAAAGGAGAAAACAACTTTTGGAAGACTGTCAAAAAGCTTCTCTTCCTATAATTGAAGATGATGTTTATGGTGATTTGTGGTTTGAACAACCACCGCCTAAACCACTAAAAGCAAATGATAAGCAAGGTAGTGTACTTTATATGGGAAGTGTATCTAAGACATTCAGTCCAGGCCTGCGGATTGGCTGGATTGTTGGACCCGAACCTGTTATCAACCGTCTTGCTGACATTAAAATGCAAACAGATTACGGCTCAAGTTCTATTTCACAATTTTTAGTAAATAAATGGCTTAAAAATGGGTATGAAGAGGACTTAACTTTAGTTAGGAGTGAATTAAAATGTAGAAGGGATTATATGATTGAAATTTTAAATACTTATTTTTCTAATATAGCTACATGGAATATTCCAAGTGGGGGATTTTATATTTGGCTAAAAATCACTCCTAGTATTTCCACTAGGAAGTTATTTGAAAAAGCTATTCAAGAGGGAATACTGCTAAATCCAGGTAATATATATGATAAGGACGATCATAGACATTTACGGTTGTCCTATTCCTATGCAACTTTAGATCAAATTAAAAAAGGCCTCAAAAGAATATCGGAATTAATCATTGAAATGATGTAGAATCTATGAAACGATTATAACTTATGTATTAGTGTATTATACCGGTTTAAAATCCTTAAATTGAGTTACTGGTTCGTGAAGTAATTTCAAACAATTTCCTTGGTATTAAGATAGGCAGAACAAGGACTTTCCAATTCCTACTATAGTTAGAAAGTCCTTTTCACTTATCTCCTTTCATAATATGAAAGCTATATAGTTTTCATTTAGTTAATACGAGTTACCATGGTAGAATATTCTCCAGTCTCTACAGTATAAGAATCAAATGTGGATATTAAAATCTCTTCCATAAATGAAAGGCCTGGCGCATAAATAAAACTTCCACCAATTTTTAAGGATTTTAATATCTCCATATACTTTGTTGCATACTTTTCATAATCTCCATCAGGTCTCAAGTGATGGTGCATAAAATGATTTGAAAATGCCATATGAGAAATGACAGTTCCCCAAGTGTCTGGAACGTACGTATACTCAAGCCAATCCACTTGATATATTTTATTGTTCAGATTCTGAACATTTCGATCCAACCCGTATACAACTATGTCATTTTTCCTTAAAAAGTGAACAAGGTTTGCCTGTTGTCCACATCCAATATCTAAAACAGGCTGTTTAACCTTTGACAAATAGATACCTAATAATCTCATTTGAAACTCAGAAGTATATTCAGCACATTTTATTTCAAGTACATCCGGGCTTTCCCTATACTTTTTAAATATCTCTTTACCGTTTGAATCTAATAAAAAGCTCTGTAGATTTTTATAATGGGAACGAAACAACTGATCAATTTCTTCTTCAGATACTTCCTTTTGATTACAAATTTCATATACCTGTTGAAGCAGAGCTTCATAGACTTTTTGAAGTTGAAGATAATCCTTTTGGGAAAAATTTAAATATTGATTCACCTCAACGAATAAACGAATCGTTTTATCTGAAATGTATTTTGCCAGTTTTGAGTTGTGTCATTTAAATGTGCAGTTTCTATAAAATTGGCGATATCTTTGGATTTTTGTTTGAATAAAGCACTAGTTTCTTTGGAAGAATTTAAAACGAATCGTCCATTTGTCAACTCATAAAAAAGACTTTTATTTCGATTGTGGAATAACTGTTGTTCGATTAAATTTTGAAAATCTGATATGGTAAACATTTTCTCTCTCCTATCCAAAGCCACATTATTCATTGAACTTCTATCATGGTAAATTTGTTAACCGTATATTTAGTTTGAATAGATCAAGAAGACCTTTGTTTAATTTTCAGAATCTTGTTCATAAAGGTATTCCCTCATACTTATAATTTCTTTTTATTTTTTCACCGCATGAACATAGTGAATTGTCTCAAAGGCCGATAGGTAATCTTTTCGGTTTTCAAAGTATAGATTTTGAATTTTTGAAGGTGATAAATGTTCATAGATGAGCAAACCAGATTTTTCTAATATTCCCTTGATTTCAGAGTATGGAAAACACGATTTCATTGGCTCTCCACCTACCGCAGCCATTTTCACCATGTTTTCTACTCTATTAGAAAATCCTTTCTCCTCAAAAAGTTTTTCATCGGCATAGTCGAAAACAATCGAGCTCCCAGATGGGACTTCAGCGAATAATTTCTCAATCAAGCTTGATAGTTCATCTTTCGTTAAATAATAAGATACACCCAGTAAACTAATAAATGTTTTTTCATAGCTAAAGCCCTTCCCAAAAAGTTTTTCGTACGAAAATATTTTCGTGAAATCCATCGGAATAAAATGAAGATTCTTCGGTATTTTTAAATCAACTTCAACCAATCTTTGTACTTTAAATTCCTGTGTAAATGGATGATCAATTTCAAATATTTCAAGAGTGTTTTCCAATTCAGGGTGTCGTAAACAAAAAGTATCTAAGCCTGCCCCGAGTATGACATATTGCTTTACCCCAAATTTAATTTCATTTTGTAATACATTTTCGCAATACGCAGCACGTGCTAAAGGTGTCGGTGATAACTGAACTTGTGTAATCCATTTTAAAATTTCCTCCGGATTACCTTTATATTTTTTCGCAATTTCTTTGTTAAAGAACTGAATGCCTTGAACCATATTCTTTTTAATGTCATGATATTCTTTTTGTGAAATTAAGTCTTTAGCTATAAAATCATCAAAAATTTTTGGTGTATCGAATTGACTATGGTAAGCTCTACCAAAAGCTGATATTAATGAAGTTAAACTTGATTCATTTTGTTTCATGTAATAATCACCTCCATTAAAATAGTGATAAAACAAGACAATCTTCCATCTAAATTAATAAAAGCTAATTTCTTCATAATCAATTTCATAAACATATTGCTGAATAACTGATTTTCTACTTGGATGAATTTTGTTTATAAATTTAATAAATTGATCCTGCCATTCACTTTCAATCTCCCTTTTTCTAATATTAGGTGAAGAAAGGTATATAGAATTATTTCTTAATTCTTCATAGAACACTATTTTTGTCAAGATAGCTAGTTCTACATCACCAAAAGTCTTAAAAAGTTCTTCATATTCATCGTTCAATAAACAATCGGTATTAAGTATATCGATATAATCA
>NZ_JAXHDC010000062.1:0-13666 GCF_037072045.1 Oceanobacillus sp. MO10714A | reverse complement strand
TTCGAGAGGTGTTTTGTCATGTATTCCTTTGTTAAAAAAATCCTCATTGCTCTAGAATCTAGACCGATTATATTATTGAAGTTCAATTTGAACATCCTTAAATCTTCTAACATCAAAAAATCGAATGATTGGAAATATGATAACTCCCATACAAAATGTATCGCCAATAGAAACACAATTAAGCCTGTACTATCAGAAATGGTGCCATATTTTTTCATTAATTTATTTTGAACCATGTAATATTCTTTCTCAGTAATCAATTTACGGGTTAGCAGTTGTTTTAACATAGCAATTTGCATACTATAAGGAATCAAATTCTGTTTCAAAAAACACGCCCCCTTATAATTAATCAATTAAAAATCAGACGGCTGTTGGTACAGCTCCACGGGAATTTCACCCCTGCAAGTATTTCTTCCAGCCCTACTCATAGCTTGCGACGCTTTGAACGTTCGAACCATGACGGTAGAGGAGTATCATTATCCATACTGATGGGTTATCGCCAGCAATCCACCACGATTGTATTAGACTCATAGATAATCGCTCGTTTCTATCGAAAGTCATGGCGTATGAATCAAGTAGCTCATCATCAGTAGAACGTATCTGATTTTCGGTCTATACTGCACGGTGTTATCTTCCGTGCTTTCTTTGTCAAAGAACAATATATGTGAAAGGGAAAACTTAACCATGTAATCAAATCTTGAAAGCTAAAATGCTATGCATAAGCTTCGAACGTAAACGATCATGTGTGTCTACATCAATGCCCCAATACGTATTACCACGCTCATCATAAAGTTTACGCATAGACAAACTTGCCATATAGCTTCCATAATGCAAAATAACGTAATTCATCGCTTCTGGATCACCCTTATTTGCAGCTAAAATAATTGGATACGGTAATAAGCCACATTCGTTGTCTTTTGTGTTAGCATCAATCATCCCAGTCATCTGCATGTTCCTCCAAAAATCGCTTTAACCTTTTAAAAGAGCTTGTCCGTCTATACTGAACCGTACTACGAGGAATCTCTAGTAGTTCGGCTATTTCTACATCTGATTTATCAAAAAAATAGTATAGTAGGACTGTCTTACGCTTTTCTATTGGCAAAGTACGCAACGCTTCAGCGAGTAATTTCGGAGTTATTTTCTTTCCAACCACTTGAAAACTTTGTCCTTCTTCTCCTTCATATTGCTGATCTAAGGTATAGAGTTGATTTTCTTCTTGTGGTGTGAGATCAGAAAATGTCATCTCCTTTGCTTGTCGTTGTTGTCTTTCGTTGAAAATATTGATTGCTTCATTCTTCAATACACGTTTACAAAAAGCATTAAATGCACAGCGAACTTGCCACTCGGTACGATCTGGTTCTATCATGCATT
This sequence comes from Oceanobacillus sp. MO10714A, assembly GCF_037072045.1. Classification (NCBI taxonomy): domain Bacteria; kingdom Bacillati; phylum Bacillota; class Bacilli; order Caryophanales; family Bacillaceae; genus Oceanobacillus; species Oceanobacillus sp. MO10714A. The sequence continues at coordinate 12,295 of NZ_JAXHDC010000062.1, read as the reverse complement.
TCCTCTCCCTTCGCAACTGCAAAGGTGGGTGATGATTTCCTCTTTCATAACCTTCAACAAGATTTTTTATGAAATGCCAAAAATAAGAGCAATATTTTAAAAAAATATTCATTAGATACAAAAAAGCCCAACTGAACATAAGTCAGGTGGGAGTAAAAATTTATACATATTATTAAATGGTTATTGCTTCAATGCTTTTATAGAACTTTAAGCCTTTTTGGTTATGTAACACGGTATCGAATTAGGATTAAAATAAACACGGTGATATCCTCTTAATACCGCGATTAAATTTCTATATAGTTTTTGTAGTCCAAACAATAAATTCATATCGTTTTTAGCTATATTAAAAGTTGTTATCCATTAATTCTGATTTTGTATTAGTTACAATTTTGTTTGTTGCTTTTTAACCAATTATATATTATCATTATCAATAATGAAACTATTTGTTGATATAAAAATAAAAGATAATTATTTTAACAATCCAAGTATAAAAGGAGGTATTTGGTTATAACTTTTAAAGGTAAGAGAGATAAGACTTTTCACATAGTTTTTATCTGTAGTATTATATCTTATAGTCTAATTGGTTTCATTTTAGGCTTTTTATTAAAAAAAGAACACTCTGATCTTGATGTTATATTATTTTTGCTTATATTCTCTTTACCGATATTGATTTTTATTTGGTGTATTTTTGATCTTAAGTACGTTCTTAAGAAAGACCTTATCTTTAAAAGCAGGGCTTTTTATAAAACGAATTCCATATAACAAAATACTTAATGTAAAGTTAGTTACATTTACAATTGAAGATTTTTTGGTTGGTTTCAGAATGCTGTCTGCTAAGGACGGAATAAAAATTATATATGCTGGTGGTTATGGAGAGATTAAAATATCACCTAAAGAGAAGTCTTTATTTATAAGAGAGTTAAAAAAGCGGATAGATAGCAGTGCAAAATAATATTGGAATAGTTTTGATGTGCATTATCAATAGAATTATATCCACCCTGATTATGAAACGTTGCCAATGATATAACAATAATGATGTAGCATGAAATTCAAAATATCAGAGTCCTGTAAATAGTTGCATTATAAATATAAGTTGTTAGATAAGAAAGCAATTTAGGGGTGAATATTCTGGATAAGTTGCCAATAGATAAAGTAATAACGGAATATGAAATAATTCCAACAGATATAAAATTACTTGGAGGTTTCGAAAACAATGTCCTTGAATGTATTGGGCAAGATAAGTCGATTGTTTTAAAATTTTATACTACTCAAAAATATTCAATTGAACGAATAAAAGCTGAATTAAATTGGATTCGACACTTACAAGGTGCTGATGTTATAGTAACCTCTCCTATACCTACAATTAATGGTGAATTAATTGTAACAGCTTGCAATATTTTTAATCAGAAGTATCATGTTGTGGCTTATGAAAAAGCAAAAGGAACTCCGGTTAATGATATGAATTCGAATGAATGGGATGATCATTTATTTTATATTTGGGGAAAAACGATGGGCAAAATGCATGTGGCAGCAAAAAGTTTTCAATTCTCTAATGATATTTTTAAAACATTACAATGGAATAAGGAAGATATAATTGTATCTCCCCCTGAACTAGGAAAGACAATACATTCGCAATGGAATAAATTTATAAGTCAGATGAAACAATTTCCAAAAGACCCTCATTCTTACGGTTTTATCCATCATGATTTGCACCAACAAAATTTCTATTTAGACCATAATGAGTTAGTTTTATTTGACTTCGGTGACGGGATATTTCATTGGTTTGCTAATGATATAGCAATATCGTTGTATCATGCGATCCAAAGTATACAAGCGAATGAGCAGAAAAAAAGAAAGGAATTTGCAATGACTTTTCTTTCTTCTTTTATTAGGGGATATATGAGAGCAAATCAATTAAATGAGAAATCATTGTTAAAGATACCATTTTTCATTAACTATCGACAAATTTATTCCTACGTTTATTTTATAAATTACTTAAGCGTGGAACAAAAAAAACAAGTTCAGGTTACTAACATGCTAAAAAAAATGAAGAACAATATTGAAAAGCATATTCCATATCTAAATATAAACGATAATGACATAAAATCACTTCTATAACGATTTGAGAAAGTGCAACGGTTCTTATAATTAAATCGTTATTTTTCTTTTTGATATAGCAATTTGGAATTGGGAAGTGTAAACTGAACTGTATAAGTGAGAGAGCATACAACTCTTGCTTCGCAGTTCAGTTTATACTCCCGGGCATATCCAAAACTGGGCCATGGTCAGGAACCAGCTGCTCCTTCATGATGAGCTTAAAGATAGAGTTTTAAAATTCATTGAGTATAGTGAACTTTCATACTTTATTTGACAAGCCCAGATTGTCTTGAAAACCGTTTGATTTAATTCCATAATTGATCCATCATGATTTACCCCATTACATCATAGTAATCATTCAGACTTTCATTGTTCAGCGTAGCTGTTCATTCGCTTCTAATAAACTCCTCATTTAACAATGAATACATATATAAATCATCGTATTTTCCCGTACCATATTCATATTGTCTCAATAATCCTTCCTTTACAAAATGAAAATTTTCTAATAATTTTAACGAGGCGATATTTTCAGGTTCAACTAACGCTTCAATCCTATTTATGTTCATGTCTTTAAACCCATATTGTAAAATATTTGCTAATGCTTCACTCATAAGACCTTTTCCCCAAAATTTTCGATGTAATTCATAACCAATTTCAGCGCGCATATTTGCTTTACTAATATTTAGAAAACCACAGCTTCCGATTATTTTAGGATCATCTTTTAAAGAAATGCCCCACCTTATTCCAGTTTGTTCTTTAAATATATTTTCATACCATTTAATTTCTTTTTTTGTCTCTTGTATCGATTCATATGGGTGTATACCCATGTACCTCCTTACACATTCGTCTGATAAATAAGTATGCATGTCGACAGCATCTGAGGCATTAGCTTGCTTTAATATTAATCTTTCAGTATTGATAATAGGAATTAATTCTGGAAATTGTAACTTATTTTTAGTCATCGTATCCTCCATTTGATTTAAATTATAAAGAAAAATCACTATTCCGTGTCGACTTATTTAACATGTTAATAATTAGTCTCGATCCACTCCTCTGCCGGGATTACATATGACCTTATCCAAAAACCATTGATAATCTTAATAATTATAAGGAATAATTGTAAGTGCAACCGTTCTTGCAATTGAATCCTTATTTTTTTCTTTTTGATGATACGTATATAGAAGTTTGGAAAGATCGTCTTGAAAACTGATAAATTCTTCATCCGTTAGGTTTAATTCCATGATTGAAAAAGTGGAAAGGTCTTTATTAATATTTTCTGATTTTAAAAAATCTAAGTAACTTTGATATTGTTGTAAGATAAATAATTGATAGTAAGAAATAAAGTCGATTTTATCTTCATCTTTTGCATTATCCCAATCTTCTTCCTCAATTTTAATGGCATTTTCATTTAAGGCATAGTAGTTTTCCATTACTGATCGCACTTTTTCTTGTCGTATAACAAAAATTACATTTGAATCCTGCATATGTTGAATATGTCTATATAAAGTTGCTTGAGAAACATCTTTAAGCTTTTTGGCAATTTCTAAAGTTGTCATCCCTTCATCTTTCTTATCCATTAATGCTAATGCAATTTTCATTCTAATCGGGTGTATAAGTACTTCCATTTTTCTCATTAGTAGTGCTCCTTTACTTATGGCTTCAAACCAATTATATATAATAATTAAATTTCCACAAATCAACTTGCTTTTCACTCCATTATACATTATCATTATCAATAATGAAACTGAATTTAATTATGAGTAATTATTTTTAAAACAAAGGAGAATAATAATGAATTTTGATCAGTTGTATGAAGTTGATTGGCATGCAGTTTTGCCGATACTCATTCCGATCTTATTAGTAAATGTTATATTAATGTTTATTGCTTTTCTTGATATGTACATTTACAGAGAGAGTCGAGACAAGAAACTTTTTTGGATCATTGTCATTTTGCTTTTTAATACATTTGGATCTGTACTATATTTAGTTATTGGTAGAAAGAAAGGGTGATAATCAATGGAATTAGTTATGCAAAAAGTAAATAAAGCATTCAAGGAAAAGAAAGTAATCAATAATTTTTCATTACATATTCATTCTGGTGAATGCGTTGGTTTAATTGGTCCCAATGGAGCTGGAAAATCAACAATCATGAAAATGATTACGGGAATACTTCAACAGGATTCAGGAATGATCAAACTGGATAATAAAGAAATGACTAAAATGAAAAAGGCGGTAGGATACTTACCTCAATACCCAACATTTTATGAATGGATGAGAGTAAAAGAATCACTAATATTTATGGGGCAGTTATTTGAAATACCTGATAAAACATTACAACAACGAATAAAAGAATTGTTGCATACGGTAGGTCTAGAGAATAATGAGGAAGATCGCATTGTAACACTCTCAGGTGGTATGAAGCAGCGTCTTGGAATTGCGCAGGCTCTTCTTCATAAACCGACCTTTGTTATATTAGATGAACCTGTTTCAGCATTAGATCCAGTTGGTAGACGTGAAATCATTCAATTAATTCAACAAATTAAAAACAATACAACCGTATTACTATCTACACATATTTTGAGTGATGCAGAAGAAATATGTGATCGCTTTGTTATTTTGAAAGATGGAGAATTAGTCGCTGACACAAATAATGAAGACATTTTTGGAAGTAGATTTCAAAATACATTAAGTATTGAATTGGTTAATGAAGACATTTATATAGAAGAACTATTAAACAAACAAACTTATGTAAAAAATATTAAAAAGCAGCATGATCGATATTTGATAGAAGTGACTGATATAGATAAAAACAAATTTGATGTAATGAAAATAATCAACGAGAAGCGAATTAACTACAAAAAAATAGAAATATACAGAGAAAATTTAGAAGATATATTCTTAAATTTGGTGGTGAAAAAATGAAACAATATAAGGTCCTATTAAAAAAAGAATGGAAACAGTTTTTGATGGAGTGGAAAATAATATGGTTCCCTATTGTATTTATTTTACTAGGGCTTATGCAGCCTGTTGTTACTTATTATATGCCACTTTTACTGGAGACTTTTGGGGGAAGTGAAGGAATTACAATAGATCCGTTAGTGATGAAACAGACAAGTGGCGAAGTTTTAGCTAGTACGATCGGTTCCCAATTTGATCAGTTAGGTGTAATGGTTATTGTTATTAGCATTATGGGAATGATACAGATGGACAGGAAGGATGGAATGTTAGATATTATTTTGACCAAGCCTGTCAGCCTAATATCTTACGTATTATCTAAATACTCTTCTCATTTATTATTAGTTCTTTTCTCTATTAGCGTTGGTTATTTGATTTCGTATGGTTACACTGTTTTTTTATTTGACCCAATTCCAATTCAAAATGTGTTACTTGGATTTGCCTACTATTCCTTTTGGATTGCATTTATAGTTGCTTTAGTTTTATTAATGAGTGCCGTATTTAAACAAACAGCTATTCTTGCCATTAGCTCTATTGGTATTTTGTTTATGATTCATATGATGAAGGGCTGGAATCGTATACTTGATCTTTTGTTGCCATCTACAATATCTGCTGAAGCAATGAATCAAATTATTACAGGTCAAGGTTCAGAAATATTTATTCATATAGTAGTTACTGTTCTTTGGTCAATCATTCTAATTTATTTAACGGTTCAAAAATTAAGTATTAGAAAAGAATAGAGAATGGAGGAGATATTTATGTTACAAGTTGTATCACTTATAAAATCATTTGATGGAAAGCCTGTTTTAAAAGGAATTAATTTACATGTGAAAGAGAATGATATATTAGCATTTGTAGGTGGAAACGGAGCTGGTAAAAGTACCACATTAAATATTATTACTGGGATCATAGAGGAAGATAATGGAATAATACAAATAAACGGAATAAATAAAAGTTCAAGCGTTGATTATAAAAAACAATTTTTTTATATACCAGATACGATTCAAGTGTTCAACCATGTAACTGCAAGAAATTGGTTATTATTTTTAATGCGAATCTATGAATGCAATAAAATAGATGTATTAAACAAATATATACAGGAATTTGATTTAGAGCATGATTTAGATAAACAAGTTGGTTCCTATTCCTATGGTATGTTGCATAAATTGGCTTTAATAGCGGCTTTTACAATACATCCTAAAATCATTATTATGGATGAACCGATGAATGGACTTGATCCACATGCAATGGTTACATTTAAAGAATCATTAAATAACTATGTCCAAAATGGTGGAACAGCTATTTTTTCGACTCATCTATTAGATATTGCTGAGAAAATCTGTACTAAAATTGCTATATTAAAAGATGGAAAAATAGTTCTCCAAGATGATATGGATAGTGCAACTAAAACTGGCTCTTTAGAAAGTATTTTTATGGAGAATCAATATGATGAATATTGAATTAATTCAATTATTTATGAATGATTATTATAAATTACCAAGGCAAAAGAGCATCCGTGTTGTCTTAACTATTGCAATTGTTTATTTTTTTATGCAACTATTTGTAGTAAATGGTTACATATTTTTGAGACATGATGTGAGTACATTAATCATTTTAAATATTTTACTTGTATTCATTTTAAGTGGACTAACAACGCTTTATTTCTCATATGCATTGTTATTGTCTAATGAAGAATATGAAAAGTTAATTTATCTTCCAATAAGTGAACAAGATATTATGAGGTCGAAAATAATAAGTAGCATGCTTTTACCATTAACATTTTCGCTCGCTCCTCAATGGATAACCGTACTATTCATGATCATGAAGTTTGAATGGATGATTTTATTAAAATATCTTTTATTTATTCCATTATTTGTTTTGTTAATTATATTGATCCATTACGTACCAATGTCTATTTTATATTTAATCAGAAAGTATTTTAAAAGTCATGCCCATTTTTTAATTGTAAACAGTCTGGTTATTCTATGCTTATGGGGAGGGGCGATCTATTCATTTGTTTCCTTCGTTAATTTAAAAGAAATTCATTTTAACGTACATGGTATGAGTGCCTTACAATTCGTGGATGAGTTAATTTTATTTATACACCATGTGATATCATCTTTACCAATAATGACATCGTTGCTTGGAAACAATGAAGCCGTAAAATATATCATCTTATTATTGTTACTATCTTTTACTAATTTCTTTATGTTTACAGTAGCAAGTTATAATATAGCAAAAAGATATAAGATTAATTCACAATTAGATTCCAAACCTTTGGCTATTAATCAAAAGAGGATGCTATTCTCAAAAAGTGACCTGTTATTTTATATGCAAAGAGAAAATTTAATCATTCAATCTTATGCCTACTTTAGAGTACAAATGTTGATAACAGTCATAATGCCAATTATTATTGGGTTCATTGTTCTTTTATTTAAAGAAAATATTTTTAACCTATTAGATATTTCTTTTTTAAAAGCAAACTTTTTCATTGTATATTCTTATGTTGTATTTCTTATGTGCATCTTTAATAATCAAATAGGAACAGTCTATTCTAAAGAGGGAAAATTGTACGCTACACAAAAATATATGCCTTTAAATGAATCTTTATTAAATACAGCCAAAGTGATTTATATAACAATTATGAATATCATCAGTATTGTTATTAGCTTTGTTGTTTACTTTGTGATGGAAGGATTTACTGTTAACAGTATACTTATGCTCATTTTTTTGATTATTTTATGTTTGTTAAATAATCTATTAGCACCATTATTTGATAAGAAAAAGCCAATGGTAGATTGGGAAAAGGCATCTGATGCGATTAAATCGAATTTCAATGTTGTAATAGGGATGGTTACTTCCATACCAGTTGTTAGTTTATTTCTCATCATTCATGCAATTGGGTTGATGATGAATATAAGTCAAATTCTTTTACTTTCAGTTCTAGCAGTTTTAGCCATTGTTTTAGTAATTTTTCTTAGAAAAAAAATATATGCAAATACTTAATACGCCTACAATTAAAAAGTTGACTGCTCTGAATGTCACCTAAGGTGCAAATACAAGGTATATCATTAAAGTTATCTTGTTTTATCTTTAGTAAGCAAGATAGCTTTTCAATGTAAATATACACAGAGAGGATAGATTCAATGAACTTGACAAGGGAGTTTCCCATAATAGAGACACAGCGTTTTCGTAGGGATATTCGGTTGAATGATGCAGAAGATATTTACTTTATTTTTCAAAAGAAGAAGTAACAAAATACTATGAACTTAATACTTTTACCAAAGTAAATGAAGCCTGTCAGATTATTGAGAGTTGGCGTGAACGGTTTACAAATAATCGAGGGATAAGATGGGGTATAGAAGATATAAAACATAGAAAAATTATTGGTAGTATTGGATTCCATAATTGGGTAAAAGAACATTATAAAGCAGAAAAAGGCTCCGAATTAACAACAACCTATTGAAGAAAGGGTGTCATGTCTGAAGTAATCGTACCTATTTTAAAAAAGTATGGATTAAAATGTTTATAATTCGTTATTGATTGGAACTGTGTGCTTAAAGATTTTCAAGGAGATGTTAGTATGAACAGTAACGATAAAGAAAAACGCTTTCTCTCTTGGAGAGATATCATAATATTATTAATTTTAACTTTAATGGTTATTCCAATTGTTCTGGAAAATGTGATTGCCAGTTTTTTATTAACGTTAATAGGAAACGAAGTGTACGCAGGTACAATAACCGGATTAATTATGGCTATTGTTTTTCTGTTTTTAACTTATATATTTTGTATTAAAAAACATCGTCTAACCTGGAGTGCAATTGGACTAAGGAGTTTTAACCCTCGTTTTATTTGGCATATTACTTTGAGCATCCTTATAATTCTTGTTTTTAGTGTGTTGGCTCTCTACACGTTGGATTTTTTGGGCATAGCTTATCAAAATCAGAGAACAGAAGATATCCAACATAATTTTAGTTTTCTTACGGCCATAGTAGCTCTTCTATCGGCCGTTGTCGTATCACCTATATATGAGGAAATATTTTATAGAGGAGTTCTTTACAACTTTTTTAGAACAAAGATGGGACAATTATGGGGGCTAATCGTAAATGCAACTATATTCACTTTAGTACATATACCCCATTATGAAACATTGCCAATGATGTTCGCGGGAGGCATTGTTTTTGCTTGGCTCTATGAAAAGTCTTCCTCTATTTTTCCTGCAATTCTTGCACATGCATTACTAAATTTAATTGGGGTTACATTATCATTCTTAACATAAAGGAAATACGCCTCGATATATGCAAAGCTTCGTAAGCGTCAATTCACGCCCACCTTCTATTAACTTATCATCCATGGCATAATCTGATTAGATGTTATTTCAGGAGGTTTTGCGATGGTTAAATCAGCCAAAAGAATAGAATGGGAAGCTCGACTCAAGGATTGGAAGGATAGTGGCTTGAGCAAAGCAAAATGGTACAGAGATAATGGGTTCAAGGAACATCAAATGTATTATTGGATTCAGAAAATCGATGGTTCTGAATTACAGTCCCAGCAAAAGGTTACTAATGCCGATTTTCTTAAAGTCAGCGTAACCGATGAACCTGATGAACTGAAAGGCTCTGTTCTTATTCATTTCGATCGGATGTCTGTAGAAGTTCAGCCAGATGCTGACATTGGTTTATTATCTAAGGTACTGAACGTTCTCCAATCGTGATGTTACATAATGTATCATTTAAACAAGTTTACTTAGCTCGTGGGAGTACCGATCTGCGTAAATCAATTGACGGCCTAGCCGTCATTGTGAAAGAATGCTTTTCTCTGGATCCTTTTTCCCCTTGTCTCTTTGTTTTTTGCAATCGAAAACGTGATAAATTAAAAATTCTTCAATGGGAACATAATGGCTTTTGGCTTCATTATCGCCGATTGGAACAAGGTAAGTTTCAATGGCCATCTGAACAAGATACAACACCCATGAAAATCACTGAACGCCAACTCCGTTGGCTATTGGATGGGTTGCCTATGCATCAAAATCAGGCGCACAGAGAAGTGACAGCGCGAACCATTCTATGAAAAAATAGGAAAACATGAGAATTCGGCTGGTCATGCCGGATTTCTTTTTGTATACTTTAAGTATGGAAAAAAACAGTGGAGAAAAACGACGAACATACAATTGAATATTATAAAATTCGTAATGAAGAGCTGGAAGCAAAACTAAAGTGGTATGAGGAACAGTTCAGATTACTTCAAAAACAAAAATACGGTGCTTCTAGTGAAAAAACGAATGAGGATCAAATGAGTCTTCCGTTATTTAACGAGGTGGAGGATGTAGCGGATTCAAAAGTAGAAGAACCCACATTTGATACTATTACATATAAACGTAAAAAGCCTCGAAAAACTCGTGAAGAGTTGATGGAAGACCTGCCGACGGAGAGAATTGATTATGAAATTTCTCCTGAGGAACAGGTCTGTTCATGTTGCGGTGAAAAAACACATAAGATGAGTGAAGAAGTTAGAAAAGAACTTCAAGTCATTCCGGCCCAAGTCAAAGTTGTGAAACATGTCCGTCATGTGTATGCTTGTCGACATTGTGAAAAAGAAGGAACAGAAACACCTATCGTCACGGCTAAAATGCCATCACCTGCATTTCCGAATAGTTATGCATCTCCTTCTATTGTGGCTTACATCATGAATCAAAAATACACCGAGGGCTTGCCTTTGTATCGGCAGGAAAGCCAACTAAAATATCTTGGCATTCATTTATCACGTCAAACACTAGCCAATTGGATGGTGGAAGGTGCTAACCGATGGTTAGCCAAGATATATAATCGAATGCGTGAACACCTCTTACAGGAAGAAATTCTACATGCAGATGAAACTACCTTACAGGTACTTCGCGAACCAGGACGATCAGCTGAATCCAAATCATATATGTGGCTATACCGAAATGGTCGAGACCGTCCACCGAATATCCTGTTTGAATATCAGCGTACACGTGCAAGTAAACATCCGAAAAAATTTCTATCGGATTTTAATGGCTATTTGCATGTGGATGGATATGGCGGATATGATAGTATTCCGAATATCACCTTATCGGGTTGTTGGAGTCATGCCCGCAGATATTTTGACGAAGCACTAAAAGCTTTGCCAAAAGGTGCAGACCAATCACGTCTCACCGCAACCAAAGGACTGGAATACTGTAACAAATTATTTGCGATTGAACGCGAATGCTTGGATAAAACTCCAGAAGAAAGATATGAAATACGGTTAGAGCATAGCCAACCTATTCTGGAGGCTTTTTCAGCATGGCTAAAAGAGCAGACGCCAAAAGTACTGCCGAAAAGTGCACTTGGCAAGGCGGTTAAATATTGTCGGAAACAGTGGCATAAACTGATCGTATTTTTAGAGGATGGTCGATTGGAGATAGATAATAATCGAAGTGAACGTTCCATTAAACCTTTTGTGATCGGCCGTAAAAACTTCTTGTTTAGTAACACACCGAAAGGTGCTGAGTCGAGCGCTGTTATTTATAGTATTGTAGAAACGGCTAAGGAGAATGGGCTAAGCCCATTTGAATACTTGAAGTATCTATTTGAACAGTTGCCAAATATTGATACAACAAATAAAGAAGAAATAGATCAGCTCTTACCATGGTCACCAACTATTCCATTACATTGTCAAAGTCCAAAATAAAATCTTAATTAAAGTATAAACTGCCCATACCTCAATTACTAGGTGTGGGCAGTTTGACGCTTACTTATAGATGGAAAAATACACCAAATGATGAAGCACAACCAACACTGTAAGAGCTCCTCTTAGGTTATCAATAAAATATAATCGTTCTTCCTTTTGGGGAGACAAGCTCCCTATATGTCTTAAATTCATAATAATTCTTACGTTCCTCTCTATAAACATTTAAAAATATATTTCAACGGAGCATCCGCCAAACTGGACGGCTATGTATAAACCGTCCTATTTGCTCTATATTTTAATTTTCACTTTTAGTTGATCCGCCTATTTTCCAAGAGGCTAAACTTATGACCCCACCAACTACAATAAAAATAATGTCCATAACAACTTCAAATCCCTGAAACGCATCAATATAATTTACCAAAAACCAACTTTTTCCACCATTAGTCAAATGATTGATTAATCCACCTACTCCCTGTATGACAAAAAGTAGACCAAGTCCACTGATTATTTCTTTCATGATGAACACCTCATTAATAATTTTTTAATTTAATAT